>NZ_JBSFUR010000120.1:0-1147 GCF_053591895.1 Streptomyces sp. NPDC002867 | reverse complement strand
CCCTGCACCCACAGCTGAAGACACTGCTGGACGACTGGCTGCTGCACCGGCCCGAGGGCCTGCGCTCGAACCTGCTGTTCACCGACCACGGCCGCCCGGTCAACGCCTCCCGCATCGAGGCCGCGGTCCGCAAGGCCGCCGAAAGGGCCGGACTGGGCAGGGTCACCCCGCACCAGCTCCGCCACACTCTGGCGACCCAGGCGATCAACCGGGGCATGTCTCTGGAAGCAATCGCCGCCCTCCTCGGACACAAGTCGCTGTCCATGACGCGTGTTTACGCCCGGATCGCCGACCGGACCGTCGCCGACGAGTACTTCGCCGTCTCAGAGAAGGTCGAGGCGCTCTACGATGCCCCGCGCCAGCTGCCGGCCGACGCCGAGGGTTCGGAGATGGCTAAGCTTCGCCGGGAGATGCACCGCCGCATGCTCGGCAACGGCTACTGCGCTCGCCCCGTCGAGATGGACTGCCACTTCGAGTCGATCTGCGAGTCCTGCACCTTCTTCGTCACCACGATCGAGTTCCGGCCCACCCTCGAACGCCAACGAGACGACGCGGCTGCCAAGGGCCAGGTCACACGCGAGCAGATCTTCGACGGACTCCTCAGTCGCCTCGATGGAGAAGCCTCCTGACAATCTCCACTCGCCAAATCGACAGTTACCTGTTCACTGGGCCTCCCCAGTGCCTACTTGAGCTCTTGCAATCTCGGCATGGTGTGAGGCTTCGGCAGCGGCGTCCACGTGATCCAGGCGATTCCAGCGGTCAGTGTCATATCCGTCGCGGTAGTTCCACCAGCTCGCGGTGGTCCACAACCGGTTCCACTCGCGGAGCATGGTGGACCGTTCCTCCTGGCCTCGTCCGCTCCGGTCGAGGAGTGCCAGCAGGAGCCCTGCCGAGTCGCAGAGCAGGATCTCCAGGGAACGCAACGCGCAGAACGTGTCCCCGGTCTCGCCAGCTGCGTCTTGGACTGGCCGAAGCTGGGAGTAGATGAACGCCTCCAGCGTGAGGACGTCATCGCGGGTGATGTCATCCACATAGCGCAGGTTGCGGAGCGGCTCAGTGCTCACGGGCGGCTTCCTCTTTCGACTATGGCTTGACATCGAGACCCGCATATTAGAGGCGTCCCGCGCCGGCTCGTCCCGGACAACCT
>NZ_JBSFUR010000119.1:0-1220 GCF_053591895.1 Streptomyces sp. NPDC002867 | reverse complement strand
CGCTCGGCTGGGACACCCCAGCCGAGCGCTTCACCGGGCTACTGACGAACGACCCCAACACACCCCGTGTTGCGACGATTTGTTGAATCCGCCCGAGGGGCGGGGCCGCGCGTGCCGAACGGTCCGGGAGGACGGTTCAGAAGGGAGTATCAGTAGGCGGAGTCGACGTTGTCGATGGAGCCGTACTTGTCGGCGGCGTAGTTCGCGGCCGCGGTGATGTTGGCCACCGGGTCGGTCAGGTCGTGCGGGGTGCCGTCGACGTGGTAGGCGTCGAAGGTCGGCTGGATGACCTGGAGCAGGCCCTTGGACGGCGTGCCGTTCTGTGCGTTGACGTCCCAGTTGTTCTGGGCGTTCGGGTTGCCGCTGGACTCCCGCATGATGTTGCGGTGCAGGCCCTCGTAGGTGCCGGGGATGCCCTCGGACTTCATGATGTCCAGCGCTTCCTTGATCCAGCCGTCGAGGTTGTGGGCGTAGACCTTCTTGGCCTTCTTCGCCTTCTTCGGGCTGTCCTTCTTGGGCTTGTCCTTCTTCGTCGGCGCGACCTCGGCCGTCGCGACCGTGGCCTTCGACGCGCTCTCCGTGGCCGGAGCGGCCTGCGCCGGCGAGGGAGCCAGGGTCAGCGCCAGTGCTGCGGCGCCCGCCGTGGCCAGGCCGGTGACAGAGAGCTTGCGGAAGCGGGCGGTGCGGCTGGCGGTGGTCTGCGTGGCGGCGGTCATACGGAAGGAACTCTCCAAACGGGGGACGTCATGGGGAGGCCGGTCATCGATGCGATCGGCGGGCGGCGGAGAAGGTCTCCGCCTCGGGGCCGGAGCGGTCGACCGGGCGGGATTCACCCGATCCCGGCGCTGGCTCCCCGGAACGTCAGCCATGGTTAGGGGCGGTTCGAACCGCGCGCAAGAATGTGACCTACTACCCCACTACAGAGCAATGTCACCAAGAGACGCTTCTGAGCTGTTTGTCCCCGCGAATCGACGGGAGTCGGCTCCACTATCTCCTTTAGGAAGTGACGTGGCTCCTATGCCCGGCATCACAAAAGGGCCGGTCATGCGGGGCAGCTGCGCTACTCGCAGTGAGCGGGCGTCGCCCGTCGGCGCCACCGGCCCGGCCCGGGATCAGGCGCGGGTGGACGCCGAGTTCAGCGGGAGCCGTCGACCGGGACGGCCGGTGCGAGCGCGGGCCGGCGACGGCGGAAAGGGGCGGGCCCGGCCGATCCGGCCGTG
>NZ_JBSFUR010000118.1:0-1247 GCF_053591895.1 Streptomyces sp. NPDC002867 | reverse complement strand
AGGTGAACCAGCGTGGCCAGGAGCCGGTCGACAAAGACGAGTTTGTGTTTGGCACCAGCACCGACAGCTCGCCGACGCGGTCGCGAAGCGAGTGCTGCCTGGTGCCGTTCCTGCCACAACGGGCCGATCAGGCCTACGAGTTCGGCGATCACCTCAGGGTCCAGTCCGGTGATCTGTCGACTGCGGATGATCGCTGCACGCGTCCGGTTCCCCACCACACAAACCATGATCGATGATCAAGGTCTCGACGTGCCACCGCCAACCATGCACGAGCTCGTTAGGTCGTGAAAGCCACGCGGAGCGCTTCCTCTGCGCTCATGACCTGTATCGATGCGCCGCAGGCCAGCCAGCGGCCACCGAGGCGTCCATGGCCGCAGCGTCGAGAACGATGTCGCCGGCACGCGGGCCCGGCAGACAGAAGCAGAGGTGCCGGGTGTCGGCGGGCTGCGGCCTCACGCACGGACCGGTCCCCTTCAACAAACAGCGCAGCGGCGCACAATGGAGGCGGAGGGGGTCCCGGCTCGAGGTCGCTCTCGGTCTCGGCGATCACAATGCCCTCGATGGTGCGACAGCGAGGGTGCCGATCGTGATCGCCCGTGCGCAAGCGGCCGCCAGGCACGTCTCGCCGTGCTTCTTCCGCAGCCCGGTCCCTCCTCGAGCTGCGGAAAGTCGATAGAACGCGTGGACATTCAGCGCCTAGCCGGCGACGCCTCGGCAGGCGTCCCTGGCTTCGTGTGTCTGAGTGCGGCACCAGCGCGGCGTCTTCATTGGAAGGCGATCGTCTCCGGCAGATCATCGCTCCTATCGAAGCATCTCCTCGCTCAAGTGCCGCGTGACGCCGGGCCAGTTCAACGTCAAAGACGGTCTGGACCATGGTGACGGCCGAACGGGCGTCGACCTGGCGGCCGAGCGCCCTGCCGGGCACCGAGTAGCGGGTGCGGCTGGCCGAGGCGGATGTCCGGGCGGACCGTCGCTGCCGACCGGCGGGCCGACACGAACGAGGTTGGCGGATGCAGCAGCAGGTCTCTGCCTCCCCGGCTGTGAAGCCCCTCTCTCAAGGTGGCCTCGCCGAGCGAGCGGCATGGCCGCTGGCCTGCGAAGTTTTTGGAACCAGGTGATGGCTGCGGCCTGCATGTGCATATCGGAGTGCCCTAGACAGTGTCCTATGTGGTGCTGGCTCGTTGGGCTCGGCATGGGGCGGGGTACGTGGAGTTGGATTGTTCCGGACGGGCTGTGGGAGATCGCCG
>NZ_JBSFUR010000117.1:0-1287 GCF_053591895.1 Streptomyces sp. NPDC002867 | reverse complement strand
AGGTGAACCAGCGTGGCCAGGAGCCGGTCGACAAAGACGAGTTTGTGTTTGGCACCAGCACCGACAGCTCGCCGACGCGGTCGCGAAGCGAGTGCCGCCTGGTGCCGTTCCTGCCACAACGGGCCGATCACCTCTACAAGTTCGGCGATCACCTCAGGGTCCAGTCCGGTGATCTGTCGACTACGGGTGATCGCTGCACGCGTCCGGTTCCCCACCACACAAACCATGATCGATGATCAAGGTCTCGACCTGCCACCGCCAACCATGCACGAGCTCGTAGGTTCTGTCTCTTTGGTCAGCGTCGTGCCCAGATGAGGATGGCGGCGAGGTGGAGCGCAGCCTGGTAGGCAATGGCGAGCTTGTCGGTTCGTGTGGCCAGGCCGCGCCACTGCTTGAGCCGGTTGATGCATCGCTCGACGGTGTTCCGTTGCTTGTAGGCCTGGGAGTCGAAACCGGGCGGGCGACCACCTCGGTGACCCCGCCGGATCCGGTGGCTGATCTGATCGGACGGCTGCGGGATGACCGCACGGATTCCCCGGCGCCGCAGGTGGCTGCGGATGGCGCGGGAGGAGTAGGCCCGGTCGGCCAGCACTGCAAGGGGGCGGGTCCGTGGCCTTCCGGGGCCATTACGGGGGACGCGGATGCGGGCCATCACCGTCTCGAAGGCGGGTGCGTCACCGGCTTGACCTGTGGTGACAGTGAAGGCCAGTGGTCGTGCTCCGCCGTCCGCGGCCAGGTGGATCTTGGTACTCAACCCACCGCGGGAGTGTCCGAGAGCGTGATCGGCGGGCTCACCTGACCGAACCGCCCCCTTTTGCGTGCCCCGGCGGCGTGCTGGTGGGCCCGGACGACCGTGGAGTCCACCGACACCGTCCAGTCGATGTCGTCGTCGGCGTCCGCCGCTGCCAGGACAGCGGCGAGGATCGCCTCCCAAGTGCCGTCGACGCCCCACCGGATCAGCCGTTTGTGAGCGGTCTGGAACGGTCCGAGCTCACCAGGCAGGTCCCGCCAGGGCGAGTTGGTGCGGTACTTCCACGCGATGGCCTCCAGCGTTCGGCGGTGGTCGGCCCACCGTCGCCCACGGACCGGATCGGCCGGCATCAGCGGCTCGATCCGGTCCCACATCGCATCAGTGATCACCAACCGGACGGACACATTCGATCAACTGACTAACCGATCAAAGAGACACGCTCTAAAGCGCGTTGCAGAAGGCGGCAGGATGGGCATTTTCCCTGTATGGGTGGGGTGTTGAGGGCTGAGACGATGTGGGTGGAGACATTCACGGGG
>NZ_JBSFUR010000116.1:0-1380 GCF_053591895.1 Streptomyces sp. NPDC002867 | reverse complement strand
GGGTCTGTCAAACGGACGGTGTAACCAGAGTGGTTGAGGTTACTGACGGGCTGCGGAGAGCCGACCGTCGAAGGTGATGTCGAAGGCGTTCAGGGCGGTCTTCCAGCGCATGGTCCAGCGGGCCTGGCCCTTGCCAGTGGGGTCGAGCGACATGATCGCCATGTAGACGCACTTCAGTGCGGCGGTCTCGTTGGGGAAGTGGCCGCGTGCCTTGACCGCCCGCCGGATCCTGGCGTTGACGGACTCGATCGCGTTGGTGGTGCAGACGATGCGGCGGATCTCGGTGTCGAAGCGGAGGAACGGGGTGAACTCCTCCCAGGCGTTCTCCCAGAGCCGCACGATCGCCGGATACTTCCGGCCCCACGCCTCGGCGAACTCAGCGAACCGGTCGAGGGCGGCCTCCTCAGTCGCGGCGGTGTAGACGGGCTTGAGGAGACGCGCGATCTTGTCCCAGTCCTGGCGGGCGGCATAGCGGAAGGAGTTCCGCAGCAGGTGGACCACGCAGGTCTGCACGATCGTCTTCGGCCAGACCGTCTCGACCGCGTCGGGCAGGCCCTTCAGCCCGTCGCAGACGAGCATCAGGACGTCGTTCACGCCGCGGTTCTTGATCTCCGTGAGGATGTGCAGCCAGTGCTTGGCACCCTCGCCTCCGTCGCCGGCCCACAGCCCCAGGATGTCCCGCCGGCCCTCCGTCGTGACGGCCAAGGCAACGTAGATGGGACGGTTGGCGACGGCGCCGTCACGGATCTTTACGTGGATCGCGTCGATGAAGACCACCGGATAGACGGCGTCCAGGGGCCGGTTCTGCCACTCGGCCATGCCGTCCATGACATTGTCGGTGATCGTGGAGATTGTCTGGCGGGAGACTTCGGCGCCATAGACCTCGGCCAGGTGGGCCTGAACCTCACCGGTCGTCAGGCCCTTCGCCGACAGCGAGATCACCATCTCGTCCACGCCGGTCAGGCGCTTCTGCCGCTTCTTGACGATCTTCGGCTCGAACGTGCCGTCCCGGTCGCGGGGCACGGCTATTTCCACCGGCCCGACGTCGGTCAGTACGGTCTTCCCGCGTTTGCCGTTGCGGGAGTTGCCGCCGTTCTTCCCCGCCGGGTCGTGCTTGTCATAGCCGAGGTGGTCGGTGATCTCGCCCTCGAGGGCGGACTCCAGCAGCCGCTTGGTCAGCTGCTGGAGCAGCCCGCCCTCACCCGTCAACTGCATGCCCTCGGCCTGGGCCCGGCCCACCAGCTCGTCGATCAGCCGGTCGTCCACAGCTTTCGCCGACAGCGGCTCGGCCACCTCGACGGTCTCGGCCTCAGTCACGTTCTCGCTCGTCATCGATGCATCTTCCTTGATCGGGAGTTACACCGAACGATTTACAGTCCC
>NZ_JBSFUR010000115.1:0-1387 GCF_053591895.1 Streptomyces sp. NPDC002867 | reverse complement strand
CTTGGGTTCTAATCAACGTCGCAACACCCGGCCTCCGGGTAGGCGATGAAAGACAGAACGACTGCTGGGGGGCGCCCGAATGGCAGAAGGGTGCCCCCCGAGGTCAAGCTGAGGTTTCTCGAACTGATACACGAAGGCGTGAGCATCAGAGAAGCCAGTCGCATCGTCGGTATCAACCGCCGAACGGGACAGGAGTGGATCAGCGGGCGTGGTGAGCGTGTAAGGACCACGAGGGCAGGACGGAAGACGGTGCGGGCCGCGATCCAACCGGTCGTCGGTGATCCCCGCGAGTTCGTGCCGCATCCACGCAAGGAGGAACGGAACGCCCCTCAGTCCTCCGTCTCTGCCCGCTTCTTGTCCGAGGAGGAGCGAGTCCGCATCGCTGATCTGTGGCGAGAGAGGAAGTCGATCCGGGCGATCGCCAGCGAGCTGAACCGCAGCCCGTCGACGATCAGCCGGGAGATCCGGCGCAACAGCAACCCCAACGTCAGGCCGAATCATCCCGCCTACTACCGCCCGTTCGCTGCTCACAAGCGGGCGCGAGCACGTCGGCCACGCCCCAAGCCGCGAAGGATTGACCTCTGCCCTGAGCTGCGGGAATTCATCCAGGCACGACTGGACGAGAAGTGGAGTCCCGAGCAGATCGCGAACATCCTTCGCCGGGACTTCCCGGACCGTCCAGAGATGCATGTGACGCACGAGACGATCTACCGAGCCTTGTACGCACAAGCCAGAGGCGGCCTGTGGCGCGAGATCTCCCGGCGCCTCCGGACCGGACGAAGCATGCGCAGGCGTCGCCGGCGGCCCGACCAGAGGACCCCGCGATTCACTCACCCGATGGTCCTGATCAGCCAGCGTCCCGCCGAGGCCGCCGACCGCACCGTCCCGGGACACTGGGAGGGCGACCTGATCGTCGGCGCGAAAAACGGCTCAGCGATCGGCACTCTCGTGGAACGCAGCACCCGCTACACGCTCCTCGTGCACCTCCCGAACGGACCCACTCCCGGGTTCTTCCGCAAAGCGCTCCTCGATGCCGTCAGCGGCCTCCCGCCGCATCTCAAGCGCTCCCTGACCTGGGACCAAGGATCCGAGATGGCACATCACTACGCCTTCTCGGAAGCCTCTGGAATCCCGGTGTACTTCTGCGAGCCTCACAGCCCATGGCAGCGAGGCTCGAACGAGAACACGAACGGCCTGCTGCGGCAGTACTTCCCGAAAGGGGCCGATCTGGCCAAGTACACCAGGGAGGACCTGGACGCCGCCGCCGCTGAACTGAACCGCAGGCCCCGAAAGACGCTCGGCTGGGACACCCCAGCCGAGCGCTTCACCGGGCTACTGACGAACGACCCCAACACACCCCGTGTTGCGACGATTTGTTGAATCCGCC
>NZ_JBSFUR010000114.1:0-1429 GCF_053591895.1 Streptomyces sp. NPDC002867 | reverse complement strand
GGTCACGTCCGCTGGAGTGGTGTAGTGACGGCCACTCGGTGATCTCGTTTTGAGGCTATGCGGTGAGTTCGGTGGGCAGGGCGGTCTCGTCGGTTTCTGACTCGATCGGGTGGAGGCGGGCCTTGGCCAGCAGGTCGAGTCCCATGTAGCGGCGGGCCTCGGTCCACTCGTCGTTCTGCTCGGCCAGGACCGCGCCGACGAGCCGGATGACGGCGGTGCGGTCGGGGAAGATGCCGACGACGTCGGTGCGACGCCGGATCTCCTTGTTCAGCCGTTCCTGCGGATTGTTCGACCAGATCTGCCGCCAGATCTCGCGCGGGAAGGCGGTGAAGGCCAGCAGGTCGTGCTGGGCAGTGTCCAAGTGGGCTGCGGCTTTGGGGAACTTGGCCTCCAGGGCGTCCAGGGCGTGTGCCATCTGGGCCCGGACCGCGTCGGTGTCGGGCTGTTCGAAAATGGTCCGCAGCAGCGTGGCCACCCACGGCTGGGCCGATTTCGGAACCTGGCTGAGCAGGTTGCGGGCGTAATGCGTGCGGCATCGCTGCCATGACGCGCCGGGCAGCACCGCGCCGATGGCGTCGACCAGGCCGGTGTGCGCGTCGGAGATGACCAGCTGAACACCGGACAGGCCGCGGGCGATCAGGGAGCGCAGAAAGGCGAGCCAGCCGGCGCCGTCCTCGGCGGTGGCGACGTCCAGGCCGAGGATCTCGCGGTGTCCGTCGGCGTTGACGCCGACCGCGATCAGCGCGTGGACGTTGATGATGCGGCCGCCCTCGCGGACCTTCTGGGTCAGCGCGTCCACCCAGACGAACGAGTAGGGCCCGGCATCCAGAGGCCGGTTGCGGAACGCGGCGACCTGCTCGTCCAGGTGCTTGGCCATCGCACTGACCTGGGACTTCGACAGCTGCGTGACGCCCAGGGACTCGGCGAGCTTCTCGACTCTGCGGGTGGAGACGCCGAGCAGGTAGGCGGTGGCGACCACCGAGATGAGGGCCTGCTCGGCCCTGCGGCGGCGTTCCAGGAGCCAATGCGGGAAGTAACTGCCCTGGCGCAGCTTGGGGATGGCCAGTTCGACGGTGCCGGCCCGGGTGTCCCACTCGCGTGGGCGATATCCGTTGCGGTGGTTGACGCGTTCGTCGCTGACCTGCCCGTATTCGGCGTTGCAGAGGGCGTCGGCCTCGGCGGACATGACAGCGTCGGCGAACGTTTTAACCATCGCGCGCAGCAGATCGGGACTCGCCGCGGCCAGGTTGTCCTCGGCGAGGGCGTGCAGCGGCAGACTGTCAGGTGCGGTCATCGTGCTGATCTCCTTCGAGCTTCGACAACTCGAAGATCAGCCGGTGGCCGTTCTTGTATCCGGACACTCACTCCGACGCCAGGACAAACGCCCGGATCAGGTGGGAGCCCGTACACCACCTCTCAGGACGCAACC
>NZ_JBSFUR010000113.1:0-1627 GCF_053591895.1 Streptomyces sp. NPDC002867 | reverse complement strand
CGGTGGCCGTTCTTGTATCCGGACACTCACTCCGACGCCAGGACAAACGCCCGGATCAGGTGGGAGCCCGTACACCACCTCTCAGGACGCAACCCCTGACCCCAGGGACCGGAAGAGTCGCCGGGGCGGCTTTCGGTCCCCGTCTTCTTCAGTCCCTCGACAGAACCGCAGATCAGAGCGGTGTGCCAGGGACGGGAGGGACTGAAGGGACCGTAAGTGCCTGTATCCAGCTGCGTGCGTGCGCGCGTATGCACGCGTACACGAGGCTGACCTGCGTATATCTCTGATGCGTTCATAACTAGGAAGTTGGGTCCCTTCAGTCCCTCCCCTGAGAGACGCAAGCCTCTGACCTGGGTAAACGTGTCAGGGACTGAAAGGGGACCGAAGAGACCACCAGTCTCCGGGGAGCTTCAGTCCCTCCGTCGTCCACGCCGCCCCGGGTGAGGGACTGAGGGACTGAAGGGACTGATTTTCCAATAAGTGCTCATGCCTCCCACGGAGTCAGGGCCCCCTGCGCTAGGCTCAGCCCCCTATAAGGGAAAGTCAGTCCCTTCAGTCCCTCATCCCGTCTCGGCGCCCGCCTGACCAGGCAAAATGTCGGGGACCGAGCTGAGGGACCAACCCTGGCCGGACAAGAGGAACGGACCGACGACAGTGCAGCGCCACGCCGACACGGCTTCTTCCCGAGTCGCGCAGCCGTCGCGACCAGTGGACGTCGCCCGGTGGCTCGCAGGCCGGCAGTGGCCCGTCCATCCCCTAGCTCCGGGGCGCAAGACTCCGGCCGCCAACTGCGAACTGTGCCGCACCCGCTCACACGACCCCGCACAGTGCCCCTGCCACGCTCAGGGCCTCTGGTGCCACGGCTTCCACAGCGCGACCACCGACCCTGCCCTGATTGACTCGTGGTGGACCAGGGAGCCCCGCGCGGGCGTCGGCGTGTCCTGCGGGCCGGCGCATCTCGTCGTCCTGGACGTCGACGCCCACGCCGCACATGTACCGGACCGCAACCGCCTGTTGCCGGGTATCTCCATCCCGGACGCGGTAAACCTCGAGGGACTGGCCTCGGGCTTCGACACCCTGGCTCTCCTCGCGGCCTACCGGCAGGAGCAGAACCCGGCAGAGGACGACACGACCTTGCGCGTACGAACTCCGTCCGGCGGGCTGCACATCTGGTACCTGAACCCAGAACCCCGCGTCCGCTACCGCTCGTCCACCGGCTCCAGCCCCAAGACAGCCCTCGCCTGGCAGGTCGACGTACGAGCTCACGGCGGCTACATCGTCGCCCCGGCCACCCGTACCCCCGCCGGTGTCTACACCCCCCTCGGGTCCGTACGGGAACCCGCACTCCTGCCTGCCTGCCTGGCTGGCCACCGAACTGACACGCACGGGACACGTCATACAGCCGGCTCCCGTCCCGGCTCCACGCCCGCGCAGCAGCGCAGGCACGCCCCCCCGGGCCGGCGCCGCCCACGCCCTTCTCCAACCTCTTATCGAAACCGTCCGTGAATGCGCCGCCCAAGCGGAAGGAACCACCCTGCACCCACAGCTGAAGACACTGCTGGACGACTGGCTGCTGCACCGGCCCGAGGGCCTGCGCTCGAACCTGCTGTTCACCGACCACGGCCGC
>NZ_JBSFUR010000112.1:0-1666 GCF_053591895.1 Streptomyces sp. NPDC002867 | reverse complement strand
TCGGCGATCTCCCACAGCCCGTCCGGAACAATCCAACTCCACGTACCCCGCCCCATGCCGAGCCCAACGAGCCAGCACCACATAGGACACTGTCTAAGGGTTGTCCCGTAACTGATCTTTGACATGTGGGCAGTTGGTCAGGGCTGAATCCTGGTGGCCCCGGTGGGCTTCGCCGCCAGGGTCGCGTCGTCCTCGTGGGCAAGTCCGGTTTGATCGCTTGATGTCCGAGATGGCTCAGCGCCTGATGGGGCTGCGGGCAGACCCTCGGATGAAGCGAACGGCAGAACCCCAAGTCCCTTGGTACGGTGCACCGATGTCAGCGATCAAGAAGTTCCAGGTCACCTTTGACTGCGCAGAACCTGAGCGTCTCGCTCGTTTCTGGTGCGAGGTGTTGGGGTACGTCGTACCGCCGCCACCGGAGGGGTTTGCCACTTGGGATGATTACAGGCGCTCGCAGCCGCCTGAGCAGCGGGATTCTTGGTTCGCCTGCATTGATCCCTCAGGTGTGGGCCCGCGGCTGTACTTCCAGCGAGTCCCCGAGGGGAAGGCCGCCAAGAACCGGGTGCATCTTGATGTGCGGGTCGGCACCGGGCTGGTGGGAAAAGAGCGCCTCGCCGCACTTGAGGCCGAATGCGCACGACTGGTCCCGCTCGGCGCGGTACACGTGCGAACGCTGTATGACGGCAATGATTCGTGCATCCCGATGCTGGACATCGAGGGCAACGAGTTCTGTATCGACTGAGCGTATGGGGCGGGAATCATCCTGTGAGGGCGAGGTTGTGCAGCCGGGCGATGCCGAGCATGGCGGTGTGGACGCCGTCGCCGCGCAGGCGGCAGTCGCGGAGGATCTTCCAGGTCTTCATGCGGGCGAAGGCGTGCTCGACACGGGCGCGGACCTGTTTGTGGCTCTTGTTGTGGGCCTGCTGCCAGTCTGGCAGTTCCTCGTCCGCGCGGCGGCGGTGCGGCATGACCAGTCCGGTGCCGACGTAGCCGCCGTCGGCGATTGTGGTGGCCTTCCCGGCGACGGCCTCGGCGCCGGACTCAGCCCAGGCCCGGCAGTCGTTGCGGTTGCCCGGCAGCGGCCGGCCGACCACCACGACCATGCGGGTATCGGCGTCGATGACCAGCTGGTGGTTGGTCGAGTACCGGTAGTTCTTCGACTGCTCGGCGATGGTGTGGTCCCGGGTGGGCACCAGAGTGCCGTCCACAATCAGCACCGCGTCCTTGGCGAACCGCTTGCGCGGCTGCAGGGCCAACTGTGGTCCGAGGTGGTCGATGACCCGGTCGGCGGCCGACTTCGACACCCCGAACAGCGGGGCCAGTTGCCGCAGGGTGAGGTTGGTCCGCCAGTACGCGGCCACCAGCAGCACCCGATCCTCGAGCGGCAGCTTCCACGGCCGGCCCCGGCCAGGAACCTCCGCACCCTCGCGGCGCAGCAGCGTCACCAACTTGCCAAAGGTGCGCGGGCTCAGCCCTGTGAACGGCTCTATCCAGGACGGCACCGACGCCGTGATCACACCCAGGCACAACCAAGATCATCACACAGCGAGATCACTTACGGGACAACCCTTACGAGCTCGTGCATGGTTGGCGGTGGCCCATCGAGGGCCGTGAACTGGCCAGTGTTCACGCTCATTCATCGACCGCGAGGGGTGACCGCTTGTTG
>NZ_JBSFUR010000111.1:0-1902 GCF_053591895.1 Streptomyces sp. NPDC002867 | reverse complement strand
CGCCCACATGCACAACCTCGCCCTCGCCGCATGATCAGGCCGGCACTAAATCCGAGTCTGACCTGCCCAGACACAGCCTTCTGCAACGCGCTTTACAAGTCATCTCAATTGGTGAGTCTGCGGTAGCAGATGAGTGTGCAGGCGATGCTGGTGAAGGCCAGGAAGTGCTCGGCTTTGCGTTCGTAGCGGCGGTGGAGGCGCCGGCATCCGGCGAGCCAGGCCATGGTGCGTTCGATGGTCCAGCGGTGTCGGCCCAGCCGCTGGCTGGAGTCCGTGCCCTTGCGTGCGATGCGGGGCGTGATGCCACGGCCACGTAACCATCGCCGCAGGTGGCTGTAGTCGTAGCCCTTGTCCGCGTGGAGCTTTTCGGGTCTGCGTCGCCGTCGGCCGCGGCGGGAGCGGATCGGCGGGATTCCCTGCACCAGCGGGATCAGGGCCTGGCTGTCATGGACGTTGGCACCCGAGATGCCGACGGAGAGGGGCAGACCGGTCCGCTCGGTGACCAAATGGATCTTCGAGCCGTACTTGCCCCGGTCCACAGGATTCGGGCCTGTCAGCTCCCCCTTTTCAAGGCCCGCATGTTCACGGAGTCGATCGCGCACCGAGACCAGTCCAACTCACCGCGAGAACCGAGCTCGTCGAGGACCAGGCGGTGCAGCTTCGCCCACACCCTGGCCTTCGACCATTCCGTGAACCGCCGGTGAGCCGTGGCTCCCGACGGTCCAAACGATGCGGACGGCAACTGCTGCCACGTGCAGCCCGACGTGGCCACGAACACGATCGCCGCCAGCACCTCCCGGTCACCGTGCCGACGTCGGCCTCCACCTTGCGGACGGGTCGGCGCCTCCGGCACCACCCGCTGGAACAACTCCCACAGCTCATCCGGCACCAGCCGCTCGACGATCCCCACACCAGCAGGTTATCGAACACGCCAAATGAGATGACCTGTTAGACGCCGTTTCCTTTGGCTGAGGCTCGTGTCGTCGACCGGCCAGGTGGGTGTCGGTGCGATGTGGGAGTCTCCGGGACATGAGTTACGACCTTGCTGTCTGGGAAGGCGAGAGGCCGGCGGATGACAA
This sequence comes from Streptomyces sp. NPDC002867, assembly GCF_053591895.1. NCBI lineage: Bacteria > Bacillati > Actinomycetota > Actinomycetes > Kitasatosporales > Streptomycetaceae > Streptomyces > Streptomyces sp. NPDC002867. The sequence goes on along the minus strand of NZ_JBSFUR010000111.1, from coordinate 823 downwards.
GACCGCCGACCAGGTCTTCAGCGACCTGTACGACCGCTGCATCGACGGCGAGGTGGAGGAGCCTCCCTCCGAACGCATCGCGGCTTACGTGGCCGCGCTGCTTGAGCGGTGGTGCGACCTCACCGAGGACGAGGAGGACACCTCGCCTTGGTCGACCGGCCCACTGATCGGCGAGGCCAGTGGTCCGCTGATCTATTTCCCCATGCGGTGGAGCATGGCCGAGGAGGCGTCGGCCTACGCGGCAGCGGTGGCGGAGTCCATGGGGCTGGTCTGCTTCGATGTGCAGCAGGACCGGCTCAGGCCGTGAGTAGGGGCGTTAACCGGCGGTAGCCGATAAGGGCTGCGGCTATGCCGACGAAGGCGAGGAAGTGTTCGGCCTTGCGCTCGTACCGTCGGTGGAGGCGACGGCAGCCGGCCAGCCAGGACACGGTTCTTTCGACCACCCAGCGATGCCGGCCCAGCCGCTGCGAGGACTCGACGCCCTTGCGAGCGATGCGATGGCGGATGCCCCGCCGACCGAGCCATCGACGCAGGTGGTCGTAGTCGTAGCCCTTGTCCGCGTGCAGTTTCGCTGGCCGCCGACGCCGAGGCCCACGGCGGGACCGGATGGGCGGGATGCCGCGCACGAGCGGCTCCAGGCCCTGGCTGTCGTGCATGTTCGCGCCGGAGATGCCCAGAGACAGCGGCAGTCCGTTCCGGTCACAGATCAGGTGGATCTTCGATCCAAGCTTGCCGCGGTCGGTCGGATTCGGTCCCGTCAACGGCCCCCTTTTGCAGCCCGCAGACTGACGGAGTCGATCGCGCACCGCGACCAGTCCAGCTC
>NZ_JBSFUR010000110.1:0-1938 GCF_053591895.1 Streptomyces sp. NPDC002867 | reverse complement strand
GGAACAACTCCCACAACTCATCCGGCACAAGCCGCTCAACGATCCCCACCACGACCGACAGCCTACCGAGCCAACCAAATGAGATGACTTCTAAGCCGCGCTGACGGCAAGTTCTGGTGGTGCAGGAAACGCGGTGCGTTCGTCGAAGAGCTTGCGGTGCTGGAGACAGTGGTAGAGCTGGCCGATCATGCGGTTGAAGAGGTTGCGCTGGGCGGCGGCATGCCAGTCGCCGATCTCGCGGCGGCGCCGGTAGTGGGCACCTGCTCCCGGTGAGTGGCGGAGGGCGGCGAAGGCCCAGAGGTAGCCGGCGTGGTTGAGCCGGTCGTTCTTCACCCACCGCCGCGTGATGGACGACTTCTTGCCGGAAGCCCTGGTCACCGGTGAGGCCCCTGCGTAGGCCTTCAGGCCGCGCGCGTCGCCGAAGCGGGTGCGGTCGTCCCCGATCTCAGCGAGGATCCGGGCGGCGAGCTGGATGCCGAGCCCGGGGAAGCTCGTCAGGATCTCGGCGTCTGGATGCTGCGGGAACGACTCTTCCACCGCCTCAGCGAGCTGGTCGGCGGCTGTGCAGGCGGCCTCCAGCTGGATGAGGACGGCGAGCATCTGCTTGCCGAGCGCGTCCTCGACGAGCGGCGGCTGGTGGGTCCACTCGGCGCGGAAGACGTGGCGGAGCCGCTCGGCCTCCGCCTCGATGCCGCGCTTGCGGCCGGCGCGCTTGAGCGCGGACTGGATCTGGGTGCGGGTCAGCCGCGCCGCCCGGCCAGGGGTCGGCGCGGCCTTGAGGAGTTCGCGGGCCTCAGGGCGGCATAGACCGTTGGTCCAGGTGGCGAAGGCGTCCAGGGCGGCCGGGTAATACTCGCGCAGCAGGGAGCGGAGCTGGTTGGCGAGCTGCTGCCGGTTCCACAGAGCGTCCTGCTGGGCGCGGGCAAGGACGGCGATCGCCCGGCCGAGGTCCGAGTCGCCTGGCAGAGGTCGGTGGGCGTGCATGTCGGTGCGCAGAATGTTCGCCAGGACGAGGGCATCGCCGGGATCGGACTTCTTCCGGGAGACGCTGTGTCGGTCGCGGTAACGGGCGGCGGCCATCGGGTTGATCGCGTACACCTTCCGCTCCCTGGTCCGCAGCACCGCGACCAGCAGGCCGCGGGAGGTCTCGATCGCCACCGGGATCGGGTTCTCTTCGGTGTCGCCGTGCTCGGCAAGCAACTCCAGCAGCAGCTTGTAGCCGGCCGCGTCGTCGGTGATGTGCTGCTTGGCGACTAACGCGCCGGTGTCGTCAACCAGAGCGACGTCATGCGTCCTCTCCGCCCAGTCGATGCCGCAGTAGATCAAGGCAGTTCCCTCTCAATGTGCAGGTATTTGCGCTGGTCACGAGCGCATGCGGGCCACGCGAGCGACCTAATCCCAGGCATCAACCGCCTAGCGGATGTGCCTCCACCTCACTAGCCGTTCGTGGCACCAGCGCGCCCCGCGGGCCTCGGTCTGCGCGGGAACTCAAACGGCTCGGGCGTAACGAGAGGTCACCGTGCGGCGGGCTCGCACCACCAACACCAACGAGTGATCATCGGATGGGTGTTGACGACCGCCAGCCCTGGACGCCACCGCTCTGACTCGAGGCATCATGGCCTGGTCCTGGATAGGCATCCGTCCAGTACTGACGGGCGACACGCCGCTTACGGCTCACGACGCCGGACGGCACCACTCTGGTGGGAGACCTCGAAGGCCCAGTCGTCATTGGGTGTCCGTCCGGCGACCGCCGCAACAAGTACCAAGACGACGCGATGTCACGTCCCGGTACTCGAACATCCCGAGACCCATCCGGTTCCTCGGGGTGCCACTAACAAGGGATTAGGCACTGTTTCTCGGATCTCCTGACGTGGGTGGGATGTTGGGGGCAGGCTGGCTGTATGGGTCGTGGGGATCTGACGAATGCGGAGTGGGATC
>NZ_JBSFUR010000109.1:0-2138 GCF_053591895.1 Streptomyces sp. NPDC002867 | reverse complement strand
GGCGGTGCGCGCGGCGTCTATGATCAGCTCGCTGGTGATGCCCGGGATCGGGTCCTCACGGGCCGGTTCTACAGGCGGGGGAACAGCGCCCGCGCTGCCATCGGGTGACGGTGCAGCATCCGCAGGAAGTCGCCCTGGAACGCCGCCCGCCCGGCGATCTCGGCGGGGCTCATGTCGCCCACCCCCTTCTTCGTCTTCACGATCACTCCGTCCATGATGCTGATCCCCGCGCCCCCCAAGTCGGAGAACACGTTGACGCGCAGGTGCAGGAACACCTGCCCGCCCTGCTCGGCGATCGTCACCGCGTAGGCAAGATCGGCCAGCGGGTAGACGTACGTGGCCCGCGAGCGCTTGGCGGGCTCGGACAGAAGCTCAGGGCGCAGACCCCGGAGGTAGTGAGCGAGCGCCGCCCGGGTCGCTGCCCGCAGCGGAACGTCGATCTGCTGCGGGTCGAACTCCCGGACCATGGGCCGCCGCCACATGCCCGCCGTGCCGGTGGTGCAGACACGCAGGATCTCGTCGTACATCTTCTGTGGACGCTCACGTAATTCCCCAGGCGGAAGTTCACGTAATTCCCCAGCTGCTGACGTGAGCCGACGGTGAGGCGGTCCGTGTCAGTCCCACCAGAGCACGACGAGAAGCTGCCGTTGGGCTGCAGCATGGTAGAACTCGCGCAGGGCGTTGAAGTGCCCCAGCACGTACTTCTTCGGGCCACCGACGATCTTGTCTGCGCCGTTGCCGATCAAGGCGGCGGCCTTTGCTTCGTCTGTCGGCAGGGCGGCCAGGAGGGCCGGAAAGTCGATCTGCCCGAGCCGTTCCGCAACGCGATCCACTTGAGCCGCTGAGAGGGCCGTGGGGTCTGGCCCGAAGGGGGCGATGGTATGCGGATGCGTGTTGAGGAAGGCGAGATCGATGGCAGTTTCGCCCTCGAGAGCTTGCCGGAGAGCACTCCGATGGACGTCGTCGAGACCTCCCAGCTCGCAGATCCGTTCGAGTAGGAACGGTGCCCAGTCCAGGTCGAGGACGTCCGCGGACGGTGGATCCCAGAGAGGATCTCCATCCGGCGATGCGTCGGCTGACTGGCGGCAGAAGGCGAGATACTCCGCCGGGATGCGGGCGAGTTGCTGAGTGACGGCCATGACGGCAGTATCCCGACGACGTCCACCGGTTTTCCTACTTGGTCTTGTCGGTGGGGTTCCTGGGCCGCTTGTTCGGCCGATAGCTCGGCCCGTTCATGATCACCTGGTGGCTGGTGTTGATGAGCCGGTCCAGGAGAGACTCGGCGACGACGGGGTTAGGGAAGAGGGGATACCAGTCGCTGGGCGCCCTGTTGCTGGTGATGATCAGCGAGCGTCCCTGCCGCTCGGAGACGAGCTCATAGAGGTCGTCGGCCTGGGCTGCGGAAAGCTGTCGCATGGCGAAGTCGTCGAGGATGAGGACGTCAGGGCGGACGAGTTCACGGATCCGTTTCTCCCAGGTGCGGTCCGCGTGGCCGCCGGCCAGGTCGGCGAGGATGCGGCTGGTCTTGGCGAAGCGGACGTGGGCGCCCTGCCGGACGGCGAGGTGGCCGAGGGCCTGGGCGATGTGCGTCTTGCCGACCCCGACGGGGCCGAAGAGGATGACCGACTCGCCTGCGTGCAGCCAGCGCAGGGCACCCAGGTCACGGATCTGGGCGGCGGGCAGTTTCGATGAGGCGGCGAAGTCGAACTCCTCCAGGGTGACCTGCTGCTCGAACTTCGCCCGCTGCAGGCGCCGTTGGAACGCAACGGTCTCGCGGCGGGTGATCTCGTCCTGACAGAGAACCTGGAGGAAGTCGAGGTGACCGAGTTCGCCGCCGTGGGCCTGGGCCAAGCGGGCGTCGAGGGTCTCCAGCATGCCTGACAGTCGCAAGGTCTTGAGCGACTCCCGCAGAGCGGCGTCCATCACGGTCATCGGGTTTCCACCTCGGCTTCGTCGTGCACCTGATCGTCGTGGTCGTCATCCGTCGTCTCGGGGGTCACAACGGTGGCGAAGAGCCGGGCGGGGCCGTGCAGGAAGGCCGCGGCCCCGGCATCACCGCTGGTCTCGGGCTCGGGGTCGGTTTCGGTGCCAGCGATGAGGATGCCCTTGATGGTGCGGTAGGACGGGTCGCCAACCGC
>NZ_JBSFUR010000108.1:0-2270 GCF_053591895.1 Streptomyces sp. NPDC002867 | reverse complement strand
CCCTTGGTGCCGAGGATTTCGGGGACGAGGCGGCCGAGGAATTCGGCGGGGTCGCCCTTCGCCGCGTCCCACGCGTTCTTCAAGGCGCGGTCGGGGTTGGCGACGGTGGAGGCGAGGCCGGCGAGCGTCATGTTGACGCCCTTGTAGTACTCGGCGGGGTGGGTCAGGTTGTAGAGGTCGATCGGGTTGACCGAGCGGACGAAGTTGACCAGCCCCGCGGTGCCCTTGATGATGCCGCCGCCGAAGTGGGCGAGCTCGATGCTCTGGCCCAGGCTGTAGTCCATGAGCTCGGTCTGGAGCTTGTCCAGTCCGGTCTTGTCCTTGGGCGCGTGGGCCATGGCGGCCTTGACCGCGCCCTTCGCGGTCTCCGCGGCCTGGTTCCGCGCGGTGCGGGCGTCGTCCAGGATCTCCTGCGCCTGCTGGCGTTTGGCCGTGCTCGGATCGTTGAACTCGCCCGGGTGCGGCAGCGGGTTGTCGCTGTTGCGGGCGGCGTCGTAGGCGTCGGCCTTCTTGTTGAACTCCGCGGCAGCCTTCTCGTAGTCCTTCTTCGCCTCGTTGTAGAGGGCGATAGCCTCACGCGCCTTGCCCTGCGCCGTGACGATCGCCTTCGAGTACGTCTCCAGGGCCTTGGCCGCGTCCTCGAACGCGTCCGCCGCGCGCAGCCAGTCGGTGGGAAGCGTCTGGAACTTCTCCCGGAAGGCGGTGGCGGCCTCGCCCTTCCAATTGCTGGAGTCGAGCTTCTTCATCCCGCCGCCGACCAGATCGAACGCCTTCTGGAAGTCCCGCAGGTTCTTCACCGTCGAAGCGATCTTCTCCGGCTTGCCATGGATCAGCTCGTTCGCTTCCTCGGTCTGCCCGAGCTGCTTCTCACCGACCTCCGCACCGAGAGAGGAGGCGGTCTCATCTCCCCAGTCCTCGACGACCTCGGCCACCGCGTCGTGCCCGTAGTGGCGTAGCCCCTGGCCGGCCTTGTCGGTCACATAGTCGACACCCTCGCCGACCACCTCCTTGCCCTTGTCGATCGCCCGGTCGGCACCGTCGACGAGCTTGTCGCCCCACCCCCGCCAGTCCACCATCAGCGACTCTCCCCCCACCGCGGCTGCTCGGCCTGATCGATCGTGGCCTGATCCGGATCCAGGTCTTCCTTCAGCTGCTCGTCCATCGCGTCCCGGATCTTCGGGTCAATCAGCCCGGAACGCTCCATGGAGTCCATCTGCGCGTCCATCACGTCATACGTGGTGTTCTTCCACGTCTGCTTGACCTCGCCGTGCGCCTCACGCATCGACTCCGCGCTCCAGTCCGCGTTGTCCCAGGCATGCTGGTCACGAATCGTGTCCCAGCTCATCTGCTTGACCTCGTCCTCGGACAGATGAGGATTACCGTTCAGCGAGTTCACGCCGATCTTGATCGCGTCCTTGACGTACTGCTCCTGCTCCGCGAACGAACCCGCCGACAGACCGACCCCCTGCGCGAACGCATTGCCCTTCAGCGTCAGGGTGCGCACCCCCCACTCCCAGCGGTTGCAGAACGTCTCGAACTCCGCCGCCAGCCCGCCGTGCCCCAACTCCAGCCCCGACAGCGCGAGGTCCGAGAACCCCCGCCCCACCGACGCCTCGCCGATCATCCCGAGCTCCTTCAGCTCGGCATGCGCCAGATTGATCCCGCTCGCGATCTCCGCCAGCGCCCACGCCGGAGCCTTCAGCTCCGGCTCGCCCCCACTCACCGCATCCCCCCGAGATCCACCGCCACCGCATCGGGCACGATGCCCTCCACCGGCGGGAACACCATGCCCTCGTCACTGCCCGCGTCCAAAGCGACCCCCGCCGGACCCGGCAGCATCGGCACCATCACATCCAGCAACCGGGCACCGAGAATCGTCCGGTAGGTCCACTCCCGGCCCGCATCCCCCTGCGCGACCGCGAACCGCGCCAACGCCTCCTCGTCCGAGAACGCACAGATCCACCGCACCCCGTTGAAATCCGCCGTCCACAGACTCCCGTGCGCGTCGAACGGCACCAGCACCGCCGTACGCCGGAACTCCCCCAGCAAACGCGCAAACTCGCGGCGGGCGGCGGTCACCCCGTCCACCGGCTCAGCGGCCGCCGGCACCGCCGGCGTCACCGGCGGAATCCTTGACGTGTCAAACGATGCGGTCGGCACCGACGCATCAGCCAACTCCGCAAGCCGCGAAGCACGTTGAGGCCTCGCTGCCTCATCCCCGTTGTCAGTCACCCACGAATGCTGCCACGCACACATTCCCACGAGCAACG
>NZ_JBSFUR010000107.1:0-2281 GCF_053591895.1 Streptomyces sp. NPDC002867 | reverse complement strand
TCGACGTGGTCGAGCAGATCGCGATCGACCGCATCAAGGAGCTGTTCGGCGCCGAGCACGCCAACGTGCAGCCCCACTCCGGCGCGCAGGCCAACGCCGCCGCCATGTTCGCGCTGCTCAAGCCGGGCGACACGATCATGGGCCTCAACCTGGCCCACGGCGGTCACCTGACCCACGGCATGAAGATCAACTTCTCCGGCAAGCTCTACAACGTCGTCGCCTACCACGTCGACGACGCCACCGGCCAGGTCGACATGGCCGAGGTCGAGCGCCTGGCCAAGGAGTCCAAGCCCAAGCTCATCGTCGCCGGCTGGTCCGCCTACCCGCGCCAGCTGGACTTCGCGGCGTTCCGCCGGATCGCGGACGAGGTCGGCGCGTACCTGATGGTCGACATGGCCCACTTCGCGGGCCTGGTCGCCGCGGGCCTGCACCCCAACCCGGTCCCGCACGCCCACGTCGTGACCACCACCACGCACAAGACCCTCGGCGGTCCGCGCGGCGGTGTGATCCTGTCCACGGCCGAGCTCGCCAAGAAGATCAACTCCGCGGTCTTCCCCGGCCAGCAGGGCGGCCCGCTGGAGCACGTCATCGCGGCCAAGGCGGTGTCCTTCAAGGTCGCCGCGAGCGACGAGTTCAAGGAGCGCCAGCAGCGCACCCTGGACGGCGCCCGCATCCTCGCCGAGCGCCTGGTCCGGGCCGACGTCACCGAGCACGGCGTCTCCGTCCTGTCCGGCGGCACCGACGTGCACCTGGTCCTGGTGGACCTGCGCAACAGCGAGCTGGACGGCCGGCAGGCCGAGGACCGCCTCCACGAGGTCGGCATCACCGTCAACCGCAACGCCATCCCGAACGACCCGAGGCCCCCGATGGTCACCTCCGGCCTGCGGATCGGCACCCCGGCACTGGCCACCCGCGGCTTTACGGCCGACGACTTCCGCGAGGTCGCGGACATCATCGCCGAGGCGCTGAAGCCGTCGTACGACGTGACGGCGCTGCGCGCCCGGGTCACCGCCCTGGCCGCGAAGCACCCGCTCTACCCCGGTCTGTGACGGATCTCCCGTAACATCCCGGAGCGAAACAAAAGGGGCACCGCGCACACTGGATCGTGAGCGCGGTGCCCCGCACCACGTAAGCACCACGTTTGCACGCATTGCCTCTGCACCACCCGGCAGACAACGGCGTCTACCACCCACAAGGAGTTCCCCGTGGCCCTCTCGGTCTTCGACCTGTTCTCGATCGGCATCGGCCCGTCCAGCTCCCACACGGTGGGCCCCATGCGCGCGGCCCGGATGTTCGCCCGGCGGCTGAAGAACGAGGGCCTGCTGGCCCACACCGCCTCGATACGGGCCGAGCTGTACGGCTCGCTCGGCGCGACCGGCCACGGCCACGGCACTCCCAAGGCCGTCCTGCTGGGCCTCGAGGGCAACTCTCCGCGCACGGTCGACGTCGAGAGCGCCGACGACCAGGTCGAGCAGATCAAGGCGGAGAAGCGCATCAGCCTGCTCGGCGTGCACGAGATCGGCTTCGACTTCGACACAGACCTGGTCCTGCACCGCCGCAAGGCGCTGCCCTACCACGCCAACGGCATGACGCTGTGGGCGTACGACGCCGACGGCACGGCCCTGCTGGAGAAGACGTACTACTCGGTCGGCGGCGGCTTCGTCGTCGACGAGGACGCGGTCGGCGAGGACCGGATCAAGCTCGACGACACCGTACTGAAGCACCCCTTCCGCACCGGTGACGAGCTGCTGCGCCTCACCCGGGAGACCGGCCTGTCGATCTCCGCGCTGATGCTGGAGAACGAGAAGGCCTGGCGCACCGAGGACGAGATCCGCGAGGGCCTGCTGGACATCTGGCGGGTCATGCAGGCGTGCGTCGCGCGCGGCATGTCCCGCGAGGGCATCCTGCCCGGCGGTCTCAAGGTCCGCCGCCGCGCGGCCACCACGGCCCGCAAGCTGCGCTCCGAGGGCGACCCGCAGGCGCTCGCGATGGAGTGGATCACGCTCTACGCGATGGCCGTGAACGAGGAGAACGCGGCCGGCGGCCGGGTCGTCACCGCCCCGACCAACGGCGCGGCCGGCATCATCCCGGCGGTCCTGCACTACTACATGAACTTCGTCCCCGGCGCCGACGAGGAAGGTGTCGTCCGCTTCCTGCTCGCGGCGGGTGCGATCGGCATGCTCTTCAAGGAGAACGCCTCCATCTCCGGCGCCGAGGTGGGCTGCCAGGGCGAGGTCGGCTCCGCCTGCTCGATGGCCGCGGGAGGAGCACGATCTCGCCG
>NZ_JBSFUR010000106.1:0-2424 GCF_053591895.1 Streptomyces sp. NPDC002867 | reverse complement strand
CGGCGCTGGTGTGGGACGAGCGGTACGGATGGCGCACAGCGACCAGCCGGCGCCACCCGATCGGCAAGGACACCGGCACGCCCCCGGAAGGCGAGACCATCCGCTACCTCGGCAGTGGCACCCGGCCGGAGCCGGCCGAGCTGCTCGAGGCGCTTGCCGACGGCCGCAAGGGCTCCAAGCGCCCCAAGGCCTGAAGCCGCGAAGTCAACCAGCCCGCAGATAGCTCGCCGCGGGGCCCACGGTGCCGGAGCCGAAGCGGGCGTTGAGCGCGTCGATGGCCTGCTCGGCGCGCAGCCGGTGCTCCCGGCCGGCGTCGAAGGAGAGCTGCTCGCTGGCCGCGGCCGCGTCCACGAGCTGATCGCAGCGCAAGGCGACCGCCCGTAACCGGGCACGCTGCAGTCCTCTGGCGCGCGCAGCGGCAAGCTCCTTGCGGGACCCGTGCCGCAGCTCGCGAACGGCCAGCGCCGCTGCTCCATCCGCTTCAAGGGCTGGGTCCTCGACAACTGGGCCGCCGCCGAGTTCGGCGCGCGTACCTTCCGCCGCGTCATCGGCTACCACGCCGACGAACTCGGCCGCGCCGAGAAGGACACGGCCATTCAGCGCCGCCTCAACACCGAGGCCGGGCGCACCGCCTGCGAGCCGCGCCATCCGCTCATCCTGGCCCGGATGGACCGGGCCGCCGTGGAGGCGTACGTGCTCGCCTCCCTGGGTGAGCCCATCAAGAAGTCGTACTGCGCCATGTGCCCGTTCTCCGGCGTCTGCGCCTCCCGCGACCGTCACGAAGAGCGGCTGCGCGCCCACCCGCACGTCGCCGCCGACGTGCTGCGCCTGGAGTACGTCTCAATGGCGCTCAACGAGCAGATGTCCCTGTACAGGCCCGCAGGATCGCTCTATGGGCGGCTCACAGAGGACGGCCGCAACCGCGCGGTCCTGGACGCCTTCCAGACCGGGCTGGACCAGACGCCCTACGCCGTCTACGAGATCCGCCGCATCACCTTCGTCGGCCGCACGAAGGACTGCCGCCGCTGGCACGGCAAGAAGTGCGCCAAGCCGAAATGGTGGTGCAGCTGGCAGCGCACCCCGCGCTGCCGCCGCATCCACACGATCGTCGACGAGGATTGCGCGCCGATCGATGTGGAGCCGCACCGCTCGGGTCCGGACCGCTGCCGTGGCAAACAGCAGAAGGGCAGACCTGGCGCTCGGTCCGCACGGTGTACGAAGGCCCCCGGGCGCGGGCCGAGCTCATCGTCAGCCGATTCGCCGAACGCTCCCGGGGAGCTGTCCGCCTGGTCACAGGCGGCGTCTCAGGCATCCGCCGCGCCCCCTACCCGCCCGACACCGAAGGCCTGCCCCCATCGAAGCGTTCATCGTCGCCGCGTCCGCCGGAGTCGCCGATCACGCAGACGAGCCAAGGTGTGCGGTGGCGCGCCATTCGCGGGGTGACACGCCGTAGGCGGCGCGGAAGGCGCGGCTGAAGTGGGAGGGGCTGGTGAAGCCGAAGCGGCGTGCGATGGTCATCACCGTTGGAACGTTTCGGCCCGGGCGGCCGAGCTCGCGGCGGCAGGCCTCCAGCCGGCGGTGCTGGATCCAGCGGCCAGCGGTGGTCCACTCGTCCTGGAAGAGCCGGTGCACGTGGCGTACGGAGATGTTGTGCGCGGCGGCCATGGTCTGCGGGGACAGGTCGGGATCGGCGAGGTGGCGGTCGACGAAGGCCTTGATACGCAGCCGCAATGCGGTGTGCGCGGCGTCGGTGCCGGTGCTGATGTCGGCAACGTCGCGGTCCAGTCGCTCAGCGATGAGGGTGGCCAGCAAGTCCGCGGCGTTGCGGGCGAGTAAGTCACCCATGTGCGGCGAACGGTTTCCCGCCTGGGTGGCGAGCTGGCAGAGGAACGGGATGATCAGCGACGCGGTTTCCGTATCGGCGTGGACCGGCACCGCGGTGATACGCCGCAGGTCGGACTCGTGAACTCCCAGCATCCACCGCGGTATCTGGATGACGTGCATGCGGAAGGCGGCAGGGTAGGTGACCGTGTAGGGGCGGGTGGTGTCGAAGAGGGTGAGCGCGCCGGGCCGCAGCAGTGTCTGGCTGTCTTTCTGGTCGATCACCAGGTGACCGCGGTCCTGTACACACACGTTGAGGTACTCGTCGTCTGTCCCGGCGGCCCACCGTGTGGTCTGGCGGACCTGTAAGACAGTGTCCTATGTGGTGCTGGCTCGTTGGGCTCGGCATGGGGCGGGGTACGTGGAGTTGGATTGTTCCGGACGGGCTGTGGGAGATCGCCGAGCCGCTGATCCCACCGTCGAAGGTGCGGCCGCAGGGCGGCGGCACGCAGGACACGCCTGATGAGACGCTGTTCGCGGCCATCATCTACGTGCTGGTCAGCGGATGCTCCTGGCGTGCGTTGCCGCCTTGCTTCGGGATAT
>NZ_JBSFUR010000105.1:0-2949 GCF_053591895.1 Streptomyces sp. NPDC002867 | reverse complement strand
CCAGGCTGTCGCCGCACTGCTCTCTCACCAACAAGCGGTCACCCCTCGCGGTCGATGAATGAGCGTGAACACTGGCCAGTTCACGGCCCTCGATGTGCCACCGCCAACCATGCACGAGCTCGCTAGTTGGCCCCGTCCGAACAGTTGTCAGTCTTCTTCACCTGCTCGTCACCGACAATCACGAGCCCGGCGTAGTTGTAAGGGATCTGACGCGGGCGTTCAGTAAGGCTGCGAGGTGAGCGCTCCCAGTTCCTCCCGGAACGGTCAACAAAGATCATCCGCTCGAACTCAAACTCGAACTCGCCCGAAAGCTTAATCCACTTGTCTGGTTTACCCGACTGCACGTTGGGAGCGAGCTCCATCTTCCGCACCGAGTAAATGACTTCGCTGCAGGGGCGCAGATTCGGCCGGAACAGCAGCCAGCGCCTCTTCTTGCCCGTCTCCTCGTCCTTCATCACGAACCAAACCAGGGACACCGGGTCGGGTGACCTGTTCACAATGTGAAGCTCCGTGGGCAACGCGGCGCGCGGGTACTCGACCCAGAAGGTGACCTTTGAGGCCTGCTCTTGCCTCTCCCGTTCACTGTCTTCCTTCGACTGGTCCAGCTGATCCTTCGCGGTCTGCTGACTCCAGTACGTGGCGACCGCTTGGGCCCACAAGCCTCCGAGCGCTGCAAGGGCAGCCAGTACCGTGGCAACCACCGTGAGGATGTGCGCCCACCGGAATCCTCGAAGACGCAACCAAGTCCTCCTGGCCCGTGAAGCTCCTGGCCCTGGTGTGGGTTCCGGCTCAGCCGACTCTTCCCGTACACGCGCCCGAACCCTTGCCGAAGCCGGGCGCTGCCGCGCGAGCCGAAGTCGGACCTGCCTCTGTGGTTCGTTGGTCACTCGCCCCCCTCATGTCCTTTGCGGCATAGACGTTGGCATAGTGCAGCCAGTCCGCGCTGCTCACTTCCCGATCCGGCGCTCGTACGTGGATCAGCGGTAGTCCGTGCAGGTGCTTGAGCGGTCGTCCATGCTGGGCGGGTGAATGACATCGACAGCCGCCTGCAAGACACGGGGCAAGCATTCCTGACTGCGGCATGGGCTCGGCTTCAGGAGGAGCGGGTGGTTCCACCGCCGGCCTTTCACCCCTACCTGGAGGTCGGACGCGACTACTTCGGGGACTCCGTCATGCCGCTGGCTGAGTACCGAGCGCTTGAGGATGCGATTGCCGCTTCTCATCCTCGGTTCGACGCAGGCCGACCACTGCTTGAGCGCGACTTCCCTGGTGGGTTGATCTTCAGCTTCCTAGAGACGTTCATCGCCCGGCTGACTCGTGCGCAGAAGGAGTTCTCTCCTGACGGATCAGAAGCCGAGCAATCGCTGCGTGACCTGATCCAGGCGGTTCGCGCAGACACGTGCGAGGTGGCGTGCTGCCGAGTGGTTTCCCATATGACCACCGCAGACGGCCGACCAATGGAGTTCACCAACGTCCGCGTGGAGCCGGTGATCTCGGAAGCAGCGGATCATGATCGCGAGTTGCAGCGGATCTTCTCGACGGTGATCCCTGGGGCGGCGAGCGCCTACGGTCGAGACCGGCCGCACGGTTTCGCCCCGCCTGAGAGCGTCATCATCGCGCGAGACAGCGGCGCAAAGCCGTTCGACCTGGCCAAGCCACTGTCACAGCGGATCGAGCGGTTCATGTTGCTCGTCCGACTGTTGAAGCCTGGCACCAGTGAGTCGATGGCGGAGCTCCAAGGGGCAACTCACACGGTCCGAGACTTCAAGCCCACCGTGCTCCGCTTCCGCGGTGCGGGACCGGGGTTCGGATCCCCGACGCAACTTGCCGCCCGCGAGATCATCCTCGCCACGGATGATGTCGGCCGTGTCGACGGACTCGGGCGGCTTCTCTCGGCTGCGGAAAAGCCGCGAGCGGGCATGGCATTCACCTCGTTTGGGATGGCCCTCCAGAAATTCCTTCTGTCCTTCCACGCGTACGGCTGGTCAGAGCAGATCGTCGACCTGGCGACCGCTTTCGAAGCGGCGCTGTCCGGAAGGGAGAAAGACGACGTCACGCTGCGGTTGAAGATCCGCGCGTCGACACTGCTGTCCACCGACCTTGATCCAGTAGATCAGATCTTCAAAGACGTGGGCGTGATCTACGGGCTCCGATCCGCACTCGTCCATGGCGGCGCCATGACGGAGAAGAATCTCCTCAAGGAGGTCCGGAAGATCTCGACCGTTCCCGATGGCCTACCTGATGGGAAAGCGGTCGCGTACGCCGTAGAACGGCTGCGCGACCTCGTCCGCCGAAGCCTGCTCGCCCGAATCTGCCTCGCAGCTGACGACTCCCCGTTGTGGCCCTTGGACTCAGATACGGGCGTCGACGTGGCTATGGCCGACGATCTCAGCCGGAAGTCATGGCGCGAAGCATGGCGGGAGACTCTGACCGGGATCGACGCCATCGCCAGCGCTGACCCGCCTCTTGCTTAGCCGATACGGCGCCCGTACGCCGACGCCGCGCCTCCCGGCCGGCCGCTGGGCTGTGGGGCCGTGGGGCGCGGGGCGTGGACGATGGCGCCTTGGTTGGCCTCGGGGATCAGGCCGTACACGAGGATGCAGGAGGCGTCGATCCGGCCCGGCGAGTCCGGGTCGGTGGACTGCCACGTCGACCACTCGCGTTCCATGTCCGTGAACACACCCCGGAAACGGACCTTGTCCTGAACCATCTGCTGGGCGATCGGCTCCGCAACCGGCTCAAGCAGTGGCGCGGCCTGGCCACACGAACCGACAAGCTCGCCATTGCCTACCAGGCCGCGCTCCACCTCGCCGCCATCCTCATCTGGGCACGACGCTGACCAAAGAGACAGAACCTAAAGCGCGTTGCAGAAGGCTGTGTCTGGGCAGGTCAGACTCGGATTTAGTGCCGGCCTGATCATGCGGCGAGGGCGAGGTTGTGCATGTGGGC
>NZ_JBSFUR010000104.1:0-3078 GCF_053591895.1 Streptomyces sp. NPDC002867 | reverse complement strand
ATGCAACTCGCCGCCCGCGCCCACCGCGCAGGCCTCGCCCTCACCGCCAAGGACATCTTCGTCCACAAAACCATCGCCAAACTCGCCCCCGCCGCACAGAACACCGACCCGGACGCCGGGACACCGCGCGCCGAGAACCTGGTGCGCATCGACGCGGACGAACTCGACGAGCTCGAAGCCCAGTGGGAGACATCACTGTGAGACAGACATCCCTGGAAGCGGTTCTGCCGCTCTCGCCGTTGCAGCAGGGCATCCTTTTCCACGCCCTCTTCGACGAGGGAGATGTCGAGGGCGGGCACGTCGACTTCTACACCGTGCAGACGCCCCTGGAGCTCGTCGGGGACCTCGACACCGAGGCGCTGCGCCGCTCCTGCGTCGCGCTGCCGGCACGGCACGTGAGCCTGCGGGCGGGGTTCCTGCGGCGGCGTTCGGGCGAGGCCGTCCAGGCGATCGCGCGGACGGTCGAGCCGGCGTGGGAGGAGATCGACCTCTCCGGCTTCGGCCCGGACGAGTGCCGGGTGCGGCTCGCCCGGGTGCTGGCCGAGGACCGGTCCCGGCGCTTCGACATGGCGAAGCCGCCCCTGCTGCGGTTCACACTGGTGCGGCTCGCGTCCGACCGGCACGTCCTGGTGCTCACCAACCACCACATCCTGCTCGACGGCTGGTCCCTGCCGCTGGTGCTGGCCGACCTGTTCCGCATGTACCGGGACGGCGGAGCGGCGGACGGTCTCGAGCCGCCCGCGTCGTTCCAGGACTACCTCGGCTGGCTCGCGGACCGGGACCGCGGCGAGGCCGAGCGGGCGTGGAAGGCCGCCCTGGCCGGTGTCGACGGAGCGACGCTCGTGGCGGAGGGCACGGGCACCGGCTCCTCCGTCCGACGCCAGCAGCGGCTCGTCGCAGAGCTCTCCGAGGCCGACACGGCCCGGCTCGTGTCCGCCGCCCGCTCGCGCGAGCTCACCACCAACACCCTGGTGCAGGGCGCGTGGGCGCTGCTGCTGACCGTGCTGACGGGCCGGCAGGACGTCGTCTACGGCAACACCGTCGCCGGACGCCCGCCGGAGCTCCCGGGCAGCGACCGCATGGTGGGCCTGATGATGAACACGGTGCCCGCCCGGGTCCGCGTCGACCCGGCCGAGCCGGTGGCTGACCTGCTGGCGCGCATCCAGCGCGAGCAGTCGGCGCTGACCAAGCACGACTACCTCGGTCTCGCCGACATCCACCGTGCCGTCGGCCTCACCGAACTCTTCGACACCACCGTCGCCTTCGAGAACGTCCCCGTCGAGCAGGCCGTCCGGGGCTCCGCCGTCCCGGGGCTCGCCGTCGGCATCATGCGGGACGCCGTCGACGACGCGTTCGAGGGCACGCACTACCCGCTGAGCCTGGCGGTCCACCCCGGCGACCGGCTCCGCTTCGAACTCAACCACCGTGACGACGTCTTCTCCGGCGAGGCGGCGGCCGACGTCCTGAAGCGCCTGTGCGCCCTGCTGCTGGACATCGCCGACCGGCCCGATGTGCCGGCGGGACAGCTGCCGCTGTGCTCGTACGCGGAGCGGCAGGAGATCCTGCGGGTGTCGAGCGGCCGGACCGCGGCGCACGCCGTGCGGACCCTGCCGGAGGTGTTCGAGGAGCAGGTGCGGGCCACGCCCGGCGCGGTCGCCGTCACCGACGGCACGACGCGCCTGACCTTCGCGCAGCTCAACGCCCGTGCCAACCGGCTCGCCCGGCTGCTCGTCGCCCAGGGCGCCGGACCTGGCGGTCTCGTCGGTGTCGCCCTGCCCCGTACCACCGAGGCGGTGGTGGCGATCCTGGCCGTGCTGAAGGCGGGTGCGGGCTACCTGCCGATCGACACCGAGCACCCGGTGGAGCGCATCGCGGCGGTGTGCGCGGAGGCGCGGCCGGCCTTCGTCCTGACCGCCGCGGCGACGGCGCACGCCGTGCCCGAGGGCGTGCGGGCGCTGCCGGTCGACGACACCGCGCTGCCCGAGGACGCGACGGACCTCGGCGACGGCGACCGCACCGGTGCGCTGCTCCCAGGCCACCTGGCCTACGTGATCTACACGTCCGGCTCCACCGGGCGGCCCAAGGGTGTCGCCGTCGAGCACCGCAACCTGGTCAACATGTTCCACAGCCACCGGGCGAACTTCTTCGCGCCGGAGCAGGCCCGGGCCGGCGGGCGGCCGCTGCGCGCCGCCCTCACCAACTCCCTGGGCTTCGACGCCTCGTGGAGCCAGCTGCTGTGGATGGTGGCCGGGCACGAACTGCACATCGTCGACGACATCGTCCGCAAGGACGCGCTGGCGCTCGTCGACCACGCGACGGGCGCGGCCATCGACGTCCTCGACACCACGCCGTCCGTGGCGCGCCAGATGCTGACGGCCGGCATGTTCGAGGCGTCGGGGCACCGGGTGAGCGTCCTCGCGCTCGGCGGCGAGGAGGTCGGGGACGATCTGTGGGCCGAACTCCACAGGGTGCCCGGCCTGTCGGTCTACAACCTGTACGGCCCCGCCGAGTGCACCGTCGACGCGATGCTCTGGCACGGCGACGGCTCCGCCCGGCCCGCGATCGGCGTTCCCGCCGACAACGTCCGGGTGTACGTGCTCGACGACTTCCTGCGGCCGGTGCCTGCCGGGGCGGTCGGTGAGCTGTACATCGCCGGGGACGGGGTCGCCCGCGGATACCTGGACCGCCCCGGGCTGACGGCCGAGCGGTTCGTGGCCGACGTGTTCGGCCCAGACGGCGCGCGGATGTACCGCACCGGTGACCTCGGGCGCCGGCGGCCGGACGGTGTCGTGGAGTACTGCGGCCGGTCGGACTTCCAGGTCAAGATACGCGGCCACCGCGTCGAACTGGGCGAGATCGAGGCCACGCTGGCAGCGGACCCGTCGGTGGGCCGGGTGGTGGCCGCGGTGCACACCGACGACGCGGGCGTACAGCGCATCGTGGGTTACGTGCAGCCCGCGCCCGGTGCCCGTGTGGAGACCGGCGCGCTGCGCGAGTGGGTGGCCGAGCGGCTGCCCGCGTACATGGTCCCCGCCGCCGTGACCGTGATCGACACCTTCCCCCTCACACCCAACGGCA
>NZ_JBSFUR010000103.1:0-3602 GCF_053591895.1 Streptomyces sp. NPDC002867 | reverse complement strand
GGTCCGGGTACCGCGCGGGCCCGCCGGACGCCCCCGTCGGGGGTCCGGCGGGCCCGGTGGAGGGAGCCGGCCGCGCGGCCGGCTCCCCGCGGACTACGGCGTCAGCACCAGACCGATGCGCACACCCGTCGGCGCGCCCAGCGCCGCCGTCCCGTAGTAGACGCCGGAGGCCGGCGTGATGCCGCTGCTGCTGCTGTTGTCCAGCTGCAGCACCGTGCCGTTGTTCGCGTCCTCGCCGTCCGCACCGATCGCCACGTCCGCGCGCACGTAGCCGGACAGGTCGGCGAGCGTGACGGACGAGCCGAGGCGGTCGTTCAACTCCGTCGTGCCCGGCATGCCGGTGGTGTCCTGGTGGTACGCCACCGATCCCGTCGCCGTCGGCCCGGTCGAGGAACCGCGCAGCAGGATCGCCAGGCCGGCGTTGGTCTGTGCGACGCCGCTGCGGGTGATGTCCTCGCCGGGCAGGCCGGTGAGGATGTCGTCGTAGCCGTCGAGGTTCGCGTCGCCGACGGACACGGAGGCACCCATGTCGTCACCGGTCTCACCCGTCTCCGGCACCCCCGTCGTGTCCTGGCCGAGCGACTTGCGGCCGGTCGACGTCAGACCCGTCGA
This sequence comes from Streptomyces sp. NPDC002867, assembly GCF_053591895.1. Lineage (NCBI taxonomy): Bacteria > Bacillati > Actinomycetota > Actinomycetes > Kitasatosporales > Streptomycetaceae > Streptomyces > Streptomyces sp. NPDC002867. The sequence goes on along the minus strand of NZ_JBSFUR010000103.1, from coordinate 2,990 downwards.
CGAACCGAACACGACGGTCACGGCACCGCCCTTGAGCGTGTGGCCCGACTCCGTGGTGCTCGGCTGGCCGACCGCGAGGTCCGCGTAACCGTCGCCGTTGATGTCGCCCGAGGCGAGCGAACGGCCGCCGCGCGCCTCCAGGATGCCGACGCGCTGCAGGCCGGTGGCCGAGCCCTTGAGCCACAGCAGACGGCCCACGCCGCCCGGGTCGCGGTACGAAACCGCCACGTCGCCGAAGCCGTCCTTGTTGAAGTCACCGGCCGCCGTGCTCGCGTACGCGACCGCGCCCGTGTACGCGGCGGTGCTCAGGTAACCGGTGCGGGCGACACCGGTCGCGCTGTCGAACACCCACCAGCGGCCCGGCTTGCCCGGTGCCACGGAGAACACGTCGGACTTGCCGTCCGCGTTGAAGTCCCCGGTGGCCACGGCGGCGCCCAGCTTCTCGCCCGCCACGCGCGTCGTCTCGTTGGTCCAGTAGGACTTGCCCGAGCTCAGCCCGGGACCGTACAGCACGGTCACCTGGCCGGTGTCCGCCTGCGTGGAGGTGCCGTCCTCGCCCGGCGCGCCGACGAGCAGGTCGCCGTAGCCGTCGCCGTTGACGTCACCCCACGCGCTGTCCGAACCGAAGCCGTCACCGGCCTCCGAACTGCCCGGCACGCCGGTGCTGTTCTGGTTGATCGTCCGGCGGGCCGCCGAGTTGGGGCCGGCGTCGTTGCCCGGGAGCACCACGACGCTGCCGTCGCTGCTGGAGACCCGGGGCAGGCCGACGACCAGGTCCGGCACGCCGTCCCGGTTGAAGTCGCTCGTCGGGATCGCGGAGTTGCGGCCGGCGCCGGCCGCGAAGTCGCGGATCGCGGTCAGCTTCGCGTACAGGTTCTTGCCCGGGCAGGCCGTCGCGAACGCGTCCCGGTGACCGGAGATCACGCTCATGGTGGCCGACTGGCCCTCGCTGTACTTGCCGGTGTTGCCCTGGGCGACCAGCGTCACCGTGCCCTTGGGGTTGCCGCCGTACTGCCCGAGCTTCCAGGCCGCGACGCGCGCGGTCGACTGCAGCGCGGCGGTCGTCGGACGGCCCGCCGCCTTGCCGGTCGCCGTGTCGCCCTCGAAGTCACCGAGCAGGGCGATGCCGGTGGAGTAGCTGTTGAAGCCGTACGTGTGGGCGCCCTTGACCGGCAGGTCGACGCCGCCGCCGCGGCCCTCGAAGACGCGGCCGCACTTGTCGACCAGGAAGTTGTAGCCCAGGTCGTTCCAGCCCTCGGTCTTGACGTGGTACGTCATGATGCCGCGGACCAGGGCGGCGGACTCGGCGCAGCTGTAGTTGTTGGAGCCGACCGTGTGGTGGACGTAGACGGCCTGCACCTTGTCGATGTACTCGGCCGGGTCGTCGACGATCGACTCGTCCGCGCCCCACTGGGCGCGCGAGATGATCGGCGGCTGCTTCACCGTCGACGGCGGAGCGGTCGGCTTGGTGGCGGTGGGGCTGGGGCTCGTACTCGGGCTCGGGCTCGGGCTCGCCGAGCCGCTCGGGGACGGCGACACCGGGGGCGAGTCCGTCGGCGCCGGCGTCGCGGAGTCCGTGGGGGCGCCGGGGTCCGACGGCGAGGCCGCCTCGGTGGGCGTGGCGGAGTCCGAGGGCAGCGCCGTCTCCGAGGCGAACGCGGCCGGTTCCATGCCCGTGCCGGCCGGGTTCTTCGCCTCGGCCCTGCTGACGCCCGGGTCGACCATGTGCAGCTTGAGCCCCTTGGGCAGCGCCTTGCTCGCCTTCACCCGCACCTGTACGGCGGTGGAGGGGCCGACCCACAGCGGCTCGGAGGCGCCGCGGGCCGTGCCCTCCGGGGTGTCCGGGCCGTGCGAGTCGAGCTCCAGGGCCTGCCAGGGCGACCACTTGCCCGACTTCTTCTCCCGCGTACGCACCTGCGCGGTGCCCTCGACCTCGGCCGACGGGCTGTCCCAGCCGATGCCGACGAGCGAGAACTGCTCGGTGTTGGTCGCCGGCAGCTCCCGGTCGGTGGCCGTGCCGCCGCCGAGCTGCATCGTGCGCAGGGCGGCGGCCCGCTCCTGCTGCTTCTGACCGCCGGGGGAGTCGGACGGGTTGGCCGTGGCGATCGTGACGATGCCGGCCCCGCCGAGAACGACGGCGCCGAGCGTCAACCACGCCCGGCGCTTCATGCTCAGTGGTCGGTACGCATGCGACGTACGCGGGCTCAAGTGCCCCACCTCTCCAGAATGTCCATGTGTGGCACGCCTCTTGGGACGGGCGGCCCACGCATCCCAGCGGCCCGCGCCACACAGGCATCACGGGTTCACGCCGACTTGTGGCGCACCTCACAGTTTTGGGGCGATCGGCGCCTCGACGACGTCTGAAGGGTGCCGATGGTTGTACGCACCGGCTCCGGTTTTCCTGTGAGAACGGACACCGACACGGGCCGTGATGCTCTCCGCATTGCTTTCGCTGGGACGGATGAGCTGGTCATGGCCGTTTGGTGGGGAGGAAACGGATGCCGATCGCAGGGCGTGCAGCGCAGCTGCCGGACGCCGACGGCATGCAGGGGTATGCCGCGGGCTTCGTCGCCGAGATGAACGAGCGCAGCAGACTGCCGCTCGACTACAGCGTGGTGAGCCTGAGACTCGTGGACTTCGTCGTCGACGGACTCAGACGCGGCGGACCGGAGCGCTCGGGCGTCGACCGCATCCTGCAGGGCCTCGGCGCCTACGTCGGCGAGGTGATCGTCCGCCGGGCGGGCGCGCGCTGGGTCGACCTGGACGCGGACCAGACCGAGCTGTTCGGGCAGACCGTCGGCCTCCGCATGCCCGACGGCCGGGTCTGGAACCCGCTCGGCAAGGTGGTCAAGCGCTTCGAGCACGGTGCCTCGGAGTCGGTCGAGCGCTTCTACCTGCTGCTGCACGGCCGCCGCCCCCCGAACCGCCGCGGCCCGCTCCCGGAGCGCGCCGCGTGCTGAAACCGGGGGTGTGGGGGCAGATGCCCCCAC
>NZ_JBSFUR010000102.1:0-3613 GCF_053591895.1 Streptomyces sp. NPDC002867 | reverse complement strand
GCGCGGCCGACGCTCTCGGTGTGCAGCGTCGTCGCCAGGCCCACCAGGGCGATGGTGAACGGCACCACCGAGAGTGCCACCTGGAACGCCAGGGCGCGGGAGTGGCTGAAGCCGTCCGCGTAACGGAAGCGGAGGAACGCATCGACGAACAGCTGTCGCCGGCCGTACGTGCGCAGCGCCGCCCACGCCTCGTCGCCGGAGAGCTCGTCCCCCGTCATGTCGCGCGTCTGGGGGACATGTTTGGCGCTGCCCATGCGTCTCCCTCTCCGTCCTCGTTTCCGTCGCTGGCTGGCCGGCCGGCTCGTCGCGAGCCCGCCGTTCATCCTGCCCGCGAACTGCCCGCGAACGCGGCGGGCAGCCACGGCGACGCTTAGCGGCAGCCGCGGGAACGTCCAGCAGGCATGCCGGCCGCTCGACGGGGCAACCGCTGGGCGAGGTGAACCGGCCCCGGAACACCCGATCCGACGGGGCCCTGCCATGTCTTCCGGACTGACCACGATCGTCCGTCAGCTGCGGCGGCACGGGATCGTGCCGCGCCGTCGCCCCCACCCGCGGCCCCGGATCGGGAGGGGACCGCACGGCGTCTCGACGGCGGCCGTCGTCCGTCACCTCGTCGACGTCCTGCGCGCCCGGGCGGGCTCCCGCCGGCGCTGACCTGGCGTCTCGGCCGGCCGGTCCCGGCGAGCGGACCGGAACGACCGGGCCCGAGCGACGGGGTCGGGACCGAGCCGGAGCGACCTGACACCTACCGTCCCGACTACTCCTCCGCCGGCCAACCCGCCGCCCGCGCGGCCGACCCTGAAGGCCGGCGACCAGATTCCCGTCCTTGGCGGGGCGCCGTCCTCACCGTGGCGGAGGCTGTCCACGACACTGCCAGTGGCTCCACCCTCCTGTGCCTGGCCCCGGCGGGCGGACCGGACACGGTCCAACTCCCCTCGGCCGCCCTGGTCGACGTCAGTCGACCACAGCCCGAGGCGGAGCAGGGCGCCGACCAGGACGACGAGGACGTCACGGTGTCGGTCGCGCTGACCGTCACCGAAGAGGTCACGTACGAATTCGAGGCCGAGCTGGAGCTGCCCGCCCGCGTCGTCGCCGACCCCGAGACGCTGCGCGACTACCTGGCCGAGAACGAAGAAGTCTGGCTCGACCACCTCAACCCCCTCACCCACTGCGTCAGCGTCGACGAGCGCAGCCTGGGCAACGCGGCTCTCGTCCTCGCCGCTTGACCCCCCGCCGGCCGACCGGCTGCGCCGTCGGCCGGCGCCCTCCGCCTCGCCTGCCGAAGGAGTCTCAATGACGCAGTCAAGCCGCCTGCGTGACCGGTGGGGTGGAGGTGAAGACCCGCCCGTCACGCAGCAGGGCCCACAGCACACTCGCCCGTCGGCGGGCCAAAGCGATGAGGGCCTGGACGTGCCTGCAGCCCTCGCCCCGCTTCTTGAGGTTAGAAGTCCCGGTTCGGTCCCTCGCGGATGATGCTGGTCTGTGCAGACATGTAGAAGACCCTGCGCAGGCGGCGGCTGTAGCGCTTGGGCCGGTGCAGATTGCCGGTGCGGCGGCCGGAGTCGCGCGGGACGGGCACCAGCCCGGCCGCCGACGCCAAGTGGCCGGCGTCGGCGTAGGCCTGGAGGTCGCCGGCCGCAACGACGAACTCGGCGCCGAGTATCGGGCCCATGCCGGGCAGGGACTCGATGATCTCGGCCTGCGGGTGGCTGCGGAACGTCTCGCGGATCTGCTTGTCGATCCGCTTCATCCGGTCGTCCAGGGCCAGGATCTGCACGGCCAGGTCGGCCACGATCTGCGCGGCGACGTCCTCGCCGGGCAGCGCGGTCTGCTGGGCCTGCGCCGCCTCCAGTGCGGTCGCGGCGACCTCGTCGGCGCTGCGCACGCTGCGGTTGGCCAGCCAGGCCGTCAGCCTCGCCCGGCCGCGACGGCGGGTGGCGGCCGGGGTCTGGTAGCCCGTCAGCAGGACCGGCGCGCCTTTGTGCGAGCTGTAGTCGAAGGCCCGCTCCAGCGCGGGGAAGACGCCCGTCAGCACGTCGCGCAGGCGGTTGATCATCCGTACCCGGTCGGCCACCAGGTCGGAACGGTGAGCGGTCAGCAGCGCGAGGTCGGCGGGCAGCTGGGGGGGCACGTCGATAGCGGCAAAGTCGCTGCGGTGGCGGGCAGTCTCGGCGATGACGTAGGCGTCGCGGGCGTCGGTCTTCGCCTCGCCCCGGTAGGCACCCGACATGCGGTTGACCGTGCGGCCAGGCACGTAGACGGCCCGCTGGCCGTGGGCCGCGAGCAGGGCCAACAGCAGAGCCGAGGACGTGCCGGAGATGTCCACCGCCCAGTGAACCTCGTCCGCCAGATCGAGGATCTCGCCGAGCGCGGCCAGGATCGCCGACTCGTCGTTGTCGATCTTCTTCGACCACAACGTGGCGCCGGTCTCATCGACCACAGCCGCCCAGTGGTGGCCCTTGCCCGCGTCGACACCGGCCCAGACCTGGGCCCTCCGCTTGCTCACTCGCCCCTCGTCGCGCCGTTCGGCATCCCGTCAGCCCGAGGAACACCCCGCTGTCATCTCCCGGCCCTCCCGGGCCGCCTAACAACTTACGGAGAACCATGCCGAACGAGAACGCCCGCCGTCACCTCTCCGCCGTCCCCGCTCCGGCACCGGCCCCCGAGCCGGAAATGCCCTGCACCGAGGCCGAGATGGAGGAGGCCATGGGCTACCTCCTGGCCCGCATGGTGCCGCTGACGCAGCGCACCGGCTGGAAGATCGAAGAGATCATCGAATCCGGCATCTTCGGCCTGCTGGCCCTGGCTTACGTCGCGGCCCTGCGCACCAACCCGCCGCTCTCCGAGACCGGTCCGGCCAAGGAGCTCGACGCGCTCGCGTTCTCCTACTACGTCGGCATGCTCGCCGGCGCGCCCAAGGGCTTCGACGACGTCACCGACCTGATCGTCCTCGACAGCATCCAATGGTGCACCCCGGCGCTCGACACGACCGCCCAGGCCCGCGCCCCTGCGACTCGTCCAGCACTGACCCAAAAGCACACGGTCTGATACTGGTGGCCACCGTTCCCGTCCATGTCCCACGGGAAGCCGGCCGGGGCTGCCGTGCACCGCGGGGACTCAGTTCCGCCCGCGCCTGCTCGTCTTTTGGGATCACCAGTCTGTTGTCTCGAAACCCCGTCCTGGAACCGAATGGGACCACAGTTTTCGGGACTCCTTTCGGGATGGGTGGCGTCGGCGCGTTCGACCGGCCGCCCCGAAACGGACTCTTTCCGGGACGCGGCTACAAGGCTCCTCTCAGTCCTCGCCACCGGCTGGACGCTGTCCGGATGGGTGGGGCCCCTGGGGTTGTCCGGACTTATCGGTTCCGCCCCACGTAGGGGGCAAGGGCCTCTAGCGTGTTGGCCGTGTCCCCGCCGCCGTCCACCCCGCCGCCGCCTCCCCGGCCAGTCTTCGCGCAGAAGATTGCCGCGTGGTGGGCCCGCCGGCATGCCCTGGGACGTCTCCCGTACTGGTTACTTAGAAGTCATCTCATTTGGTTGGCTCGGTAGGCTGTCGGTCGTGGTGGGGATCGTTGAGCGGCTTGTGCCGGATGAGTTGTGGGAGTTGTTCCAGC
>NZ_JBSFUR010000101.1:0-3659 GCF_053591895.1 Streptomyces sp. NPDC002867 | reverse complement strand
AGCCACTCGTACGCGGAGGACTCATCGAGGGCGAGGTCGGGGCAGCGCTCCAGCAGCGAGCGCGGCACCGGTCCGGGACTCAGCGCAGGTCGCCGCGCTTGGCGGCCATGGCCGCCTTGCCCTGAGCGCCCTTCAGTTTCCAGTCGCGCAGCATCTCGGCCCGCAGACGTGCGTCCGTCTTCGCGACGATCCGCCGGTTCTCGCGGACCAGCTTGCGGTAGCTGTCGAGCCTGCGCTCCGGCAGCGTGCCGTCCTCGATCGCGGCGAGCACCGCGCAGCCCGGCTCCGCGCCGTGTGCGCAGTCGTGGAACCGGCACTGCTCCGCCAGCTCCTCGATCTCGGAGAAGACCTGCCCGACCCCGGTCTCCGCGTCCCACAGACCCACCCCGCGTACGCCCGGGGTGTCGATGAGGACTCCCCCGCCCGGCAGGACGAGGAGGTTGCGGGTCGTCGTGGTGTGCCGGCCCTTGCCGTCGACGTCACGTGCGGCCCGCACGTCCATGACGTCCTCGCCGAGCAGGGCGTTGGCGAGCGTGGACTTGCCGGCTCCGGAGACGCCCAGCAGCACGCTGGTGCCGCCGGAGACGATCGCGCGGAACACGTCGACGCCTTCCCCGGTCGTGGAGCTGACGGGCAGCACCTGTACTCCCGGCGCCGTGGTCTCGACGTCCTGCACGAGGTAGGACAGCGCGGTGACGTCGGGCACCAGGTCGGCCTTGGTGAGGACGACGAGGGGCTGCGCACCGCTCTCCCACGCGAGTGCGAGGAAGCGCTCGATCCGTCCGAGGTCGAGCTCGACGGCGAGCGACACGCAGATGACGGCGTGGTCGACGTTGGCGGCGAGGACCTGTCCCTCGGACCGCTCCGACGACGTGGACCGGACGAGCGCGGTACGGCGCTCCAGCACGTGGCGCGCGTACCGGGGATCGCCGTCCGTGTCGACGGCGACCCAGTCGCCCGTGCACACGACGCGCATCGGATCGCGCGGTGTCACGAACTCGGTGTCGGCCCGGACGGGGCCGGCAGGGGTGACCACGTCGCACTGACCGCGGTCGACGCGTACGACGCGGCCGGGCAGCAGCCCGCGCTCTGCGTACGGAGCGAACTCCCCCGCCCATCCGTCGTCCCAGCCGTAGGCGGCGAGGGGGTGTGCGGATGCGGCGGAGGCAGAAGAGAGATTCAAGGGGAACCCTTCACAGGGGTGGCCCCGGCAGGCGCGCGTCGGCGCGGAGGCGCATGGCGCGCCAGGAGGAAGGTGAGGTCAGCCGGAGACCACGGAGGTGGGAGAAATGGTCTTCTGGATGCGGGCAGCGCCCATCGCCATGACAGCCATCGGTCACACCTCCTGGTCGTACTCGGCTCGGAGCACCGGCGGAAGGGACCGCCGGCGCAGCAACGAACTCACCCTAACGGGAGGGCGGATCGCCGCGCCACGCATTTTCCGCGCCGGGCGGCCGGTGCCCGGACGGGCCGTTCGGGGTGCCGGGGGTTCGCCGTCGCCGGGCTCTGCGAGCGTGCGCCGCGCCACGGCGAAAGCCGCGTTGGCCGCCGGCACGCCGCGGTAGACGGCGGTCTGGAGCAGCACCGCGCCGATCTCGTCCGGTGTGAGCCCGTTGCGTACGGCGGCGCGTACGTGCAGGGCGAGTTCGTCCAGGTGGCCGTGGGCCACCAGTGCGGTGAGCTCGCCCTGCAGGCGGATGTCGAAGCGGTACGTACGGCCCGGCCCCGCCTCGGCGATCGGCGTGGCCCGGCGCGCCGGGGCCCCGCGGCTGACGGTCGCGCTCAGCCGCCGTCCGGTGGCCTGCGGGTGCGGGTCCACTCCGTCAGCTGGTCCGCCGTCCATGTGTTGATCACCCGCTCCGGCGGCACGCCGCACTCCTCGGCGCGGGAGCAGCCGATGATCTGCCAGTCCAGCTGGCCGGGTGCGTGGGCGTCGGTGTCGATCGCGAACAGGGCCCCGGCGTCGAGGGCGCGGCGCAGCAGCCGCAGGGGCGGATCGCGTCGTTCCGGGCGGCTGTTGATCTCGACGGCGGTGCCGTGCTCGGCGCAGGCGGCGAAGACGCGGTCGGCGTCGAACTGCGACTCGGGACGCGTGCCGCGCCCGCCGGTGACGAGGCGTCCGGTGCAGTGGCCGAGCACGTCGGTGAGGGGGTTCTCGATCGCGCGGAGCATGCGGCGGGTCATGGCCGCGGCGTCCATGCGGAGTTTGGAGTGGACGGAGGCGACGACGAGGTGGAGGCGGTCGAGGAGTTCGGGATCCTGGTCGAGCGTGCCGTCGGGGAGGATGTCGCATTCGATGCCGGTGAGCAGCCGGAAGGGTTTCCACTGCTCGTTGAGGCGCTCGATCAGGTCGAGTTGGGCGAGCAGCCGTTCGGCGCTCAGTCCGCGCGCGACCTTGAGGGTCGGCGAGTGGTCGGTGAGCACGGCCCATTCGTGGCCGAGTTCCGCCGCTGCGCGGCCCATCTCCTCGATGGGGCTGCCGCCGTCGGACCAGTCGGAGTGAAGATGGCAGTCGCCGCGCAGTGCCGCGCGCAGCCCGGCGCCGCCGTCGGCGAGCGGCGCGGCCGCCTCCTCCTCCAGGCGGCGCAGGTAGGCGGGGGTCCCGCCCGTCAGCGCCTCCTCGACGACCTTGGCCGTCTTCGGCCCCACTCCCTTGATCCCGACCAGGGTCCCGGCCGCCGCCCGCCGGGCGATCTCGTCGCGGTCGAACTCCGCGAGGGCCGCGGCGGCGGTGCGGAAGGCCCGTACGCGATAGGTCTCGGCGCGCGTGCGCTCCAGCAGATAGGCGACTCGGTCCAGCGCTTCGACCGGTTCCATGGCACCTCCCAGGTCCCCTGCCCAGTGAACCCCGGCACCCCGGAACAGTCCAACGGTGAACGATGAAGGCGTGAAGTCGCTTGCGCCTTTCAATCAACGATTCAATGATCGATTCACCTTAAATTTTCTTGATCAACCACCAGGAACGTCGTTCTTCGGCCGTTTCGGCTCGCTACTGAACCGCTGCTCAGTGCGGCAACGGTGGTCACAACCTGGCCATGAGGAGTCACAACGGGTGACCGGTTCCGCTCGTGGGCGCAAGCGATCTCGCCGGAGGTGAGCAAGACTCCGCTCCGGCTTCTCCGTCCGATTTCCGGAATCGCCACCCGATTTCCGAAACAACCACTCCAGGGAGTGTTCGACATGCGGTACATCGCCAAGAGTCTCGTGCTCGCCACAACGGCGCTCGGGATCGCCGTCGCGCCCGGCACGGGCAGCGCCGGCGCGGCGCAGACCGGTACGCAGAGCCTGTACGCGCCCTCCGCGCTGGTGCTCACCGTGACCGCCGGCGACGACGCCCTGAACGGCAGCGTGCTGCGCGCGGTCACCCTCAGCTGCACGCCCAGGGCAGGCGGCACCCACCCGGCCGCCGGCACGGCCTGCGCCGAACTGCGCGCCGGCGGGGCCCGGTTCGAGTCGGTCGTCGCCGCGGACAGCGGCGTCATGTGCACGAAGCAGTGGGACCCGGTGACGGTCACCGCGGACGGCGTGTGGGAGGGCAGGCGGATCGCCTTCACGCACACCTTCGCCAACAGCTGCTTCAAGGAAGGAGCCGACGGCGTCGTCTTCGGCTTCTGAGCCCGTACGACGGCGGGGCGGCCACGGCGCGTGCGCGCCGTGGC
>NZ_JBSFUR010000100.1:0-4456 GCF_053591895.1 Streptomyces sp. NPDC002867 | reverse complement strand
AGGAGCATCTTCCACGTTCCATCTGCTGACCAGCGGCGATGCCGCTTGTAGACCGTTTCCCACGGCCCGAACCGCTCCGGCAGGTCCCGCCACTGGACACCCGTCCGCACCCGGTACAACACCCCGTTGATCACCCGACGGTGATCACTCCACCGGCCCCCACGCGTACCACCACGAGGTAAGAACGACTCCAGCCGATCCCACTCCGCATTCGTCAGATCCCCACGACCCATACAGCCAGCCTGCCCCCAACATCCCACCCACGTCAGGAGATCCGAGAAACAGTGCCTAGGCCCCCCACGTGGAATACGCAGCACCTGAACACGCGAGCCCACCAGTCCACCCGTACCCTCGGCGTCGTAGAAGACCTGCTCGATCACCAGGCAGGACCGCTCGATGGAGATGCCGAAGTCCTGCGCCTCCTGGGCGTTCACGTGCCGGGCCATGGTGCCGGTGGCCACCCGCACCGTGCCCGGGGGCGCGTTCGGAGGCAGCTCCGTCGTGCTCCGCCGTGGCTACTTCCCCTTCGCGGGCTGGTCGACGTCCGGTCATCGGCGGAATGAGTATCCAATGGTCGTTGTCGTTGGCGGGGGCTCGATCCACTGTGCGACGGCCCGCTGCCAGACATCCGCCCCTGTCTGGGCCTGGCACTCCAAGTGGAATAGAACCCTCGTTTCGTGCGTGTCGAAGTTGAGGTCCACATAGACGGTTGCGGTGCCGCCGGCGGCCATCGGTCCGATGTCGAGGCTCGCCATTCGGTCGTAGCCCCAGGGGCTTGAGGCGTTGCGGGCACCACGCATGCCCTCGACGCCTTCGCCTGTTGCGCTGACGATGACCGAGCGGAGCGCCGGGCCGGAGGTCTGCCGCAGCGCCAGCACCCCGCGCGGCACGTTCGCGTCGGAAGCGTCGGTGTACCCCTTTTCGATGGTGAACTGCGGACCGCGGGCATCTGCTCGGCCCGCTTCCTCACCCTGGACCTGACGCAGCATCAGGGCCACCTGCGTTTCGGCAGACCGCACTTGCGCTTCGGCAGACCGGGCTGCGCCTTTGGCGATGTGAGCCTGCCAGAACGCGACCCCAGCCGCCCCGGCGCTCACCGCAGTGGCCGCGATCGCGGTGATCAGTTCGCCGTCCACCTTGCTCCCCCCGTGGGCCCGCACTACGGATCGTCATCCGAGCCTATCGAGAGAAGGGAGGGACCCGGAGTGGTACTCGTAGGCGTCCCGGATCTCCCACTTGTGCTCGTACGCCGTCTTCGGCCGCTCGGTGTACCGCTTCACCACCGACGGGACCAAGACGCATGGCTGGGCCACATTGACCCGCGCTGGACCACCGTCACCGTCGACAGTCAGTAATCAAAGGTCGGCCCCAGCCGCTGAATACGCGACACCTCAACATGCGGGCTTACCAGTCGAGGCCGTCTCACGAATGACTTGAGAACCCCGAGCCGGACTCATCGCTCCCGCCAACTCGGTTCGATTGATCCCCGACCTGAGACTGAACAGAAGCACTTGACGGGGAAGCTCGAGGCGCTCGCCCGGATCGGCTACGTGGCCGTGGCCAAGATCGCCATCAGGAGTCGCGAGCGCCTGGCGCTGCTGCGGCCACGGCACGGCATCCTCGTCCTCCAGACCCTGCTCTGGGAAGGCGAGTTGCGCGACCCGGGCGACGTCGCCCCCTCGGGACCGGTCACGGACCGGGAACTGGAGCTGGCCGAGGTCCTGATCAGGGAACTGACCGGCATCGAGGTACGCGACCTCCACGACGAGTACGCGCACGCCCTGGAGCAGCTCGTCGCGGCCAAGGCCGGCGGCGGCACGCCGCCCGAGCTGGAGGCGGCCTCGCCGGCAGTGGACTTGATGGCCGCGCTGGAGGAGAGCATCCAGGCGGCGAAGCGTGCCGGGCTCCCCTGAGCCCCGCGCGGTTTTCAGCCACCCTCTTCCCTGGTGACTGATTCCCGTGCATGCTGTGCGGACCCCGCCCGGTCACGTCGGGCGGGGGCCAGTCCCTCCCGGCCCCCCACGGGAGGGCGGCCCATGCCCGCCACCGGATGCGCCGGGCGCTCCACCCTTCGTGGTGACCCGCCGAAGGACCGCCAGCGCCTCACCGGCGGCTCGCGAGGCTCGGGGTTCAATCGCCCCATGCCACGCTTCCTGTTCACCGGCTGCCTGGTGGTGCTCGCCACCGGGCTTGCCGCAGCCATCTCCATCGGGTTCCTGCACCGATGACTGCCGCCCCGTGAGCCGGGGCCTCCCCGCCCGGCAGGACGGGCGCCCCCCGATCAGCTGCCCAGCCCGCTCTCTGGCCTGCAGATCTCACAGGACTTGATGTCGGGCAGTTCCAGAGCGATCAGTGCCTCCTCGCGGTTCAGCCAGCCCATCGGGTGCTGGTACATGTGGCAGCCGCCGCGGTGCAGGATCGCGAAGTCATCCGCTTTGGCCCGGGACGGCTCGACCTTCCACGAGGACCCTTCGCGGGCGGCGCGCTCCCGCTTCAGCGCCGCCGCCTCGTCGGCCTCCAGCTGCCGGATCGTCTCGCGTGTCCGACCGAGCTGGTACGCCTGGTACGCCTCCACGATGCGCAGCTTCTGGAGGCGCGACAGCTCGGGTACGGACTCGGACATCACGGTGCCAGCCGGTCAGGCGGCGGTCTCGACGTCGACCACGGGCGCGGCGGCCGGCCGCGTGGCCTGCTTCAGCCGCATCCGCTCCGCCACACGCTTCTCCCCGTCCACGGTCTCCCAGAACGGGTGCGCAGCGACACGGACCGACAAGTCGGCGCACTCCATCCGCAGCCGCTTCACCGCCTGCTTCTGGTCCTCGGTCCACCCGGGACTGGCCTCGCGGCCGCCGGTCACGACGCCGGTGTGCGGGTGCTCGGTCCCATGCCGGCCCGGCATGGGTTCCACGCTCCACGGCAGGCTCCGGCAGAGGGCGGCCAGCTCGGAGGTCGCCTGGTGAAGGCGGGTCTGCGCGGCACGCAGGTCGTCGGGGAAGTCGGTTCCGGCCATGACCAAACCATACTCGTGTTCGAATTCGGTCGGCGAGTACCGACACCCGGCCGGTGAGCACGACCCGCTGCTTTAGGAGCATGGCGTGGTGGGACGGTTCGAGCCGCACGGCGGCTACAAGAAGGACTTCGCGGTGCACGTCGGTCCCGCGCAGGCCGCCTGGGACCGCGCGGCGTTCGCCGACGAGATCCGCGGCGACGTCAACCGGATCCTGGGCGTCGCCCTCGCCGAGGAGACCGGCGGCCGCCCCCCGTCCGGCGCGTGGTCGTACTGGTTCGAGAACGACGACCTCAGTGTGCGCCTGGTGGTCGCCGACCCCGAGGGGGACGGCCCGCTGGACAGGGCCCCGGCCTACGTCGTCCCCGTGTCCCGTTCCGCGGACGTGGAGACCTGGCAGCTCGCGGAGAGGCTGTACGACGGCCTCGACGCGCTGGGCAGGTATCTGCTGATCGCCCTGGAGGACGAGGGCATGCCCGTCGCCTCGAACTTCGACATCGGGGACGACTGGTGAGACGCGGGGACGCGGCACGGTGAGGCGCCGGGCATGAGCGGTGCCGGGGCGCGGCGCCTCACACCGTGTCCGCCAGCACCAGCGAGTGGATGCGGTCCGGGGCGCCGGGGCGGGCGTAGTACCAGCCCTGGGCCGTGTCGCAGCCCATTCGCGCAGCCGGCGGGCCTGAGCGGCGGTCTCCACGCCCTCGACGGTGCGGTCAGCTCCAAGCTGTGCGCCAGCGAGACGATGCCCTCCACGATCTTCAGGTCGACGGGGGTCGGCCGGGTGCTGCATGCCCTGGGTGAAGGAGCGGTCAGCTTGAGGACGCTCACCGGGAGGCGGCGCAGGCTGGCCAGGTTCGAGTAGCCCGTGCCGAAGTCCTCCAGGGCGATGTCGACGCCCATCTCGGCGAGTTGCCACGGTGAGCGGTTTACGTGGCGGGCGCGTTGCCGACTACGGCGGCGGCCGTGGTGACCGAGAAGAGGCCGGCTACGGGAGGGGTGGACCCGGTTCGGGTGCGGTGTGCCGTCGACTCCGCCGGAGTCGGGCCGCTCGCCGTACTCCCGCCGTCGCGTATGACGGGCGCGTGAGGAGACCGCGCCCTCGGCCGCGGCCGAGGGGGAGCAGCTGCTGCCGCGAAGTGGCCGAGCCCGTCGTGGGCGCTCCGCTCAGCGCGCCACCGTGGGCCCGAGCCGTGCGGCGAACCGGGTGTGAACTGCTCTTTGCCCGAAGGCCGTTCATCCACTCGGAGGCGTACAGTGGACCCGTTCGGCGGCCCCTGTACGGCCCGCGGCTGGGTGTCCCGGGCCTCCGCTCCCGGGACACCCAGCGCCGGGCTTGTCGCCGTGACTCGGTTCACGAGTCGCGGCAGCAGATGTTCAGCTCGATGGGAGGCATCCGGGTCGGGCCGGAGTCAATGTTCGCGAGAACACACAGCAGTCGGCCGAACGCCG
>NZ_JBSFUR010000099.1:0-4515 GCF_053591895.1 Streptomyces sp. NPDC002867 | reverse complement strand
CCGGTGGCCGTTCTTGTATCCGGACACTCACTCCGACGCCAGGACAAACGCCCGGATCAGGTGGGAGCCCGTACACCACCTCTCAGGACGCAACCACCCGCCGACCAGGCCGGTCACCGCCTACGGCGTGGCCGCGCGGGCGGTCGCCCGCCCACTTTCGATGCCGAGGCATACAAGCAGCGCAACGCGGTCGAACGATGCATCAACCGGCTCAAGCATTAACGCGGCCTGGCCGTGCGAACGGACAAGCCCGCCATCGCCTAAAGTCCTCCAGCCCCTCTCCTCCCCGGGCCGCGAGATGGAGCTGTTCGAGCCCCAGTTCGTCACGGGCGATCTTCCGCAGCTCTCGCATGAGAGCGGATCCGACACCACGGCCACGGGACTCTGGACGGCCCTGAAGGTGGTGGACCGTGCCCCAGTGCCCGACGAGCTGACAGGGATCACGGTTGAGGACAACCCATCCGGCAAGAGCGTCGTCGAATCCGGCGGTTATGAGTCGGCTGCGTTGCGGGTCGAGACGGCCGAGGAGCCTGTCCGTGACTGGCGCGACGTGATCGTCTCGGACGGGTGGGAAGGGGAACCCGGCGGCGCTGCCTGAGTTGGTGACCGCGGTCCAGCAGTCGATCAGCTGGCGTCGGAGTTCGGGAGCGACCTCCTGGACGTCGGTGATCTGGGCGAGGTCGGGCACGCTCGCTTGCGTCACGAGAAGGAGCATCTCAGGGGGCTCTGACATCGGGATGGGGGAAGGCTCTCGAGTCCGGGCGGCTGACCTCGGCCGCGTAGCGCCCCAGTCCCCCGCGCGGCGGCCCTTGACATCGCGTGCACCGCAACCGGCGCCGCCAACTGCTCAGCTCATCAAAGACACATGCCGTAGAACGTTCAGTGGCCAACGAACGCGCTCGGTCACAGCAGAAGTGCGACTGAGCGCTGCAGTTGGCCACTGAATGTTCTCGTTGCCCGGAAGGAGACGGCGCCTATCGGCCGACGGTGCTCCAGTCGGTGGGGGCGGGCGCCACCGAACGGCCTGCGGCGTGCTCGCGCAGGCGCCGGGTCAGTTCCGGGAGGTCGTATGCCGGGAAGCTCACCTGGAGCAGCCGCAGACGAAAGCTCGAAGCGACTTCCTCCCGGAACATGGCCACGTCCATCGGCTTGACGTTCACATCCCACGCGTCCGGAGCCGCCCAGTGCGTCATCCGGACGTAGAACGCGTCGCGCGGACCGGCGTTCGCCACGGCCGAGAGGAAGTCGAGGCCGCTGTCGACCGGGAAGTCGATGAGCATCCAGCCGCGCCTGGACTTCACCCACTCCGCCATGTGCGGCAGCTTCTCCGGCCAGTCCGCGTTGCTCTCGCCGACGCCCTGACAGCAGGTGAAGGTTTCGAATCCGCATTGCCAGATCGCCTGGATCGTGGGTGCGAGCTGCTCGTCGATTTCTGCGTGCCGGTCGCCCACCTGCACGAGAACGGTGGGGTGTGTGCCTTCGTAAGTCATCGAGTGAGCATAGGGGCGGGGTACGACACCCGGGCAGGCAGGTGGCGCAGCCGTCCGACGTCGCCAGGTCGTGGGGGACGTCCGGCGGGGGCGGACGGATGGGCAGCAGTCTCCCGATGCCGTTCGATTCTTGTTCGAGTACGGTGGGGGTGAGAGGTGTCGCCATGGACGAGCAGCATGATCAGGCCGTGGGGGCCGGTTCGCCGATTCTTCATCTGCGTTGCCCGAGGGATGTCGATCCCGAGCTGTACCGGCTGCTGCTCGGCCTGGTAGCGGGTGTGACGCCGGTGGTGCAGGCCTTGCCTCCGTCGGCTGCCGTGGCGGACGTCTCCGGCAGCATCCGGTATTTCGACCGCGATCCGGCGGAGTTGGCCCTGATGGTCCGGACGCGGGCACTGGCGCGGTACGGCTTGCCCGTGGCGATCGGGGTGGGGCCCAACTGGACGATCGCGGCGATGGCGTCCCGGGAGCCGACGCAGGGCGGCGTACGTGCGGTCGGTTCCAGTCCCGAGGCGGTCGCGGCGTTCCTTCACCCGCGGCCGGTCGGCGAGCTGCACGGAATCGGCCGCGCCCAGGAGCGGACGCTGATGACGTACGGGGTGCACACGATCGGGCTGCTGGCGAATCTGCCGGAGTCGACGGTGCAGCGGGTCCTGGGCGGGAAGGCGGGCCGGGTGCTGAGCGAGCGGGCCCGCGGTATCGACCGTCGCCGGGTGGTGCCGGCTGAGCTGCCGCACAGCGCGGCCGCGCAGCGCCGCTTCCCGACTGACACGCTGGCGCCGGATCTGGTGCGCTCCGCGCTGCTGTCGCTGGCTGTCGAGCTCGGCGAGCGGCTGCGCAGACGCCGGCAGGCGGCGAAGGCCGTGACGCTGACCGTGACCTTCGCCGACCGCACCGAGCTGCACCGCAGCCGCCGGCTGCCCGGCGGGCCGTCCGCGCACACCGACGATCTGCGCGACGCGGCGTACGAGGTGTACCGGTCCCTGGGGCTGCAGCGTGCCCGGGTGCGGGCGGTCGCCCTGCGCTGCGAGCAGCTGGTGGACGCGGCCACCGTTGCCGAGCAGCTCTCCTTCGACGTCGGCCGGGAGCACCGGTTGCGCGCGGAGGAGGCCATCGACGCGCTCAACGCCCGGTTCGGCTCCGGCACGGCGGGGCCTGCGGCGGGCTTTCCGCAGGCGGGCTGAGCGTCCCATGCGAATGATCGCCTCCCGCGCCTGTGCAGGGATCGCGGCGGCCGTGTCATCAGGGTGCCCGTCCGCCAGACACTGAGCGTCGGCGGAGCCCCGCAGTCTCCTCGTCCGTGCACGGCACAGCGCCTGGGTCCGCGCTGCGTGTCACGAGCCAGATGGTCCGGTGCTCGCTCATCGCTTTCTCCTCCTTGTCTGTCTCGTGCGCTGACCGCATTGGGCGCCGCGTGCGCGGGGCGCAGGGACTTGTCCGGGTGCCGAAAGTCGTCCGGCGGCCTCAGAACTTGGGGCGCTTGAGCCCTTGCGGCCGTCGGCGAGCGCCAGAGTGAGCTCGGTGTTCCCGTCCGTGTCGAACCACGTCACCGACGGCTCACCCTGTCGGCCGCGAGCCGGTAGTGCCCGTCACTCGAGAGCAGGACGAGCGGGGACAGGCCCCACTCCTCCACCAGTTGAGGCGTGTCCAGCAAGGACAATCGGCTCTCGCGGCGGCCGACGCTCATCATCTCGTCCAACGGCATGTGGCTCTCGCTCCATGAAGTCGGCACCCCGGTCGGGAAGGCGTCCCCGTCAAACGCCAATGACCGCCGTTCTGCAGCCGCAAGGCTCCAGCAACGAGGACGGCAGACGCACCCCGAGCTGACGCTCGGCATCCTCGACAGCCCTGTCGGTCAACGGTGGCCGGCAGAGGTGCCGGCTCAGCGGGGGTCTTTCCACCAGACGAAGACCTCGGTGCTCGGCCGGCGTTCGGAGAACCGGCCCGACGCGGAGACCTCTCGCAGCAGCCGACGCAGGTCTGCCTCGAATTCCTGGCGGCGCGGGCCGAACAGATGCGGAGCCGAGAACGACATCGAGAACACCCCCGCAACGACGTCGTCAGCCGTGCGTTCCAACGGCTGTCCGCCGGGAACGACATGGCGCTGGGGACCGGAGAACCCCGCGCGGGCGAGCACTGTGGCCTCACCGCCGGGTGTTCCCTGCGGCAACACACCCCGGCCGGCTCGTCGGACCGGTCCGAGGTAGTGCCTGACCAGCTCCTCGATCGCCGTGTAGGGCGCCGCTGGATGCGGCAGACCGTCGACGGTTCGGGTCTCCGTCTTCACGTCCGAGATGTGCGCCAGCGCCCCGCCGGGCCGGAGCATGTCCCTGGTGGTTGCCGCCACGACGTCGCGATCCATCCAGTGGAAGGACTGACCGAAGGTCGCGACGGTGAACGTTCCAAGACCTGCGGGCAGTTCCTCGGCCCGGGCCTGCACCCACTGCACCTTCCCGGTCACCGAGCGCTCGGCGGCCCCACGCTCGGCTTCGGCGATCATCCCGCTGTCCGGATCGACGCCGACGATCTCGCTGAACAAATGCGCCAGGCTCAGGGCAAGGGTGCCGGGTCCGCATCCCACGTCGATGAGGCGTCCATGCCCATCGAGCTTCAGAACCGTGGCGAGCACGTCCGCCAGCCCGGGGGCGTAGGGAAGCCGCCCGCGCTGGTAGTAGGCGGCAGCACCCGAGAACAACGTGTCGTCCCACTCCCAGTCGGCCGCCACGTCCGCCCGCCACCTTCCCAGAGATCCGCAACTGTCCGGCTGCAGACGTTTCCATGGCTCCACGCCCCCGGGGAATCCTCCAACTGGAGTGCGGTGGTGCCCTCATGGTTCAGCGCCCAAAGGCCGGTCAGGCCCGCTACTGGCCAACTGTCGATCGAGATGGCCGCCTATCGGTGTGAGTGGGCGCTCTGGTTGACCCGTCCGGCCTAAAGCGCGTTGCAGAAGGCGGCAGGATGGGCATTTTCCCTGTATGGGTGGGGTGTTGAGGGCTGAGACGATGTGGGTGGAGACATTCACGGG
>NZ_JBSFUR010000098.1:0-4601 GCF_053591895.1 Streptomyces sp. NPDC002867 | reverse complement strand
GCGCGGCCGACGCTCTCGGTGTGCAGCGTCGTCGCCAGGCCCACCAGGGCGATGGTGAACGGCACCACCGAGAGTGCCACCTGGAACGCCAGGGCACGGGAGTGGCTGAAGCCGTCCGCGTAACGGAAGCGGAGGAACGCGTCGACGAACAGCTGTCGCCGACCGTACGTGCGCAGCGCCGCCCACGCCTCGTCGCCGGAGAGCTCGTCCCCTGCCATGTCGCGCGTCTGGGGAACGTGTTTGGCGCTGCCCATGCGTCTCCCCCTCCGTCCTCGTCTCCGCCGGTCGCCGGCCGGCTCCGGTCGGAGCCCGCCGTTCATCCTGCCCGGAACTTCGGCGGGCAGCTGCTGCGACGTCCGGCGAGAGCCGCGGGAACGTCCAGCAGGCAACCGATCCGACGGGGCCCTGCCATGTCTTCCGGACTGACCACGATCGTTCGTCAGCTGCGGCGGCACCGTCCGCGACGACCGCCGCTTCCGCACCGGCCTGCGGATCTCGAAGCTGCCTCACCACAAGACGTTGGACGACTACGACTTCTCGTTCCAGCCCGAGCTCGACCCGCGCAAGGTCAAGGACCTCGCCACGTTGTCGTTCGTCGAGGCCAAGGCCAACGCCGCCCTGCTCGGGCCGCCGGGGGTGGGCAAGACGCATATTGCCGTCGCTCTCGCGGTCGCGGCCTGCCGGGCCGGCTACTCGATCTACTTCACCAGCCTTGACGACATGGTCCGCAACCTCAAGACCGCCGAGGCCGCAGGAAGGCTGACCAGCAAACTCGGCAGCTACCTGCGGCCCGCGGTTCTCGTGGTCGACGAGGTCGGCTACCAGCCCCTCGAACGCGCGGAGGCCAACCTGGTCTTCCAGGTGATCTCAAAGCGCTACAAAAAGGGCTCGATCCTGACCTCGAACAAGACCTTCAGCGAATGGGGGCAGGTGTTCGGCGATGAAGTCCTCGCCACCGCCATCCTCGACCGCCTCCTCCATCACTGCGACGTCATCTCCATCAACGGCCCCAGCTACCGGCTCAAGAATCGGCTCGCTGCCATCGAACGTGAACGGGACGACGCGGCCTGACCAAGCTTCCCGGAGTTTTTACAGGTCAGTCCAGACATGTCCCTCGGAGTAGTCGTGCCAGCCCCGGAAGTACCAGTTGGCAAGATCCCCGATTTGCTCGATGCAGTCCTCGAAATGGGCATCGGGCGCCGGCTTGGGGAAGTTCGGGTGTGACGTCCACGACGGAACCCAGGTCGCGACTTCATAGAACCCTTCGGCGACCCATCGATCGAGCTTCTCGTCGGACTGGGATCGCTCGCATGCGGCTCGCATCGCCTGTTCCAAGCGGGTGAAGGCAGCCCGGTCCCACTCCAGATCCCCGCGCAGCCGCAGCAGGAAGCTGCCCTCCTCTGCGTCGAACTCCCGCTTCAGAACCTTGGTGATCTCGTCCATAGCCGAGATCATGACAGTCCCCGGAGAGACCCCCGCATGGCTTTGTAGGTGAGTTTCGAGAACGTCTGTTGCTCAGCGGTGCGAACGCCTGGTTCCACGGGAGAGTGATGTCGCTGAGTTTCGAGAACGCCCAGGTGCTTGCCTCGGGACCATGGTTGTGCTCTGCACGACGAGGGGGCCCGGCTGCTGCCGAACTCCAAGGTCGATCTGTACGCGGCGATCCGCCGTGATGCCAGGACCGGCATGTCGACGCGTGCGCTCATGCGGAAGTACGGCGTCGGGTTCAACACCGTGCAGAGGGCTCTGGCCTCGGCCCTGCCGGAGCCACGCAAGAAGATGAGGCCACGGGCAACGCGCCTGGACCCCTACAAGCCGGTGATTGACGCCATCCTGAAGGCGGACCTGACCGCGCCACGGAAGCAGCGCCACACGGTCAGCGGATCTACGACCGGCTGCTGGACGAACATGAAGCCGTCGACGTCTCCTACCAGATGGTCCGCGCCTACGTCGCCGCCCGCCGTGAGGAGATCCGTCTCCAGGCCGGCAAGGGGGTGGTGGATGCGTTTGTCCCGCAGACCCACAGGCCCGGGGCGGAGGCAGAGGTCGACTTCGACGACGTCACAGTGAGGCTGGCTGGCGAGCTGGTGACCTGCTATCTGTTCGCGTTCCGGCTGTCGTATTCGGGCAAGGCCGTGCACCGCATCTTCGCCTCGGCCGGGCAGGAAGCGTTCTTCGAGGGCCACGTCCACGCTCTCAACGTGCTGGGCGGTTATGTGGGTGACAACTCTTCCGCGATCTCGTGTTCCCGGTCAGGATGGTCGCTCCCGTCGAGGAGCTCGGATGGCCTGGCAGCCGCAGTTGACACGACGCGTCGACGCCGCAGGGAACCCTGCGGCATCGCTCGGGCATGCCCTGGTCGACGACTACTTGGAGTTCGTGGCGGCACGCTGTCGGCCGAACACGTTGCTGGCCACCGCCTACGACCTAAAGGTTTTCTTCTCGGTGGTGCCCAAGGAGCCGGCCGACATCGTCCCTGCGGACGTCTTCGCGTTTATCACCGCTCAGAAGAAGCCGCGGCGAGGCCCGAAGGTCGTCCGGCTCGAAGACGGTGAGGCGGGGCTCTCGGCCAGAACCATCAAGCGCCGGCTCGCCAGCATCTCCGGGCTGTTCGGCTACCTGATGACCCGCGACGACCTCGAAATCGAGCGCAACCCGGTGCCGACGGGGCTGGCCAACCGCCGCCGCAGCGGCAATCGTGGGGCACCACTGTTGCGCACGCCCCGCACCCTTCCGCGCGTCCTTGGACCGGGCGAGGTCGAGGCGGTCCTCGGTGCGCTGAACACCGCCCGTGACCGGGCCATGGTCCTGGCAATGCTGCTGGGCGGCCTGCGCCGCTGCGAAGTCCTGGGCCTGCGCCTGGCCGACCTGTCCCCTGGCGAGCGTCGGGTCTTCATCAGCGAGGGCAAGGGCGGGCACCAGCGCCTGATACCCGTCTCCGCGCAATTCTTCAGCGCGGTCGGGGACTACCTGGACGGTGAGCGTCCGCCGGTCGAGCATGATCGGCTGTTCGTGGTGCTGCGCGGGCCGACCCGCGGTCGGCCGCTCTCCGCTGACGGCCTGGATGAGATCCTCGACGGCGTCCGGAAGCGGACCGGACTGCCGAAGTTGACGTGCCACCAGCTACGGCATACCTGCCTGACCCGGCTGCGGGAGGCGGGCATGGCCCTGGAAGCGGTACAGGCACAGGCCGGACACCGCTCCATCGAATCGACCCGCATTTACATCCACCTTGCGAACAGCTGGCTGGTCGAGCAGTACCTGCAGGCGAGTGCCGCGATCGACGCCGTCCGGGGGGAGTCCTGATGCGCCGGGCCCGAGCCGCAGCTCTGCCGGTCGTGCGCCCGGACCTGGTCGAGTTCTACCTCGCTCACCGGGCAGGGCAGGGCATGAACACCGATCACAAGGTCCGCTGGGGCGCTCGTGCTCTGCTCGCCGCAGTGCCCGACCTGACGGGCTTCTGTCGCCTGCCGCTGGAGTGCCAGCTCGCCTTCAACCATGAGACCCACCGGTTCATCAGCTGGCTCTCGGTGACGGGACGGATGCAGCCGGGGGCGGACTATCTGGTCGCCCGGCGCCCGCGACTGGGCATCGTGCTGGCCCGCACGGAGCCGGAACTGCACCTGCGGTTCATGGAGACCGCCCGCGCGCTCGGCTTTCGTGACACCGTGGCCATGACCCAGTTCAACCTGCTGGCCCACTTCATCGCGCTGTTCGGCAGGCAGCCGCACGAGCTGCAGCAGAGCGACTGGGACGAGGGACGCCGCCTACTGCTCGAGGCCGCCCGTCGCATCCCCAACCGCGGCGTCAAGGCCCTGTCGACCGCCCTGTTCAACCTCGAAGCGACCTTGTTCCACTGCGAGTTGACCGATCAGCTCCCACGCCGACGCTCCCCGGACCACGCCGACATCCGGGCCCAGGAGTGGGCCCGTGTCCCGGCCGCGATGGCGGACACCATGCACCACTACCTGCAGCAGATCGCCGGAACACTTCGGCCGGGCACCGTGAAGAACGCCGAACTGACGCTGCGGGAGTTCGCCCTCTTGGTCGCCGCCGAAGACGCGAACGTCACCTGCGTCGCCGCACTCAAGCGGCGGCATGTCGAACGCTACCGCCAGTGGCTGTTGGAGCGGCCGGCCGTCCGCGGCGGCTCACTGCACCGACACACCGTCCGCGATCGACTCAGCAAACTCCGCGGCTTCTTCCGCCGCCTGGACGAGTGGGACGCCGCCGACCGGCCGCCCCGCCAGCTGGTGTTCGACAGCGACTTTCCGATCGCGGACGAGCCGCTGCCCCGATTCCTCGACGACGCCGCGGCCGCCAAACTGCTGGCCGCCGCCCGCCAGGACCCCGATCCGTTCACCCGGCTGGCCATCGAGATCCTCGCTCGCACCGGGATGCGCCGCAGCGAGATGCTCGGCCTCACCATCGACGCTGTCGTGCAGATCGGCTCCGCCTACTGGCTCCGCGTCCCGGTCGGCAAGATGCACACCGACCGCTACGTTCCCCTGCACCCACAGCTGAAGACACTGCTGGACGACTGGCTGCTGCACCGGCCCGAGGGCCTGCGCTCGAACCTGCTGTTCACCGACCACGGCCGC
>NZ_JBSFUR010000097.1:0-4618 GCF_053591895.1 Streptomyces sp. NPDC002867 | reverse complement strand
GTTCACACTTCTTACGCGTGCCAACGATTGGTCAATGACTGGTCAAGAAACACGTTAACTGGGCGGAGTTGTTTGCTGGGTTAACGCAACGTTTCGCGCTGGAGAGAGCCCGAAAATGGTGGCCGGATTGGCCTGAACTTGCTCTTGACCTGGGAGGACTGGCACGGTAAATGATGCTCCGTTTGGGTCTGGGTTCCGCCGCGGCTGCACCGACCGCTTCCTCGTGCAGCGACACGCCACTACGGAGGCGGCGGCGTCGCTTGGCAGCGGAGCAGACGTGTGGGCCGGGACGTCGGGGAACACCGTGCTTGCTTCCCGCTGGGCTGCTCGACCCGAGGCCAGGCTGCGTGCGCGGTGGTCCTCGACCAGAGACCTGTCCTCCCGGTACAGGGTCGTCGAGCCGAAGAGGGTCGGTGTCCGGGCCATGTCCGAGGACACGAACAGGTCCGTGACGTCGTCGTACGCCGTGCCGAGCGGCGTCACGGTGCGCGAGTAGCCGAATCGGTTCGTGGCGCCCGTGTGTTCCATCGCGTCGCCGCCGAAGGCGGCGGCCGGACAGTGGTAGTGCGCGGTGACCGGAATGCCGATGCCGTGCGCGAAGGCGGCGACCTGTTTGTGCCACACCACCGGCAGGCGGACGTAGCACTTCACGAGGTCGTACTCGAGGCTCTTCGCACGCTCCAGCTCGAGCTTCAGCTGTGCGTCGGTGAAGGTGGGGCGCATGAAGTTGTAGTAGATCCGGGGGCCGTCGACGGCCTCGCCCGTCGCGAAGTACCTCGGTGCGATCCGGGCGCCGGACCGGGTGGACTCGCGCTCCTCGACCATGTGGTAGGCGGGGCTTCCCGGAGACCTCGTGGTCGTCACCCCGAGCGAGAGCCAGAGCCGTCCCTGCCGGTCGCCGTACGCGTAGCCCTGCATCTCCCGGTGGTGGTGCATGTCGATGAGCCCGGGCATCACCAGCCGGTCACGCGCGTCGACGAGTCGGCCCGCCCGGCCCGCGGCGTGCGGTTCCACCGCCGTGATCCTGTGTCCTTCGACGACGATGTCCACGTCGCGCCGGATCTCCTCGCGGACGCCGTCCCACATCCGGCCCGCGTGGATCACGGTGCGCGCGGGCGGTACGACGTTGGTCCAGGTGAGCGGTACGGCCACGGTGCGCGGAGGTCCGCCGTTCGCCGGCACGAGGCGCAGCCGGCCGTAGTTGAGGTAGAGGAGCTGCTGCGAGTCTGCGCTCCATGACGGGGCGTCGCTCACGTCGTCGGTGATCTGCCGGGGCTCGCCGGTGGGCGCGACGGCGATGCGCGTGTTGCCCACCACGAAGGCCACCTTGCTGCCGTCCGGGGACCACGCCGGCTCGTACTCCTCGCCAGGGCCGTCGACGAGCACGTCGACGCGTAGCTGCCCGTCGCGTCGCCCGAGAACAGGATCGTGCGCCCGTCCGGCGACCAGCGCGGCTCCCGGTGGTCGAAGGGGCCCGTGGTCAGCTGCCGCAGCCTGCTGCCGTCGCGCCGTACCGGCTCGTGCGGCGAGGTCAGGAGGCCGCCCGTCGGGCGTTCGCCACGTCCAGCACCGTCCAGGCCATCGCCGTGGCACCGTCCAGAAGTGTGCCCGGTGCCGATGCGTGGCCCGGCCCCGGTGGCTCACACCGGAAGCCGGGCGGTCGCACACGTCTTGCCTGCCCGATTACCGGGTCACTGTGTGCGGTAGGCGTCGATGACGGTCTGGGGCACCTGCGCGTCGCGGCGCGCGGCGGCGTTGCCGATCCCCCTCGGGCGCCGGGCAGCCGAAGGTCCGCCAAACCCCGGCCTTGGACTTCTACGGGCGTTCTCGGATATTCCGTGACAGCGCTGTGGTGTTACCCGTGCTCCTTGCGGCCGGGCAGCGCCGCGGGGCCGAGGAAGTGTCAGAGCTGCAGGGCGAGCGCGCTGTCCATGCGGTCGTGCGCGGGGATGATTCCGGGCGGGTCGAACACTTTTAGCCGTCGTAGGCGTAGAAGCCTCGGCCCGTCTTGCGGCCGAGCGTGCCCGCGGCGACCATGCGGCGCAGCAGCGGAGGCGGTGCGTACAGAGGTTCCTTGAATTCCTCGTACATGGACTCCGCGACGGACTGGGCGGTGTCCAGGCCGATCAGATCGAGCAGACGCAGGGGGCCCATGGGGTGTGCGCAGCCGAGGACCATGCCGCTGTCGATGTCCTCGGCGGAGGCAGTGCCGGACTCGAGCATCCGGACGGCGGAGATCAGATAGGGAACCAGGAGTGCGTTGACGACGAAGCCGGAGCGGTCGCGGGCGCGGATCGCGGTCTTGCCCAGCCGGGTGGTGACGAAGGCGGTGGCGCGTTCGACGACGTGGTCGGAGGTGAGCTGGGTGGGGATGATCTCGACGAGCATCTGCACCGGAACCGGGTTGAAGAAGTGCACGCCGACGACGTGATCCGGGCGCTTGGTGAGCGCCGCGAGTTCCATGATGGGGATGGACGAGGTGTTGGAGGCGATGATCGCCTCCGGGGAGTCGAGGACCTTGTCGAGGGTGGTGAGGGTGGCGGTCTTCACCTCGAGCTCTTCGGCCACGGCCTCGATGACCAGGCGGCGGTCGGTGAAGTCGCCGAGGTCACTGGTGAAGGTGAGCCGGGACAGTGCGGTGTCCCGGTCGTCCTCGGAGAGCTTGCCGCTGCGGACGCCGCGGTCGAGGGAGGCGGTGACGCGGGCCTTGCCGGCTGCTGCCGCCTCGGCGTTGATCTCGCCGACGAGGACGTCGAGACCCGCACGGGCACAGACCTCGGCGATTCCCGAGCCCATCAGGCCACAGCCGACGACTCCTACGTTGCTGATTTCACCCATCGCGTGTGGGCAGTCCTCTCTCGGGAGCTCGGCGGCCGAAGCCGTAGGCCACGGTGCCTATCGCCCATCGGCGCGCGAGAAGTCACAGGGCTGGAAGGCGAGTTCCTTCGGGTGGGAGGCGTCCACCGTCAGGCGCACCAGCGTTCCGACGCGTACGTTCTCCGGTGGTACACCGATGATCCTCGAGCGCAGCCGGAATCCCTCGCTCATCTCGATGATGGCGATTGCGCGCGGGGCGCCGGTGCTTCGGCCGACGACGGTGATGTGGCGGACGACGCCCACGCCGCCACTGCGCTCCCAGGGCATATCGGGGGAGGCGCAGATGGGGCACAGCAGGCGTCGGAAGACTGCGGTACGGCACCAGCTGCAACGCTGGAAGTACAGCTCTCCGTCCCGCAGCCCGTCCGGGTGCTCCTGGACGGGGCAGTCCGAGTCCGTGGCCGGGACGGCGTTCGCAACGCCATCCCGTTCGACGGGGTCGCTGTCCGTGGTCTCGATCGCTGCATCGAACACGATGTCATCTCCCTGCACGCAGCCGGAGGAATCCGAAGCGTTCCGTGGGAGGTGAGGGTTCACCTCTTCACGGCTGTGGCGCGCCGGCATCGTCATAGCGGCCGTGCGCTGCCGAAAGAGTATGACACTGAGTGCCATCTGTAAAGGCACTGAGTTCCCTAAGGGGGAATGGATGGGCTCCGGGGTCAGCTCCCGTCGAGGGTGGCCTCGATCTCGCGGACCACGCGCCACATCGGCGTCCGGCGCTTGGCGATCAGGACCACGACATCGTCCGGCTCTCGTGTGCCCGCGCCGGGGGCTTCCCCTTCCAGGCCCCAGGAGCTTTGTACGTACTCGAGGGCGTGGTCCATGCCGGCCGCGACGTCCCCCTGGCCGCCGGAGCGGAGCCAGGACCGGAGCGCGTTGTTGTGAGCCGCCACCACCGAGGCCGCGATCACATCGGCGCGCAGGGTTCCGTCGGACCAGCCGACGTAGCGTCGGCGCAGGTAATCGGCGAGCGTGCGCTCGTAGCGCCAGACCACGGACAGCTCGTGGTTACGCAGTCCCGGAACGCTCTTGGTCAGACGGTATCGCTGCACGGAGAAGGAGGGGTTGGCGGCGTACATCCGCAGCACCAGCCGAGCGGCGTCGCAGACCCGTGCCACGGGCTCCTCTTCGCCGTTGTCCTGCTGCAGGAACGCCGTCATCTCGGCGAGGCAGCGCTCGTGATCGGGGAAGACCACGTCCTCCTTGGAGGGGAAGTAGCGGAAGAAGGACCGCCTTCCCACCCCGGCGAGCCGGACGATGTCATCGATCGTGGTCTGCTCGAACCCGCGCTCCAGGAACAGCTCGAAGGCCGCCGCGATCAGGGCGTCCCGCATCGAAGGCTTGGCAGAGCCGTTGCCGGCGCCGCCGCCGCGTCCCCGTCCCTCACTCATGCGAGGAACATAACACCGGCCCGAGTCGCGTCCGGCGGGGCGAGGCCCGCTGTGCGCGGGCGGCAAGGACGAGGACTGGATTCATGGCACTGAGTGTGCATACTGGAGGGTACTGAGTGCCAGTATTGCACGTCACTTCGCGCTCCGGGCCGGGGACCGGCCGGAGCAGACTGGGGTATCCCTGCCATGAGCCAGGACTTCGACCTGTACCGCCCGGCCGAGGAACACGACATGCTCCGCGAGACCGTCCGCTCTCTCGCCGAGGCGAAGATCGAGCCGTTCGCCGCCGCGGTCGACGAGGAGGCGCGCTTCCCGCAGGAGGCGCTCGACGCGCTGGTCTCGTCCGACCT
>NZ_JBSFUR010000096.1:1923-5194 GCF_053591895.1 Streptomyces sp. NPDC002867 | reverse complement strand
TGAGGACAAGCCCTCGGCCTATTAGTACCGGTCAACTCCACCAGTTACCTGGCTTCCATATCCGGCCTATCAACCCAGTCGTCTACTGGGAGCCTTACCCTCTCAAGGAGGTGGGAGTCCTCATCTCGAAGCAGGCTTCCCGCTTAGATGCTTTCAGCGGTTATCCTTTCCGAACGTAGCCAACCAGCCATGCCCTTGGCAGGACAACTGGCACACCAGAGGTTCGTCCGTCCCGGTCCTCTCGTACTAGGGACAGCCCTTCTCAAGACTCCTACGCGCACAGCGGATAGGGACCGAACTGTCTCACGACGTTCTAAACCCAGCTCGCGTACCGCTTTAATGGGCGAACAGCCCAACCCTTGGGACCGACTCCAGCCCCAGGATGCGACGAGCCGACATCGAGGTGCCAAACCATCCCGTCGATATGGACTCTTGGGGAAGATCAGCCTGTTATCCCCGGGGTACCTTTTATCCGTTGAGCGACGGCGCTTCCACAAGCCACCGCCGGATCACTAGTCCCGACTTTCGTCCCTGCTCGACCCGTCGGTCTCACAGTCAAGCTCCCTTGTGCACTTACACTCAACACCTGATTGCCAACCAGGCTGAGGGAACCTTTGGGCGCCTCCGTTACCCTTTGGGAGGCAACCGCCCCAGTTAAACTACCCATCAGACACTGTCCCTGATCCGGATCACGGACCCAGGTTAGACATCCAGCACGACCAGAGTGGTATTTCAACGACGACTCCACCTGAACTGGCGTCCAAGCTTCACAGTCTCCCACCTATCCTACACAAGCCGAACCGAACACCAATATCAAACTGTAGTAAAGGTCCCGGGGTCTTTCCGTCCTGCTGCGCGAAACGAGCATCTTTACTCGTAGTGCAATTTCACCGGGCCTATGGTTGAGACAGTCGAGAAGTCGTTACGCCATTCGTGCAGGTCGGAACTTACCCGACAAGGAATTTCGCTACCTTAGGATGGTTATAGTTACCACCGCCGTTTACTGGCGCTTAAGTTCTCAGCTTCGCCGACCCGAAAGTCAGCTAACCGGTCCCCTTAACGTTCCAGCACCGGGCAGGCGTCAGTCCGTATACATCGCCTTACGGCTTCGCACGGACCTGTGTTTTTAGTAAACAGTCGCTTCTCGCTGGTCTCTGCGGCCACCCCCAGCTCACCGAGTAAATCGGATCACCGGTGATGGCCCCCCTTCTCCCGAAGTTACGGGGGCATTTTGCCGAGTTCCTTAACCATAGTTCACCCGAACGCCTCGGTATTCTCTACCTGACCACCTGAGTCGGTTTAGGGTACGGGCCGCCATGAAACTCGCTAGAGGCTTTTCTCGACAGCATAGGATCATCCACTTCACCACAATCGGCTCGGCATCAGGTCTCAGCCTCAATGTTGTGCGGATTTGCCTGCACAACGGCCTACACCCTTACCCCGGGACAACCACCGCCCGGGCTGGACTACCTTCCTGCGTCACCCCATCACTTACCTACTACCGCCTTGGGTCAGCGGCTCCACCACTCCGACCTCGTCCGAAGACTCAGCCGGCGGCTTCACGGCCTTAGCATTAACGGGTTCAGTACTGGGCGTTTCAAAGCGGGTACCGGAATATCAACCGGTTGTCCATCGACTACGCCTGTCGGCCTCGCCTTAGGTCCCGACTTACCCTGGGCAGATCAGCTTGACCCAGGAACCCTTAGTCAATCGGCGCACACGTTTCTCACGTGTGTATCGCTACTCATGCCTGCATTCTCACTCGTGAACCGTCCACAACTCGCTTCCGCGGCTGCTTCACCCGGCACACGACGCTCCCCTACCCATCACAGCGGGCGTTGGCCCTCATGCTGCAATGACACGACTTCGGCGGTACGCTTGAGCCCCGCTACATTGTCGGCGCGGAATCACTTGACCAGTGAGCTATTACGCACTCTTTCAAGGGTGGCTGCTTCTAAGCCAACCTCCTGGTTGTCTCTGCGACTCCACATCCTTTCCCACTTAGCGTACGCTTAGGGGCCTTAGTCGATGCTCTGGGCTGTTTCCCTCTCGACCATGGAGCTTATCCCCCACAGTCTCACTGCCGCGCTCTCACTTACCGGCATTCGGAGTTTGGCTAAGGTCAGTAACCCGGTAGGGCCCATCGCCTATCCAGTGCTCTACCTCCGGCAAGAAACACACGACGCTGCACCTAAATGCATTTCGGGGAGAACCAGCTATCACGGAGTTTGATTGGCCTTTCACCCCTAACCACAGGTCATCCCCCAGGTTTTCAACCCTGGTGGGTTCGGTCCTCCACGAAGTCTTACCTCCGCTTCAACCTGCCCATGGCTAGATCACTCCGCTTCGGGTCTTGAGCGCGCTACTATGTCGCCCTGTTCGGACTCGCTTTCGCTACGGCTTCCCCACACGGGTTAACCTCGCAACACACCGCAAACTCGCAGGCTCATTCTTCAAAAGGCACGCAGTCACGAGATACAAGCAAGCTTGCATCCGACGCTCCCACGGCTTGTAGGCACACGGTTTCAGGTACTATTTCACTCCGCTCCCGCGGTACTTTTCACCATTCCCTCACGGTACTATCCGCTATCGGTCACCAGGGAATATTTAGGCTTAGCGGGTGGTCCCGCCAGATTCACACGGGATTTCTCGGGCCCCGTGCTACTTGGGTGTTCTCCAAACGAGCCGCTGATGTTTCAGCTACGGGGGTCTTACCCTCTACGCCGGACCTTTCGCATGTCCTTCGCCTACATCAACGGTTTCTGACTCGTCTCACGGCCGGCAGACCGTGAAAGGAAAATCCCACAACCCCGTATGCGCAACCCCTGCCGGGTATCACACGCATACGGTTTGGCCTCATCCGGTTTCGCTCGCCACTACTCCCGGAATCACGGTTGTTTTCTCTTCCTGAGGGTACTGAGATGTTTCACTTCCCCTCGTTCCCTCCACACTGCCTATGTGTTCAGCAGTGGGTGACAGCCCATGACGACTGCCGGGTTTCCCCATTCGGAAACCCCCGGATCAAAGCCTGGTTGACGACTCCCCGGGGACTATCGTGGCCTCCCACGTCCTTCATCGGTTCCTGGTGCCAAGGCATCCACCGTGCGCCCTTAAAAACTTGGCCACAGATGCTCGCGTCCACTGTGCAGTTCTCAAGCAACGACCAGCCACCCACCACCCCACCCCGATACAGGGCGAGTTCACTGGGGCCGGCATCCCGAAGGGCGAGCAACGCTCGCACCCTCAGACACCCAACAGCGTGCCCGGCACA
>NZ_JBSFUR010000095.1:0-5275 GCF_053591895.1 Streptomyces sp. NPDC002867 | reverse complement strand
GGGCCCCCCCCCCGCCCCTTCTCTAACCCCCCCCCCCCGGCGCCTTGCCCCCCCCGGGAACTCGGGGGCAGCGCCCCCGGAAGCGCAGCGTTCGGCCGCGTCAACGGGACGCCGTGGCCAAGTCGGCCCGGCGTTTTCATGATCCCCAGGGGTGACAAGATGGCGGTTGCACATTAGACACGGCCTATGAGCCAACAGCCACTGCCCCTGGACGACATCACGGTCGTCGCCGTCGAGCAGGCCGTCTCCGCGCCGTTCGCCACGCGCCAGCTCGCCGACCTCGGCG
This sequence comes from Streptomyces sp. NPDC002867, assembly GCF_053591895.1. NCBI lineage: Bacteria > Bacillati > Actinomycetota > Actinomycetes > Kitasatosporales > Streptomycetaceae > Streptomyces > Streptomyces sp. NPDC002867. Next base: position 4,989 of record NZ_JBSFUR010000095.1, on the reverse strand, counting down.
CCCGCGTGATCAAGGTCGAGCGCCCGGACGGCGGTGACTTCGCGCGCGGCTACGACACCGCGGCCCGCGGGCTCGCCTCGCACTTCGTCTGGTGCAACCGCGGCAAGGAGTCCATCGCCGTCGATCTCAAGGACCCGCGCGGACTGGACATCGTGCACCGGCTCGTCGCGGACGCCGACGTGTTCGTGCAGAACCTCGCGCAGGGCGCGGCGGCCCGGCTCGGCCTGGACGCCGCGGCCCTGTGCGCGCGGCACCCGCGGCTGATCGCCGTCGACATCTCGGGCTACGGCTCGGGAGGCCCGTACGCGCACAAGCGTGCGTACGACATGCTCGTGCAGTGCGAGGCCGGTCTGGTCTCGGTGACGGGGACGGCGACCGAGCCGGTGAAGGCGGGCGTCCCGGCGGCCGACATCGCCGCCGCGATGTACGCCTTCTCGGGCGTGCTGGCGGCGCTGCTGCGGCGCGGTACGACGGGCCGCGGCGGCCAGGTCGAGATCTCGATGCTGGAGTCGCTGGCCGAGTGGATGGGCCACCCGCTCCACCACGGGATGCACGGAGGTGCGGCCCCGGCGCGCACAGGTGTCGCGCACGCCGTCATCTCCCCCTACGACGCGTACGACACGGCCGACGGCGGCCAGGTGCTCCTGTCGGTGCAGAACGACCGCGAGTGGCGCCGGCTCGCCGAGAACGTGCTGGAGCGACCGGATTTGGCGGACGACCCGGACTTCGCCACGAACACCGCGCGCACCGCGAACCGGGCGCGTACGGACGCGGTGGTGGCCAAGGCCCTGGTGGGGCTGACGACGCAGGACGCGATCGACCGGCTGGAGGCCGCGGGCATCGCCTGTGCGCGCCTGAACACCGTGACGGACGTGGCCGGACATCCGCAGCTGGCCGCCCGTGACCGGTGGCGCGAGGTCGACTCGCCGGCCGGGCCGCTGCGGGCGCTGCTGCCCCCGATCACGCTGCCGGGCGGGGCCCCGGCGCGGATGGGGGCGATTCCCTCGCTCGGCGAGCACACCGACGCGCTGCTGCGGGCCCTGGGGATGACGGACGAGGCCGCGGCGGCGCTACGCCGGGACGGTGTGGTCGCCTGAGCGGTCGCGCGAGGAAGGGGGTCGGGCGGGGTCGGTCAGCCGCGGCTGCCGAACAGGGAGCGCCGCAGTCGCCGCAGCGGGGCGAACAGCGAGACGCGCGCGCTCTTGCTCCCGCGACCGTGCCGCACGTCGCGCGAGGTCAGCTCACGCATCAGCAGGGTCGCCTCGGCGGCCTCGCCCTGCGGGACGGCAGGGCCGCCGAGCACCGAGAGGTGGCGGTCGAGACGCGAACTGGTCGCGACGCTTCCGCAGGTGATGGCAGGCACGCGGGCCCTGCTGCGAACTGTTATCTGATCCATGTCACTCCCCACCCGTACGAGACACCCGGCCCGGGCACATTAACCCTATCTCCCCGGCGGGACACCCGTGTATCCCGCCCGCATGATTCACCACACTCGTACGGGGGTTGACGATTACTCTCCGAATACAGCTGATTCCAGGGCGAGTTGGGCGACCGTGGCGGCCCTCTCGGCAGGCCGGAGAACTGATGGTCGGTCAACCCGTGTCCGCACGCGGGCAGTTGAGCTAGATTCGAGGGGTTTCCACCGTGTTGCGGCTTGGTTGCGGACAGGAGGCATGGCATGAGCGGACCACCGGGAACCGACCGGCTGATCGCGGAGCGCTACCGCCTGATCGGGCCGCTCGGCGAGGGCCGTACGGGCGTGGCGTGGCTGGCCCGCGACGAACTGCTGGGCCGCGACGTCGCGGTCAAGGAGGTCCGCGCTCCGGCCGGCCTCGACGCCACAGCGGCGCGCGAGCTGTACGGACGGCTGGAGCGGGCCGCGCGGGCCGCGGGCCGTGTCTCGCACCGCAATGTGGTCGCCGTCCACGACGTGGTCACCGACGACGGCCGCCCCTGGATCGTGATGGAACTCGTGCGCGGCCTCGCCCTGTCGGACGTACTGGAGGCGGAGGGACCGCTGCCGCCCGCGCGCGCCGCGCACATCGGCGCGGAGGCCGTCGCCGCCCTGCGCGCGGCGCACGCGGCGGGTGTGGCGCACCACGACGTGAGGGCGGCCAACGTCCTCTTCGGCAACGACGGCCGGGTGATGCTGACCGGTTTCGGCATGGACCCGGAGTTCGCACCGGACATCGAGCCGGGCGCCGACGCCGATCTGTGGTCGCTCGGCGCCCTGCTGTACACGGCGGTCGAGGGCCGCTCCCCCGGCGCGGGCGAGGAGGTCCGGCCCTCGGAGCGGGCGGGCGCGCTGGCGCCGGTCATCTCGGGGCTGATGCGGCGGGATGCGGCGGAGCGGATGCCGGCGTCGGAGGCCGAGCACCGGCTGCGGCTGGCGAGCGCGGGCGGAACCCCGCGTGCGAGCGCACCGCCGCCGTCGCAGCCCCCGGCGGGCCGGGGCGATGCCGAAGGGAATACGCACGCCGGCGGCACGGGTCCGTCCGCGAGCCCGTCGCCGTCCGCCGACGAGCCGCGCCGTGCCGCGACGGTGCTGGCGGCAGGCGTGGTGCTGCTTCTCCTGGCGGTCACGGCACTGCTCTGGGCGGTGCTGGGCGGGTGAGGCGGCAGGCCCTGCCGGCGGGACGGCCGGGCAGGGCCTGCGTACGCACGGTGGGGGTGGACGCCGTCCGGCCCTGACGCGCCGGGCGGATTTCCGGCTCAGGCGTGGGAGGCGAAGACGGGCAGATAGCCGCCGGACTGTCCGGAGGCCGTGGGGTGGTACGACTCGCCCATGTTGAACCAGTTGACGCTGTGCAGCCAGGCAGCCCCTGAGCAGATCTCGTGCCCGGCGAACGTGCCGACGACACTGCCGAAGGTGTATCCGTGGTCGGCCGCGCGCTTGGCGGTCGCCGTGTTGAGGTAGTCGGCCGCCCCGTTGATGGCGGACCGCTTGGTCTCGCTCATACCGGCCGAGCAGCTGCCGCTGAGCTTGTAGAAACGCGGATAGCCGAGGACGACGACCCGGGCGGCGGGCGCCTTGGCCCGGATCGCCGAGTACACCTGGTCGAGCCGGCCGGGCAGGGTCGTGTCGACGTAGCGCTTGGCCTGCTCGATCCGGGCCAGACACTCGGCGTCGGAGCTCAGGACGCAGGTGGTCATCACATCGGAGAAGCCCGCGTCGTTGCCGCCGACCGTGATGGAGACGAGGTCGGTCGCCGAGCCGAGCGGCCCGAGCTGACCGGCGGTCACGTCACCGGTGCGGGCGCCCGAGCAGGCGGTGAACGCGAACGACGAGGGCGCGTTGCTTGCGGCCCAGAGCTTGGGGTAGGCGCGGGTGCTGCGCTTGCAGTTGCCGCTGGCGCTGTCGTAACTGCCCGCTCCCACACCGGAGGAGTACGAGTCGCCGAGTGCCACGTAGTCCACGGCCTGGACGGTGGAATCGGCCTGCGCCGGGCCCGCTCCGGTGAGAGCGAGAACAGCGCCGAGGAGGAGTGAGGATGAGAGTGCCGCGACTCGGGACAGTTTCATGGAACCTCCCTTGAGCAGGATCTCTGCCTCAACTTTCGTAGCAGCAGAGGGACTTGACCGGAAGTGTCCATGCCAAAGATGTTACTGACGGGTCATCGGTCGAAAAGCGAAACGAGCGAGTGAAGGGAAGGTTCCGCCTCGGAACGCCGCAACCGTCGCAAAAGAAGGGCCGAGACCGGCTGCCCGGCCCGCCGGGCCGTGGGCCGGATACGCGGGGACACCACGTGACGCCGCACCGGGCAAAACACGGTGCGGCGCTCCGGACCGTGCCGGATCATGGGCGTATGTCTGCCAACCCGTATGACGCCCTGCCGATCCGGCTCAACGTCGACGACAGCGATTCGCCGTCGGACGTCGTCGACGCGCTGTTCCTCGGCCGCTTCGCGGCGGGTGCGCAGCCGTACTCGCACAGTTCGACGATCGACCGCGTCAAGCCCGGCGCGACGCTGCTGCCACCCTCGGCCTCCGTGCTGCGGTCGGCCCGTGACGACGACCGCAGCGCCACGCTCGCCGAGGGCGAGGGCTGGACGCTGCTCGTCTCGCGGTGGAACCGGGGCGCGGACGTCACGGTCACCGCCGTGAGTTCCGAGCTGGCCCAGAAGGTGCTCGACGAGGCGACGGACGGCGCGGCCGACGAGCCCGAACCGCAGCCGGAGAACGTGACCATGGGCTTCTGGTACGTCTCACCGCGGCGCGGTCCGCACCGCACGACCCGTCAGATCTCCGCCGGCACGTGGGAGGAGATCCGGCCCAACTACACGGCTCCGGTGGCCGTCGCGATGGACCGGCTGATGAAGGTCACCCCGGACGACATCGCCGGCCGGCTGCTGCTGCTCCACGGCCCGCCCGGCACGGGCAAGACGTCGGCGCTGCGCACGCTGGCTCGCTCGTGGCGCGACTGGTGCCAGGTGGACTGCGTGCTGGATCCGGAGCGGCTGTTCAACGACGTCGGCTACCTGATGGACATCGCCATCGGCGAGGACGAGGGTACGGCCAAGGGCCGCTGGCGGCTGCTCCTGCTGGAGGACTGCGACGAGCTGATCCGCGGCGAGGCGCGGCACACAGCGGGCCAGGCGCTGTCGCGCCTGCTCAACCTGACGGACGGTCTGCTGGGCCAGGGCCGCAACGTCCTGGTCGGCGTCACGACCAACGAGGACCTGGAGCGCCTCCATCCGGCCGTCGTCCGCCCGGGCCGCTGCCTGGCCCGGATCGAGGTGGGCCCGCTGACGCGCGGCGAGGCGGTGTCCTGGCTCGGCACGGAGGAGGGCGTGGGGCGCGAGGGCGCGACGCTGGCGGAGCTGTTCGCGCTGCGCCGCGGGACGTCTCCGGCGTCGGTGCCGCCGCAGTCAGCGGGCGCGGACGCGGGGCTGTACCTCTGACGCGCCGGTGGGCGGCGGGGGCTCCGCCCCCGACCCCGCGCCTCAATCGCCGGCGAGGCTGGATTTCGCTGCGCGAAATCAGCCCGTC
>NZ_JBSFUR010000094.1:0-6645 GCF_053591895.1 Streptomyces sp. NPDC002867 | reverse complement strand
AGCTGTTTCGCCCACACCAAAACAGCGTCTCATTCAAAACACCCGCCCCCCACCTATCGGGCGCCCCCCCCCCTCCCCGCCCGCGGCCCCCCCCCGGGGGGCCGCCCCGGCGTCCGGCACACGGTGCGGGCGGGTCAGGCCGCGGCGGTCTTCACCGAGGGGCGTCGGCTCGCGATGACCTTCTTCGCCAGCGAGCGCGGGCTCGTCAGGAAGCCGTACCCCCACGACATGTGCATCGTCGCCAGCGCGAGGGGAATCTGCACCCGGGCCTTCAGGGGCAGCCCCTTGCCGGCGGGGACCGAGCCGGCCGTGATCGCGGCGAGGTAGCCGCCGGGCACCACGAGGGCCCACGGGGTCACGGTCGCACCCAGGACCAGGCCCGCGGCGACCGCGCACACGGCGGTCGGGGCGGCGAGGTAGCGCAGGTTGATGGAGCCCTGGTGGTAGCGGGCGACGACATGGCGCCAGCGGCCGTAGTCCTTGTACTGCTTGGCGAGCGCCCGCACGGACGGCCGGGGGCGGTACTGCACCCTCAGCTCCGGCGAGAACCAGATCAGCCCGCCCGCCTCGCGGATGCGGAAGTTCAGCTCCCAGTCCTGGGCACGGATGAACTCCTCGTTGTACCCGCCCTGCTGCTCCAGGGCCTCCCGCCGGAAGACACCCAGGTACACCGTCTCGGCCTCGCCCGCCGTGCCGCCGGTGTGGAAGGCGGCGTTGCCGACTCCTATCCTCGACGTCATCGCGGCGGCGACCGCGTGCTCCCAGGCGTTCTCGCCCTCGGCGTGCATGATGCCGCCGACGTTCTGCGCGCCGGTCTCCTCCAGGAGACGGACGGCGGTCGCGATGTAGTTCGGCGAGAGCATGCCGTGGCCGTCGACGCGCACCACGATCGGGTGGCGCGAGGCCCTGATGGCGGCGTTCAGCGCGGCGGGGGTGCGACCGGTCGGGTTGGGCACGGTGTGGACCCGCGGGTCCTCGCGTACGAGCTCGGCGGCGATCTCGTCGGTGCGGTCCGTGGACGGTCCGAGCGCGATCACCACCTCTATCTCGCCGTCGTAGTCCTGCTCGAGGATGTGACGGACCGAGTTGCGCAGGTGCCGCTCCTCGTTGAGGACCGGCATGATCACGGAGACAGCGGGCGTGGCGTTCATCGCCCGCCACGTTACCGCGAACGGGGGACGCCCAGGCGCGGCGGCCGGTGTCGCAGATCGTATGGGCCTACGGTGCTCAAGATCGCCTGTCGTCGCGGAGGTGTCCCCTTGCCCCCACCGCCCCGCCCCCGTTTGCCCCCACCGCCCCGCCCCCGTCGCCCGGCACCGATCCCGGCGGGACATGTCAGACGGCGTCCGGCCGCGGCGCCGGTCCGGCGCGAGCGGCCGCGCTGGGGCGTGCGGATGGTGACTTCGCTCTCGGTGCTGGTGCTCGGCGTCGGCGGGATCGGGCACGCGGTGGTGACGAACCTCGACACCGGGATCGAGCGGGTCGACCCGTTCCGCGACATGAAGAACCGTCCCGGGGACAGCAACGGCATGAACATCCTGATCGTCGGCACCGACGGCAGGGACAAGATCACGCCCGAGCAGAAGAAGAAGTACCGGCTCGGCGGCGCAGGCTGCCGCTGCACAGACACGATCATGCTGGTGCACATCTCGGAGGACCGGGAGCGCGCCAGTGTGGTGAGCCTGCCGAGGGACAGCTACGCCGTGATCCCCGAGCACACCGACGCCGCCACCGGCAAGCACCACAAGACGCACCCGGTGAAGCTGAACGCCGCGTACTCGGAGGGCGGCCCGGCGCTGACGGTGCGCACGGTGGAACACATGACCAAGGTGAAGATCGACCACTATCTGGAGATCGACTTCACCAGTTTCATGAAGACGGTGGACGCGGTCGGCGGCGTGGAGGTCTGCACGGCCCGCCCGATGAAGGACTCGCACACCGGCCTGAACCTGCCCGTCGGCACGCACAAGCTGAACGGGGGTCAGGCACTTCAGTACGTGCGCGCCCGCCACATCGACGGGGCGGCGGACCTCGGGCGCATGCAGCGCCAGCAGCGTTTCCTGGCGGCCCTCGTCCACCGGGCGACCAGCAGCGGGATCGTGCTGAACCCGGTGAAGTTCCGCAGGGTCACGTCCACGATGCTCGGCTCGGTACGGGCCGACAAGGGCTTCGGCCCCGAGCAGATGCTCGCGCTGCGCAGGGCGATGCGGGGCTTCACGCCGGCCTCGTCGGAGTTCACCTCGGTGCCCGTCGGCGACGTGGGCCACCACGTGAAGGGCGTCGGTTCCACGGTGAAGTGGGACCCCGTGAAGTCGAGGAAGCTGTTCCAGCTGCTGCGGGAGGACAAGCCGCTGGCCCCGCACCGCCCCGAGCGCCCGAGCGCGACGCCGGTCGACGTCTCGCCGCAGCAGATCCGGGTGCAGGTCTACAACGGCACCCTGGTGACGGGCCTCGGCGACCGGGTCGACAAGGCCCTGCGCGGCACCGGCTTCCGCACCACCCAGGCCCCGCGCAACACCGGGAAGGGCCAGGTGCGGCGCACCTATGTGACGTACGACCCGCGCTGGGACCGGTCGGCGAAGTCGCTCCGGGCGGCCCTGCCGGGCTCCGAGCTGCGGCCCGTGAAGAACCAGGGGCCGACGCTGCGGGTGGTGGCGGGCGCCGACTACAAGGGCGTCACGCCGGTACGGGCGCAGGATCCGCACCAGGGCGAGTTCGGCGCGGTCACGGGCGACCAGGTGGTCTGCCCGTAGCGGTGTCCCGCTCGTCAGTCCTCCATGCCCTCCGCGGCCCGCTTCTCCCGCAGCTCCTTGATCGCGCGGCGCCTGGCCAGCCGATGGGTGCGCCGGATCTGCGCCTCCTGGTAGCGCCGCCGGTCCCGCTCGGTCTCCGGGAGCACCGGCGGCACGGGCCGCGGCTTGCCGTCCGCGTCGACCGCGGCGAAGACGAGATAGGCGCTGCCGACCTGGGTCGCGGGCGTCGACTCGTTCCAGCGCTCGGCGAGGACGCGTACGCCGACCTCCATCGATGACCGGCCCGTCCAGTTGACCTGGGCCTTCACATGGACCAGGTCGCCGACCCTGACCGGCTCCAGGAACACCATCTCGTCCATGGAGGCGGTGACCGCCGGGCCGCCGGAGTGCCGGCCCGCGACGGCGCCCGCGGCGTCGTCCACCAGCTTCATGATCACGCCGCCGTGCACGGTGCCGAGGAGATTCGTGTCACTGCCGGTCATGATGTGGCTGAGCGTGGTACGTGACGCCGAAGTGGGCTTACCCGGAATTTCGTCCTCCGGGCGCTGGGCCTGATCTGTCATGCCCTCCACCATATGCCGGGGCCGCATTGCATCAGGTTCGCTACAGCCGTGGTGTGATTCCCCACCCGCCCTGTCGGCGCACCGCATCCCACCGGCACACTGTTCGGCATGAACGACTGGCCCGAAGGATGGACCGACGACGGCGGCACGGGACGCGGCTACGGGCGTGGCAGCGCCGGTGCGCAGCCCGAAGGGGCGCGCGTGATGCGCCATGTCCAGCGCCCGGCCGCACCTCCGCGCGGCTCGGTGCCCCCGCAGCAGCGCGGCTACGACCAGGGCTATGCCGAGCCCGGTTACGACAGCGGCTACAACACGGGCCAGGTCTACGGCGCCCCCGGCGGGGGCGGCCGCGGCATCCCGCCGCAGGGCGGCCCCTACCGGCAGCCCGGACCGGCCCCGGACTGGCGTCGCCGGTTCAAGGTCGGCTCGGTCGTGGTGCTGGTGGCGGTGCTCGGCACGGCGATCGGCACGTACTTCTGGGCCGACTCCAAGGTGCGGCGCGAGGTCGACCTCGCCAAGGTCATCGAGCGGCCGCAGGAGGGCGACTGCACGACGTACCTGATCGTCGGCTCGGACAGCCGTGAGGGCATGACGGCCGAGGAGAAGAAGAAGCTGCACACCGGCTCCGCCGAGGGCAAGCGCACGGACTCGATGATGATCCTCGCGGCCTGCGGCAGCGGGAACACGATGGTGTCCCTGCCGCGCGACTCGGACGTGGAGATACCCACCTTCGTGGGCTCGGAGTCCGGCAAGACGTTCCAGGGCACGGGCCGGCGGGTGAAGCTGAACGCCGCGTACGCGGAGGACGGCCCCGAGCTGCTGGTGCGCACGGTCGAGCACAACACCGGTCTGCGCATCGACCACTACGCGGAGATCGGCTTCGCGGGCTTCGCGAACATCGTGGACGCGCTCGGCGGTGTCGAGATGAACATCGAGAAGGGCTTCACGGACAAGAAGTCCGGCGCCGACTTCGAGGCGGGCAAGCAGACCCTCGACGGCGAGCAGGCCCTGGCGTACGTCCGTACGCGCTACGCCTTCGCGGAGTCGGACCTGGCGCGCACCAAGAACCAGCAGAAGTTCCTGTCGGCGATGGCGAACCAGGCGGCGACGCCGGGCACGATCCTCAACCCGTTCAAGCTGTACCCGACGATGGGCGCCGGTCTGGACACCCTGATCGTGGACAAGGACATGTCTCTGTTCGACCTGGGCGAGATGTTCTTCGCGATGAAGGGCATCACCGACGGCAGCGGTACGTCGTTGAACATGCCGACGTCGGGCAGCCGCGGCGGGAACCTGGTCTGGGACAAGGCCAAGGTGCGGCAGCTGGTGCAGCAGATCCAGAACGACGAGAAGGTCACCGTGTCCGACAAGTGACGTCTCACACGCAAAGGGCCCGCCGCACGCGTGTGCGGCGGGCCCTTGCGCGTGCGCCCTCAGCCCGCGAACGGGTTGACGTGGCCCGGCAGTTGCTGGCCCGGTCGCAGGAATCGGTCCCTGCCGTGCTCGTCGCGTACGGCGGTGAACCCCGCGGCTGTCAGGCGCTGCGCGATCCGCTGCCGGCGGACCTCGCCGACCTTGAACGCGCCGAGGAGGAACGCGGCCAGCGCCGCGCCGCCCACCAGCGCGCCCACGTACATCTGCGCCAGCAGCAGCACCACGACCAGCACGCCGCACATGCCCCAGGCGACCGCCTTCTGGCCGGCGTCCGCCGCCTTGGCCATGACGTCGTAGCCGATGCGGTCCTTGATGCGGTCGACGGCCTCCTGGGCCTCGGCCGTCGGCTGCAGCGTCCCCGGCTGCAGGCCGGGCGACGCGCCGCCCCTGCCGGCTTCCGGGAAGGCGGCGATGGTCGCGGCCTCGCGGACACGGGCCTCGGGCCGCGGGTCCCGGTACATGTACACCGCGAGGACCTGCTTCCGGGGTCCCTCCCGGCGGGCCTCGCCGTACTCGAAGCCGTACTGCTCGGCGACGTACACCTGCGCCGCGATCTGCCTGGCGATCGCCATCTCCTGCCGCAGGACGACGACGTCCTGCGTGGCGATCTGCCGCAGCAGCGACGCGATCCGTCTGTCGGAAGCGCCCATTTCCTTCTCCCACCCCATGTGTGCCGATGACCGCCGCCCGATGGCGGCAGCGCAGCCTAACCGCACCGAAATGGATCATTCCGCCTACCCCGCCTCGCGGGGGCGCTACGGCAGTCGCCGGTACCTGAGGCGCCGATGGCGACGCGTCGCCGATGAGTTCCGGTGGCGGGCGGCGTCTACTGGGACGAGAAGGCACTGACGACTGGCGTGGAGGCCGGCATGAGGAAGATCATCGCGCAGCTGTTCATCTCGCTCGACGGTGTCGTGGAGGCGCCCGACCAGTGGCACTTCCCCTACTTCAACGACGAGATGGGCGTCGCCGTCGACTCGGTCCTCGGCAGGGCCGACACCCTGATCCTGGGGCGCAGGACCTATGACAGCTTCGCCGGCGCCTGGCCCGGGCGGGAGGCGGCCGGCGGGGAGGACGCTCCCTTCGCCAAGATCCTCGGCGACGCCCGGAAGATCGTCGTCTCGCGGCAGCAGCTGGAGTTCACCTGGCGGAACTCCGAGCTGATCGAGGGCGACCTCGTCGAGGCGGTCACGGCGCTGAAGAAGGAGCCGGGCGACAGCGCCATCGCGATGAGCGGTTCCGTCTCCGTCGTCCGGCAGTTGCTGGCCGCGGGGCTGCTGGACCAGCTGCAGCTGCTGGTGCACCCGATCGCCGTCCGCAAGGGCATGCGCCTGTTCGACGAGGGCGACGCTCCGATCCCGCTGAAGCTGCTGTCCTCCGAGACCTTCGAGACGGGGGTGCTGCACCTCTTCTACGCCCCCGCCGAGCAGACCGGCGAGGGGACGTACGAGGAGGCGAAGGCGCACCTCCCGCAGGACGAGCGGTAGGGACCGGACGTGCCGACGGCCCCGGCGCGCTGCCGGGGGCCGTCGTCCGGGTCACTACGGCAGGTTGCGCGCCATGACGATGCGCTGGACCTGGTTCGTGCCCTCGTAGATCTGCGTGATCTTGGCGTCGCGCATCATCCGCTCGACGGGGTAGTCACGGGTGTAGCCGTAGCCGCCGAGCAGCTGGACCGCGTCCGTGGTGACCTCCATCGCCACGTCGGAGGCGAAGCACTTCGCCGCCGCGCCCTGGAAGGTCAGATCGGCGTCGCCGCGCTCGGACTTGGCGGCGGCGGCGTAGGTCAGCTGACGGGCGGCCTCGATCTTCATGGCCATGTCGGCGAGCATGAACTGGATGCCCTGGAAGTCCGCGATCGGCTTGCCGAACTGCTTGCGCTCCTTGACGTAGCC
>NZ_JBSFUR010000093.1:0-6878 GCF_053591895.1 Streptomyces sp. NPDC002867 | reverse complement strand
GCCCCAGCACGTCCCCTCCTCGGCAGATCTGCCGTGTCCGTCGCGTGCCCGATCCGACGGAGACCGCCGCCGGCGCGCCCTGATCGCACAAATACACACCCTGGTGTGACCGGCCCGCGGCTCCGCCATTTTGTGCTGCCGGGCCGTTTTGTGCTGCCGGCTCCGCCGGGCCGCCGGGGCCTCGCACCCGGCCCGTGCCGCCCTGGCTGCGCCGCCCGCGGGCCGCATCCGGGCGTGGGCAGGTCCGCATGGCGTCGGCCCCGCCCCGGCTCGGGGAAAGCACGGGCGGAGGACGCGGCGTCAGGGGGTCAGCGGGGGCCTCGGGACATCCGGCTCGTCCGGGCGCCCCGCACCCGGCTCGCGGACGACCTCTCCCTGGACCACCTTGCCGTCGGGGCGGTGGATCCTGACCTGCTGGAAGGCGTTGCCCAGCGTGCCCGGCGACGCCGCCCTCATCCGGCGTTCCAGTGAGCGCTCCGCGGACCGGCCGAGCCGGGTGCGCACGGGCGGCAGCAGGAGCAGCAGGCCCAGCACGTCCGAGACCAGACCGGGCAGGATCAGCAGCAGGCCGCCGAGCATCAGCAGGCCGTTGCCTTCTCCGCTGCCCGTCGGCGCGGCGGCACCCGGCTGCTGTTGCAGCGTCTTCGTGAGGTTGGTGAAGGCACGGCGTCCCGCCCGCTTGATCACCACCGTGCCGAGCACGCCCGCGCCGACCAGGAGGCCGAGGACGGCGAAGCCGCCGGCCGCTCCGGCCACGAGGGTCAGCAGCCAGATCTCGAGGACCAGCCAGGCGGCGATGCCGAGAGGAGCGAGGGTGCGGGCGCGTGAGCGCCGGGGTGCGGTCGGGGTCGATGCGCCGGTCGTCATGCCCCCCAGTGTGCCTGGACGCCCGCCGCAGTGGCGTAAGGAGTGGATCAGGAAGCCCCGGGCCTCCGGCCGAGCAGCCTCTTCGCCCGGCTCCCCACGCCCCAGGCCGTGACCCGCCACAGCGCCTCGACCACGATGTCCCTGTTCATCTTCGAGTCGCCCAGTTCGCGTTCGACGAAGGTGATCGGGACCTCGACGACGTGGAACCCCGCGGCCACGGCCCGGCGCGCGAGGTCGACCTGGAAGCAGTAGCCCTGCGAGGCGACGTCGTCGAGCCCCAGACCTTGCAGCGTCTCGGCGCGGAAGGCCCGGTAGCCGCCGGTCATGTCACGGATGGGCACGCCGAGCAGCATGCGGGAGTACGTGCTGCCGCCTCGGGAGAGGAACTCCCGGTGCCGGGGCCAGTTGACGACACGGCCGCCCGGCACCCAGCGCGAGCCGAGGACCAGGTCCGCACCCTTGAGCGCGGTGAGCAGCCGGGGCAGTTCCTCCGGCTGGTGGGATCCGTCGGCGTCCATCTCGACGAGGACGCCGTAGCCGTGCTCGATACCCCAGCGGAAGCCCGCCAGGTACGCGGCGCCGAGCCCTTCCTTGCCCTTGCGGTGCAGGACGTGCACCTGCTCGTCGGTGGCGGCGAGCTCGTCGGCGAACTTGCCCGTGCCGTCGGGGCTGTTGTCGTCGGCGACGAGGACGTCGGCGCCGGGCACGGCGGCGCGCACCCGCGAGACGATCGCCTTGATGTTCTCGGCCTCGTTGTAGGTCGGGATGATCACCAGGGTCCTGCCGAGCGGGCCGTACCGCCTCCCCTGGGGTCCGCCATGGGGAACCGCACCACCGTCGTTCACTGCTGCCCCTTAAAGTCCGTACGCAGAGCCCCACCATAGCGAGCGCGCGGAACGCACCGCGGGGTGGCGGCGGATCATGACGCAGCGGATGACGGGCAGGAGCGTCGCAGAGTCTCGTCCGGCCGCCGGAGCGGGGAGCGGGCCGTCGGACGGCGGTGGGCGGCAGCGGATCGGACCCGGCGTCCTTCGGGCCGACCTGGGGCCCGCTGGCTGCGGGTCGACCGAGAGCCGTTGTCTACTGAACGCCGGGCCCCACCCGGGTCGCACCTGCCGACCGGCTGAAGCCTTCCCTCTGCCCCCGAGGCGCGGGCGCTGAACCTGGCTCCCAGTGGTGGTGCGCCGGTGCGGCACACCACCCCATGGCCCAGCGGCGTTCGACGACTGCGTGGAAGGTGCCGGTCGGACGTCCTGTGGTGGACCCGGCCGAACCTACCGGCCGGTGGGCGCTCGCTGTCAACAGTCGCGCCACCAGCGGGAATCGGCCGTATCACCAGGTCAGAGGCGAAGATCCGCAGGTCGAGGCCGAGCGGCCCGGGCATCGATCGGCGGTACGAAATGTCCGCACGTCACCCGTTCGGTCCCCCGAAGACAGTGTGGCCGGAGACCACCGTCCGCAGGCAGACGGGCAGGTCGTTGCCGGGCGTGAGGTCCGGCAGACCCGGGGTGCCCGAGCGCGGGTCGGTGGACCAGCGGGCCACGCGGTCGTCGGGTGCCTGGACGACGAGTTCGCCGGTGCGCCAGACCGCGTAGTCCGCCGGCGCTCCGGGCACCAGGACACCCGCGTCGTCGCGGCCGACGGCCCGCCAGCCGCCCCGCGTGTGGGCGGTGAAGGCGGCCCGGGCGGAGATGCGGTGCTCGGGGGTGCGGTGGAAGGCGGCCGCCCGGACCGTCCCCCACGGGTCCAGCGGAGTCACGGGACTGTCGGAGCCGAAGGCCAGGGGGACGCCAGCGCGCAGCAGTGCCGCGTACGGGTTGAGCGTGCGGGCGCGTTCGGCGCCGAGCCGCTGGGCGTACATGCCCCTCTCGCCGCCCCAGGCCGCGTCGAAGGCCGGCTGGACGGAGGCGGTGAGTCCGAACTCGGCGAAGCCGGCGATGGTTTCGGGGGTGAGCATCTCGGCGTGCTCGACGCGGTGACGGGCGGCGCGGACGCGGGCGAGGCCCAGCTTGTCCGCCGCGGCGCGGACGCCGTCGACGACCGTGGTCAGGGCCGCGTCGCCGATGGCGTGGAACCCGGCCTGGAGGCCGGCCTCGGTACAGGCGACGACGTGGGACGCGACGGCGTCCGCGTCGAGGTGGGCGGCGCCGGTGTGGCCGGCGTCGGCGTACGGCTCGTGGAGGCAGGCGGTGTGCGAGCCGAGGGAACCGTCGGCGAACAGGTCGCCGGCGGCGCCCAGAGCGCCCAGGGCGCGCGCCCGCTCGACGTCCCGGTCGGCCCAGTAGCCGACCACGCGCGGGCCCGGCTCGTCCCGGGCGAGCTGCAGCAGGCCGGTGAAGTCGTCCTCGGAGGAGATGTCGGGACCGCCGCATTCATGGAGGGTTCCGATGCCGAGGGATGCGGCGTGCCGGAGGGCGCCGCGCTGCGCCTCGGTGCGCTGCTGCGGAGAGAGGGCCGCGTAGGCGGCGGCGCGTACGGCGTGGTGGGCGTCGCCGGTCAGCGGTTCGCCGTCACGGAAGCCGGCCAGGGAGCGGATGCCCGGGACGAGGTCCAGAAGGGCCGTGGTGACGACGGCGGAGTGGACGTCGATACGGGTGAGGTAGAGGGGCCGGCCACCGGTGAGCTCGTCGAGCTCGTCGCGCCGCGGCGCACGGGCCTCGGGCCAGCGGTCGGCGTCCCAGCCGTGTCCGATCAGGATGCGGTCGCCGGGGCGGCCGTCCGCGTAGGCGCGGACGAGCTCGGCGGCCTCGGCGAGCGACGCGGCGCCGGAGAGGTCGAGGCCGGTGAGCGCGAGGCCGGTCGCCGTGGTGTGCACGTGCGCGTCGGTGAACGCGGGGGTGACGAGGGCGCCTTCCAGGTCGACGACATCGTCGACGCCGGAGGCGAAGGCGTCGGCAGCGCCCTCGGACCCCACCCAGGCGACATGTCCCTTCTCGACGACCATCGCGGTGGCGAAGGGGTCGGCGGGGCTGTGGACTTCTCCACCGCGCAGCAGCACGGTGCGGTGTTCGCTCTGGGGGGCGGTGCGCTCGGTCATGGGACCAAGCCTAGATACGCGGCGGGCGGGCCTCGTACGGGGTCGACAGGACGACGGTGGTGCGGCTGGAGACGCCGGCCAGGGAGCGGATGCGGCTGAGCAGGTGCTCCAGTTCGAGGGGCGTGGCGACGCGCACCTTGAGGATGTAGTTCTCGTCGCCCGCGACGCTGTGGCACGCCTCGATCTCGGGGACCCCGGCGAGCCGGTCCGCGATGTCGTCGGGGGCGCTGGGGTCGAACGGCTTCACCGAGATGAACGCGGTGAGCGGCAGGCCCACGGCCTCGGGGTCGACGACGGCGGCGTAGCCGCGGATGACGCCCCGCTGCTCCAGACGGCGGACGCGCTGGTGCACCGCCGAGGTGGACAGGCCCGTGGCCTTGCCCAGGTCGGTGTAGCTCATCCGCCCGTCCTTGACGAGCAACTCCACGATCTGACGATCCAGCTCCTCCATGCGGATCAACCTATTGCCCCGGGCCGCCTCCGGCACAGTCCACAGCGGCCGCGAGGGGGCCTTACGACAGCCATGTGACGAACACCACAGGTTTGCACCCCCGGTCCGTCGTGACCTCACGGTTACCTGCCCCGCGCGATGGGCATTGCTTGCTGTGGTCGAGGCCATCAGCGTCTGGTCGGCCCATCCGAGGGGGAGATTCTCCATGCAGAGCGTTAAGAACGACGGCCGTGCCGAACTGGAGCCCGTCGATTCGGCCGAAAAGGCCGACGGCGACGAGTTCGACGCGTACGACACCTTCGAGATGTACCGGGTCGTCTGCCCGGACTGCGCCCAGCCGATCGCTCTCCTGGCGGACGAGGACGTCCTGCCGGAGCACGCGCTGTGCCCCACCCCGTGGAACCCCTTCGGTCTGACGGTGTGCTCGGGCACCGGCCGGTCCGCCGGGGAGGCCCGGCCCGCGGACGAGTCGCTCGAGGCACAGGAGCAGGACATGGCCCTGCTGCTGACGCTGCCCCAGGGGCTCGACTGGCGCACCCAGCCGTTCTCGCACGTCGGCGGTCCGGGGTCGCGGCCGCTGAAGGTGCCGCCGATGCGGCGCGCGGCCTGACCCATCGCCCCTGACTCCGCGCCCCTGAGCGCGCGGGCCGCGCTGCCGCGGCCCGCCGCCATGTCACGGCGCGGACGTCATGCGTACGCCGTGGACTGGCGCTCGAATCGGCCCGGCGGTAACCCGCCGCGGGGCCCGGGCGTTGGCCCGTCATGACGCTGTACTCCACGACCGCGACGCGCGGCCGTCGGCGGCTTCTCGTGCCCGCCGATGAAGAATCGGTTCATCACCCGGCGGATCCGCCGATCTACCGCGAGTTGCTCACGCTGTGGGCGAGCCGCGGCAGGACGCTGCCGGGGCGCCGGGATCCCGAGTGGAGCAGGCTCGCGGCGCCCCTGGCGTGGGAGGGGCGGGTCAGCGGGTCTCGGGCCCGGCCAGGTGACGGGCGATGACCATGCGCTGGATCTGGTTGGTGCCCTCGACGATCTGCAGCACCTTGGCCTCGCGCATGTAGCGCTCGACCGGGAAGTCCTGCGTGTAGCCGTAGCCGCCGAGCACCTGGACGGCGTCCGTGGTGACGCTCATGGCGGCGTCGGTGCAGAACAGCTTGGCCATGGCCGCCTGCCGCGAGAACGGCCGGCCCGCGTCCCGCAGCCGCGCCGCCGCCAGGTACAGCGCCCGCCCGGCCTCGATACGCGTCGCCATGTCGGCGAGCATGAAGCGCAGTCCCTGGAAGTCGGCGATCGGGCGGCCGAACTGCTTGCGGTCCGTCGCGTACCCGACGGCCGCGTCGAGCGCGGCCTGGGCCACGCCGATGGCGCAGGCCGCGATGCCCAGGCGCCCGGAGTCCAGCGCGGAGAGCGCGATGGCGAAGCCCTGTCCCTCGTCGCCGATGCGGCGCGAGTCGGGGATGCGGACGCCGTCGAAGTGCAGCTGGGCGGTGGGCGAGCCCTTCATGCCCATCTTCTTCTCCGGCAGGGCGGCGGTCAGCCCCGGAGCGTCGCCCGGGACCAGGAACGCGGTGATGCCGCGGGCACCCTCGCCACCGGTGCGGGCGAGGACGGTGCAGAAGTCGGCGACGCCGCCGTGCGTGATCCACGCCTTGGTGCCGGTGATCACCCAGTCGTCGCCGTCGCGCACCGCCTTGGTGCGCAGCGAGGCCGCGTCGGAACCGGAGGCGGGCTCGGAGAGGCAGTACGCCCCGAGCAGGCCGCCGCCGAGCATCGCGGGCAGATGCTCGCCGCGCTGCTCCTTGGTGCCGTAGCCGGCGAGCGCGTGACAGGCGAGGGAGTGGACGCTGACGCCGAGGCCCACGGTGAGGCGGGCGGCCGCCAGCTCCTCGAGCACCTGGAGGTAGACCTCGTACGGCTGGTCGCCGCCGCCGTACTCGGAGGCGTAGGGCAGGCCGAGCAGGCCGGATTCGGACAGGAGCCGGAAGACCTCGCGCGGAAAGTGCCCGGCCTCCTCCTCCTCGGCCGCGCGGGGAGCGATCTCCCGCTCGGCGATGTCGCGGACCAGGGCGATCAGATCCCTGGCCTCCTCGGTGGGCAGCTGACGGTCCACCGGCTGCGGGGCGCGGTCGGGCATTGCGGCGCTCTCCTCCCTGTCGGGCGCTGCGGCGTCGCGCGGGCAGGGTGTGGGCGCGGCGCCGGTCTTCTGCCAGGCCGATGGTGCCCTTCCGGATCACGAAAGAGGCTGGTTGGCGGCTTTGGCGCGTTGAGTATGCCCGATCGGACGGCTCCCGTCACGAGGTGCCAGGGAGCGGGGGCGGCGATGCCGCGATGTTGCCGGAGAGCGGCGAAATCGGTCCGCGGTCTTGACCGAGGGGGGCGCGGACCAGGTCCTCTCTTTCGGATCAGGCCGGAGCAGTGAGTGGGGCCCCCACGCCCGCAGGGCGTAGGGGGAGGGTCTGGTGCATGGGGTCTCCCCAGGCCCGCAGGGGCCTGGGGGACGCATCGCAAGGCGGAGGACGG
>NZ_JBSFUR010000092.1:0-8041 GCF_053591895.1 Streptomyces sp. NPDC002867 | reverse complement strand
TCGGCCACCTCGACGGTCTCGGCCTCAGTCACGTTCTCGCTCGTCATCGATGCATCTTCCTTGATCGGGAGTTACACCGAACGATTTACAGTCCCGCGCTGCCCACCGCCAGCGAGCTGCATGAACTGCCGGACATGGAGATCTACCGCCGACTGGTCGACCACTGCCTCTACCCGTCGCTCGTCAGCGACTGCACGGCAGAGAACATCTACGTCAACTCGGCGTTCCGGGGACCTCTTTGCGAGCGTTGCACCGCATGCTTTCGCGTCACCGCTGCGGAACGCACTGAAGTACATCCTGTTCCACCCACAGGCGAGGGACGTGCTCGGTACCGGCGACGACGCATCGTTTCGCGAGTACTGGCTCATGCCCGCTCTGGCGCACTTCCTGGCAGTGTGGCAGCAGCGGCCGGAAGACGAAAGGCTGCTGCGTATCAAGCAGGAGATCATGCGGCGGCCCAAGGTGCGCCGATCCTTTGAAGCGACCCCGGACTGGAGGTGCGGAGCGGCGACATCCATGTGAACAGCACCGCTCGCCCGTTCCGCGATCCGCGCCAGTCCATGCCCGACTGCGACGCCGCCCTGCGCGCCGCGACCGAGGCCGCCGCGAAGGCCCGGACCCGGGTTCTCGCCGTGCGGCTGGAGCAGCTGCGCACCCAGGCCCGCCCCGAGCCGGTCCGGCCCACGCCGTGGTCGGGGTGCCGGTAAGAACGCTGTCACCAGCCGCAAACGGCGGTAATCAGTCCTCTGACCTGGTGGGTTGGGGCAATTCCGGCGTGCTTGTCGCCTCAGCGAGTGTGAGGCGACCACCCTTGAGTTCGGGCACGTAGTTGTAGATGGTGTTGCGGGAGACGCCGAGGAGCTTGGCGATCGAGGTGACGGTGTTCTCCGGGCGGGCGAGTAGGTCGCGGGCGTGCCGTACCTGCTCCTCGGTCATCGCCGGCGGGCGGCCGAGTCGGGCGCCGCGGGTGCGGGCGGCGTCCAGGCCCTCGTTGGTGCCCTGCACGATGAGTTCGCGGATGAACTCCGCCAGGGCCGCGAACACGTGGAAGACCAGGCGCCCGCCGGGCGTGGTGGTGTCGAGCGCCTCGTGCAGAGAGGTGAAGCCGACGCCACGCTTGCGCAGGCCGGACACAATCGCGATGAGGTCCTGGATGGAGCGGCCGAGCCGGTCCAGCGACGGGACGACGAGCGTGTCACCCTCGCGCAGGTAGTCGAGGGCCTTCCACAGTTCCTCGCGTTCGGCGTTCTTGCCGGACTTCTTGTCGGCGAAGATCCGGATGCACCTTGCTTCGGTGAGGGCGTGGATCTGCCGGTCGAGCAACTGCCCCTTGGTGGACACGCGCGCGTATCCCACGAGGCTGCCGGTCCGTACGGCCGGAACGGGGGCGAGGAGATCGGCGGCGTCGTCATCCTGAGGTGGCTGCACCTGCCAGATCGTACAGAAAAGGGTGCTCTTCAAGTTCTTGAGCACATCGACTTTCTGACACCGTTTTATGGGCATGATCCGGCATCGATCCCGCCACGTGCCGCTGCTTACCGATCTTGCTCATCAATCGGTCGATTGATGAGCAGTCGACTCTCCCAGCGTCTCCTGCCACTCGGCGAGCTGGTGGCGGGTGGCCAGGGTGTACTCGTGGTCCTCGCCCAGAACCCGTACCAGGTCCGGCAGCAGTTCGGCGTACGCGGCCGCGGCACCGGCCCCATCCCCCGCCTCTTCCCGCCACCAGGCCAGGCTGTAGCGAGTGGTCAGGGTGTACCGATGGTCTTCGCCCAGAACCTGTACCAGGTCCGGCAGCAGCTCGGCATACGCGGCAACAGCACCCGCCGCACCCTCCGCCTCTCCCCGCCACCAGGCCAGGCTGAGGCGGGTGGTCAGAATGTCGGGGTGGTCTGCGCCCAGCACCCGCAGCTGGTCGGCCAGCAGTTCGGCGTACGCGCCAACGGCACCCGCCGCATCCCCCGCCTCTCCCCGCCACCAGGCCAGGCTGTAGCGAGTGGTCAGGGTGTACCGATGGTCTTCGCCCAGAACCCGTACCAGGTCCGGCAGCAGTTCGGCGTACGCGGCCGCGGCACCGGCCCCATCCCCCGCCTCTTCCAGCCACCCCGCCAGGTTGAGGCGGGTGGTCAGGGTGCTGCGGTGATCCGCGCCCAGCACCCGCAGCTGGTCGGCCAGCAGTTCGGCATGTGCGACTGCGGCACCGGTCGCATCCCCCGCCTCTCCCTGCCAGTGGGCCAGCTGGCGGCGGGTGGTCAGGGTGTCGCGGTGGTTTTTGCCCAGCACCCGTACCCGGTCCGGCAGCAGTTCGGCGAACGCTTCTGCGGCACCGGTCGCATCCCCCGCCACTCCCCGGCAGTAAGCGAGGCCGTGCCGGGTGGTCAGGGTGTCGGGGTGGTCTGCGCCCAGCACCCGCAGCTGGTCGGCCAGCAGTTCGGCGTACGCGGCAACGGCACCGGCCGCGTCCCCTGCCGCTCGCCGCCACCAGGCCAGCCACCTGCGGGCGACGAGGGTGTCGGGGTGGTTGGGGCCGAGGTGGCGGTTAGCGCGGTTTGCCAGGTCCTGGAAGTGGGTGGTGGCGATGCTGGCCTGGCCGCTGTAACCGAGGCTTTCGCCGAGGCGGTACAGCACGCCATGGGCGTCTGGCCGGTATAGGGCGTCTTCGGCGTGGCGGGTGAGGGCGTCGGCGTTGGCGCGCAGGGCCTGGGCGAGGGCGGTGTCGCGTTCGATCTCGGGCCAGGCGGCCATGAGGGCATCGGCGGCGGTGCGGGCGTACTGGTCTCGCTGGTCGGGGATGAGGGTGTCGCGGGTGGCACGCTGGATGAGCTGGTGAACGCGGACGGCCTGGTGGGGGGTGCCCGGTCTGTGGTCGATGAGGCTGAGCCGGTCCAGGGCGCGTAGGGCGCGTACCGCGTCTGGGCGGGAGACGGGGGCGGGTTCCGCAGTGGGGTTGGGGCCGGTTGTGGTGCGGTATGCGGAGAGGTGAGCGCGGGCCACCTCGCCGGTGAGCACGTCCTGGGGAATGCCGTTGGCGTCGAGCAGGGCAGCCAGATGGAGCATGGGCCGGGCCAGGCCGGCGGGGCGCAGCGTGTCGGCGCGGGCAATGGACAGGGTCCAGGCGGCGGCCAGGGCGACGGCCTGCTCGTCGGGCAGTGCGTCGGGGGCGAGGTCGGTGAGTTTGGTGGCGCGGTCGGCCAGCAAGTCGCGGTAGGCGGCCGCGGCCTCGCCGGCGTCGATGAGGTAAGCGGCGGCCTGGGAGAGGGCCAGGGGCAAGTAGCCGAGCTGGCGGCCCAGGGCGGTGAGCTGGTCAGCGGGTTCGACTCGGCCGTGGGCGGCCAGGGACGTGGTGAGGTAGGCGACGGCTTCGGCCTCGGTGAACAGGCCAACGTCAACCAGGCGGCGGCCTTCTCCGGTCAGGGCGGCATCGCGGCGGCGGGTGGTGACCAGGGTCCGGCCGTACGGGCTGGCAGGCGGCCACAGGCTGAACCGGTTGTTGGGGTCGTCGTGGTTGACGACCAGGTCGGCGGGGTCGGCGACGTCGTCCAGGATGATCAGCCACCGGCACGGCCGCTGCCCGGCTTTCGGGGCCAGCCAGGCCAGGAATTGCTTCGCGGCCTGCTGCGGGTCGTCGGGGTCGGCCTGGCACAGTTCGACCCCGGCCTGCGCGTATCCGGTCACCACGGGCGATTGGGCGCTCGCGGTGACCCAGACCAGGACGTCGAGGCCGCCGGTGTCCCAGGCGGTGTGGGCGTAGTCGGTGGCGAGCTGGGTCTTGCCTACCCCGCCCATGCCGGTCAACACCTGGCGCAGGACCGCGGTGCCACCGCCGTCGACCATCGTCTGCAGCCGGTTCGCCTCGTCGCGGTGTTGGAAGGACTGCGCCCGGGCGGGGAGGACGCCGACCTGGTGCGGCCACGCTGCGGGCACGCGCCGCGGGGCGGAATGCCGATGTTGGTGGACTCCGCCGTTGACGATGCCGACGGCGAAGCCGCCGCCGGTCGCGGTGATGCTCCTGGTGCCGTCGCCGATGGGGTGGTGCGGGACTTCGGGTGGGCTTGCGGTGGCCGGTCCGCTCAGCCCTGGGGCGGAGCCGGCATGGGAGGGGTGCCGATCTGCGCCCCTCCGTGGATCACACCAGCTGCGATCGAGCCCTGCTCGGCGTGGATGTCTACCGTGTTGGCGGCCAGCCCGCCCGCTCCGGCGACCACGCCGCCCTGCGGGGCATGCTGTGCAAGCAGGCTGCGCAGCTGCTCGGCCGCCCGCTCCCGCTTGGCCCCGTCCAGGTTCTCCAGCAGGGTCTCGATGCGGGTCTGCCAGACGGCCTCCTGGCGGTTGCGTGCCTGCTCCGCCTCCGCCGGGTCGGTGGCCTGCACGGCGGCCGCGGTCTGGTCCAGGCGCTCCAGCTCGGCCTGCTCACGCTGCGTATCGCCCCGACCGAACCAGCGCGCCACCGCCTGCTGTAGGCCCCTCCAAGCATCCGTCCCTGCCGCCGTCACCAGCGCCGTGCCGCCGGACGCGGCCAGTGCGATCAATGCCTGGTCGAGCATCCCGACCTCCCCCTAAATCGCAGTGTTGATGGGGACGGTAGCGCAGCATGCGGGGCTCTCGCGCCCCGTCTGGCCGAACCCACTTGAAGCTTCCCCGGCACCCCAAAACGGGCGCTCTCGACTGTACGTGAACTCACGCTCGGTCGACTGGCTACTCGTCGTCATTGTCCGCTGGTATGCGAGGGCCTGGCACGGTGGCCGCGGTGAGGTTCAGGCGGGCGTCCATGTCGAGGTTTACTTCCCCGTACGGGCGTACGTGGGACCAGAACAGCGGGGTCAGGCCGCGCCGGTCGGCGGGTGTGAGGAGGTCTGCCCACTCCGGTTCGCCGAGGACGTCCTGGAGCATCAGGGTGTTCACGAAGACCAGGGCGGACTGGAGGATCCGCAGGCACAGAACGAACATCTCCTGCTCGTCGCGCCGGTTCGAGGCGATCTCCCCGCCCTTGCCGTAGGCGATCACGCTGTTGGCGCCGTTGGAGGACTCCATGACGTTGAGGCCCTCCTCGATCTCCCGCTGAAGATCCCGAAGCCGCAGGTAGCGGGCCACGAAGATGGTCTTCTGCGCCCGTCCGACCTCCAGCATGGCCGCGTAGGTGGGGTGGGAGGCGTTGCGGGTGAAGCGGCGCAGGATCGCCTCGGTGGACGCGGTCCGCGTACGGATCGCGGTGGCGTACTTGATCATCTGGTCGTACTGCTGGGCGATCAGTTCCCAACGGATCGGGCGGGTCAGCGCCGGGTTGAGCTGCGGGTAGGCGTCCGGGTCACCCGCCTTCGGCCGGTACAGCTTGACTTTGTTGATCCGCTTGATGCGCGGCAGCAGGTCGAAGTTCAGCAGCCGGGTGATGCCGAACCCGATTTCCGACTGGCCATGCGAGTCCGTGTAGTTGGCCTCGACGTCCATGGTGGTGCCGTGCCGCATCGCGCCCTCGACCATCGCGGCGACCTCGGAGGCGGTGCAGTTGATCAGCTGGGAGTGGATGGCCAGGGACTTCTTCTCCACGTGCCAGTAGATGAGTACCCCGCGCCCGCCGTAGCGCGAGTGCCACTCGGTGAACAGGTTCTGGTCGTAGGCGCGCACGTGCGTGGAGTCGGAGGCGACCGCGGTCGAACCTTGGCCCCACAGGTCGGTGCTGCGGGCGGCGAAGGTGGAGTTCGCTATGTTCACGGCGATGGCGCGGGCGGCCTCCGCCGAGAGGTAGCGGCGCCGCACGTAGCGCAGTTCGTCCTCGGTATGGCCGTGGCCGCCGGACGCGACGGCCTTGATCCCGGTGTTCGTACCGTAGGCGTAGATCACCAGGAGCAGTCGCTCGGCCAGGACCTCCGCCGAGAGGCTGCCGCCGCCGGAGACGGAGGTGACCGCGTCCAGGCAGCCGGTGCGAAGCACGGCCTCTTTCAGCATGTCGATGAGCGGCACTATGCCCCAGCGGCGCTGTACCTCGCCCTTGATCCTGCGGAGGTTGCGCGGCTCGGGCTGGGCCTCGGCCGGGGTCAGCCGGATCGCCCCGGACTTCCGCTCGGCGATGTCCAGCCAGCTCAGGCGCGGCATCCGGTCGTTCAGCAGCGTCAGCTCGGTGGCCATCTGCTCGCGCAGCTCGTCGACGAAGACGGCGGCATCCAGGGGCTTGCGCAGCTCGCGGTAGTTTTCCTCGCGCCGCTCGGCGAAGTCTTGCGGCAGGTCCTCATCCGGGTTGCGCCACTTGTCGGCGCCGACGACCCAGATCTCCTTGCACTTGAGCTGGTCGCGCAGGGCCTGGAAAGCGACGACCTCGTAGACCATGCGCACCACCCGGCACCGACCGCGCGTGTCGGTGCGGTGGACGACCTCCGCCCAGTCCCCGCCCATCGCCTTGTGCACGGGCACGGTCTCGCCCAGCGGGTAGTACGTGGTGTTGCCCGCCGCCGCATACCGGGCCACCAGCGCCAGGGCCTCGACCACGGGCCGGTGGGTGTGGTTGGACGAGCGGAATTCCAGCACGTCCAGGAGCTTGATCAGCCCGCGCCGGTAGTGGTTGGTGTACGACGCCTTCAGCGTGGTCTGCACGGTGCGCCGGTAGACCGGGCCGCGGGTCTTGAACTCGTGCACCAGCTCCCGCAGTGTCTGCTCACCGCCGGACACCGCCGGGTAGACAACCTCACGGACGGTGCCCTCCGGCTCGCCGATCGCCGCCTCGGCGAGCTTGAAGAGGATGTTCTCCTTGCCCGACACCTTCTTGAAGGCGTTGACCAACTGCTCGGTGACCTTCTTCTCCGCCCGTGCCCCGATCCGGTGCACCGTGGAGATCAGCAGCTCCACCAGGGTGTCGGTGATCTCCCGCTCCCGCTCGTGCAGCAGCGCGGCCAGCAGCGTCACCCGCAACGGCAGCGGATGCGTGCGCAGATGAGAGGGCGACTCCACTGCGGCCCTCGCCTGCCAGTTGGCTACAACCTTCGGCGCGACGTCGGCGAACAGATCCGGCGGGAGTCCGATCGCGCGGACCGCCAGCAGTTTGTCGATCTCGGTGAGCATCGTCTCCAGGCTGACGTTGCCGGGCGCTTCCTTGATCTTCCCCAGGACCGGCACACCGTCCTCGCCCTCACCAGCCCCGGCGTCACCGGGCACCGCGTCGTCCTCCTGGTCGGCGCCGGCGACCAGGGCAACGATCCGCTCGATGCTCTCCACCGTGATCCGTGCCGAGATACGCGCCGTCAGCGTCTCCTCGGCAGCCCGCAGCGCCGCCCCCACGATCCGGTCGCACCGCCCCGGGGTGGGCGGCTCAATGCACTCCGTACGACAGCGGGCCAGCAGCTCCACCCGTACCTGCTCCGGCCGCCGCTCCTTGCAGGCGACATGCTCGGCGAGCCAGGCCGACAGCTTGTCCGCGTCCGCGACGCTGCACTCACGAAAGCCCAGGTGCCCGCGGATCTGCGCACGGTGGTACTCGACCGTCCGACCGCTCCACTCATACGCATCCAGCTCGGACGCAGGCACCCGTACCTGCCGGGCGACGAACTCCACCGCCTCGCCCGGCAGCTCGAACCGGCCCCGGGGAAACCGGCCGTACTGCGTGTAGAACTTCAGCAACACGGCGAATCCCAGCCGCGTCGCACCGCGCTTGCCGGTCACAAGCCCCTGCTCGTCCTTCAACAGCGTCCAGTGCTCGACCAGGTCGTCCAGGTTCAAAGAGGTACGGGTCACAGTTGTCGAGCGTCCTCTCGGGGCTTCACCCCGCGCAGCTGTACGACCCCGGACTCACCCACACGGGTGACACCCCCACAAGATCACCGCCGTTTTGCGGCTGGTGACAGAGTTCTTACCGGCACCCCCGGTTCCAAGATGCACGTCCTGTCCGACGCGAACGGACTGCCCCTACGCGTCGGACTCTCCGCAGCCAACACCCACGACAGCCAGGCACTGAAGCCGATGCTGTCCCACTTCCACATGGGACACGAATCCCACACGGCCGACTCCAAGCCCCAACGCCTTCACGCCGACAAGGCCTACGACGTCCCTCACCTCC
>NZ_JBSFUR010000091.1:0-8480 GCF_053591895.1 Streptomyces sp. NPDC002867 | reverse complement strand
GGTGCCGTCTACGGGCCGCTCACGGCGTTCATGGCACTGCTGCTGTGGGCGAACCTGACCGGTGTCGCGCTGTTCCTCGGCCTCGCCTTCGCCGCACAGCTGGAGGCGGCACGCGCGGGCGACACCGAGCCGGTGAACGAGGACCGGTTCCACCCGGCGGACGAGGGCCGGCTCTGAGGAATCCGGGGCGGCGGCGCGGCCCGGGACACGGCGCGGTCACGCCCAGGACACTGCGCGGCCGTGGGCGGCGCACCAGGTGGCCAGGTCGTGCAAGCCGACTAGTCGGTCCTGCAGCTATCCGGCTCCGGGCGGCCGCAATCGGTGCAGCACCGCCACGTTCCCACCCGCCTGCGCCAGCACCTCCCACGCCTGGTCAGACAGCTCCAGCCGGGGCCGGAGCAGCCGGGGTGGGCTGCTCCGGCGGTGGGGCTTAAAGCTCCTCTTCGAGGCTGGTCAGCAGCGCCAGGAGCTTGTCCTTGGACAGCGGCACCGTCTCGCCCTCGGCGTCCGCGCCGCCGGTCAGCAGGACGGGCCCGTGGTAGTCCTGGCAGGTGAAGCCGAAGCGGAACGCCAGCACCGTCGCGAGCTTGTTGACCGGGTGGTTGTAGAGCCCCTCGTCGTCCAGCCACATGTCGAGCCGGCTGGTGAGCCCCACGACGTCCACCCGCTCGCAGCGGATCACCGAGCGTATGACGGTCAGCCGCGCGTCGGGGTCGGCGGGCAGGTCGACCGGGACGATGTCCGCCTCGGGGGTGACGAGCAGGGCGTCGGGCGTACGGGTCATGGGTGACTCCATCTCTCACAAAGGGTGTGTTCTCGGTGTCGGCCGACTGCCACCGCCGACCAATAAGACAACTATATCCCATACGTATCACTGGCGTCTATGGGAACCGCCCTTCACCGACAGGGAATCACTCCGCCGATCCAGGCCGGGTGGGGCGCAGCCGGTCGGACTGCGCCCCGGTGACGGGCGCCAGGCCAGCACCGGCGGGGAGACGGCGTACTCCGTGCCCGGCTCCGGCGGGATCGGCTCGCCGGTGGCGGCGTCCGTGCAGTAGGCACTGAAGATCTCGGCCCTGCCCAGCGGGGGGGCGATGCAGTCGCTCAGTCGCCAGCCGAGGACGCGGGAGGTGTCGTCGGCGTGGTTGGTGCACACGACCGCGCCGCCGATGCGGCCGGACGTCAGCGACAGCAAGGCGATGACGTCGAGGACGGCTTCCGCGTCAACGTCGGTGTATTCGCCGAAGTTGTGGAACGGCAGGACGGACACGGCCCCACGGGCAGTCGCAGGGCGCGGGCCCGGGCGGCCCGGTCGAGTGGAGTACTCGACTGTCGGCGGCCATCACTACGATCGGCGGCTATGCAACTTGAAGCACAGATCTCCCGGCTGGCAGGGCTCGGCCTGCCGCTCGCAGCCGACAGAACCGTCGACGACCTGCTTTACTCCCTGCCCCGGGACCTGTTCGAGCGCAGGCCATACGAACTCCTGCTGTCCATCCTGGGCGTCGAGGTAGAGCGGGAGCCATGGGGGCGGTGGTTCTGCGACCAGGCGTGGACCTTCGACACCGAGTGCGTCCACGGCCCTGGCGCGTACGTCAGGATCGCCCGCCAGCTGTGCCGGATTGCCGGCCGTCCGGACGCCTTCACCGACCTGCGAGACCACGTCGACCTCGGATCGGAAGAGGCGTGGATCGAGTACACCATCGACGGCCGACGGCAGCGCTGGACCGCCGAAGTGCACGACGACTGGGCGGACACGCTGGTGGTCAGCTACCTGATGGATGACCTGCAGCAGGACGGACGCCGCTTCTGGACAAGAGGCAACGGCCAGTGCATGAACCTGTACTTCCTCGACAAGGCCGCCGCGCACGAGATAAACCGGCTGCTCACCGACGGGCGCCCCCTGGTACCCGTCCTCGGCGGGGACGGCTGACCGCAGAAGCGGCAGTTAGCGCGACTGGAGCTGTGGCCGGGAAGGTCCACGGTTCATGGTGACGCCACCCTTGGCCAGACCGCCGGGCGCCCGCATCGCCCGGCGGATCAACCGGCTGGCCGACCCGGATGGGGCAGGGTCGGTGCAGACCTCGTACGGCAGCTCCTCGGACACCTGCTCCTCGACACCTCCGACCACCACCGCCTCGACACACTCGGCCTGCCCTCACCCGCTCAGGTCCTCACGGTCGAGGGCCGGGGTGCACCACTGGATGCTGTCGAGGACGAGTCGGTCGGTGACATCGCCAAAGCCCTCGGGGGCACTGACGAGCATGCGGACGCAGCAGGAGAAGGCGAGCGCGTCGAGCACCCTGGCCTGGCCGGTCCTGGGGAGCAGCGGGTTGGTATGCAGAGCCGCGACATAGGCCAGGGCGCAAGCCGAAGATGTCCGACTCGATGATCTCCTCGATCTTCCAGCCCGTGCGCTGCGTCAACGGCACCATCCGGGCCAGGAGGAAGCCCATGGCGTCTTCCATCTCGGCCTCGGTCCAGGGCATTTCCGGCTCGGGGGCCGGTGCCGGGGCGGGGACGGCGGAGAGGTGACGGCGGGCGTTCTCGTTCGGCATGGTTCTCCCTCGGATCGGAGTGTGCGCTTTCGGCTGCGGATCGACTGCCACCGCCGATCCGCATACTTCGGTTATGCATTCTCTGAGTATTCATTTCAAGGGTTCTTGGTCAATTCGCGGCCGCATTTCCCATGGTCGGGGCGGGTTTCGGGCCCCGGGTGCGGGGCACTGTGCGGGCCGTGTCGCCGCCCCATGGCGCGCAGCGCCGTGGGCCGAGGGGAACGGCAGCGCGAAGCGAGGGAGCGGGGCGCGCAGCGTCCCCGTCGACCGGCTGCCGAGCCCGAAGGTGCGTGAGAGCGCGCAGCGCTCGGTCCGGGTCGGAGCGCAGCGGAGTGCCCGGCACGCAGCGAGGTGGGGCGGGGAGCGAAGCGGACCGCCCCACCGGGCGGCACGGACGGCGCAGCGCCCCGCACCCGGGGAGAGAACGGGTGCTGCGCCCCCACGGTGATGCGCCTGCCGGACTGCTGCGCCCGGGCCCCCCTCGGGCGGTGACGCGGGGCCGGCGGCCTCGGCGAGGCTCCGGCCGGCCTCCCCTCGCCCGGCGGCCGAAGGGGGGCCGGAGAAGTGTGGGGCGCAGCCGGATGGCTGCGCCCCGTGGATCAGACCTCGTCGTCCCACCTTCGGCAGTGCTCGTAGGCGAGGGCGGCGGCCGTGTCGGGGTCGGGGGCGTCGAACTCGTCTGCCCAGCGGGTGAAGTCGGCCTCGCTGGTGGCGAGCAGCTCGATCTGGTCGGCGACCGGGCCGGGCAGGACGGCGGCAATGAGCAGCTCGGTGCAGTCGACGTCCAGGGTCAGGCCGATGACGGTGAACGTCTGAGTGACTGCTGCGGTCATGCGATCAGCTCGAACGTCGCGCTCTCGATGGCCCGGGTTCGCAGGTCTCCCTCGAACGCCGCGACGACGTAGGCGCCGTTGCCGCCGCCCCAGGCTGCGCGGCAGGACTGCACAACCTGATCGACTAATTGGCGGGGTCGGGCAGGACCTCCCTGTCCGCCCCGCGACCTCTTGGACGTCAGGCGGCGCTGAACTCATGGGCGGGGCCGCCGCGCCACTCCCCCACTGCGGGTCGTCCAGGATGGCCTCGAGGTCGGCGACGCCAGCGCCTTCGAGAAACACGACCAGGTCATCGTGGTCACTCTAGGGGGTTTGGAGGACCTCGTCCCGGCCGCTGCTATGCACAGTGACTCTCCGGCCGCCCGTACGGGAGGGCCGGTGCACGACGATCGACGCGCTGGTCACGCCTCCCAGCGTGCCCCGGGCCAGTTCAGTGGGCGAGTCGGCGCGGGGCGTCAGCGATGGTACGTGGCTGTCACCGCGGCGAGGCTGTGCTGACTGGCGGCGGTGGCGGCCTGCAGTCCGGAAACCCTTTAGCGGCTAGAGGGGCACTTGGCAGACCTCGGCGTGTGGCAACGGCACAGCAGACATCACGGCAGCCCCTCATCTCCCAGGTCCTGCAAGCAGTTCACGATGCCCAGTTCGAACGACAGCGGCTGGCGGTTGCTCCCGTTCGACCTGCATAACCCCCGCGGTTCCTTCGGTGCCTGCGGCTCCTTCGGCCTCGGTGAGCACCGTGGCGTCGCCAGGCCGGCCGCAGCGCTGCCCACCCCCGAGCTGCGGCCGTTGCAACGCCCGGCGGCCGCGGCTTCGGCGGTGAACACGTCCGGCTGACCGGGCCGCCGGCTATCGGCGCAGGGTGGCGTAGACGATGAGGTTGTTCACGGGGTGGCCTTCGTCGTCGAAGGCCCCGTCGCAGGTGACGAGACGCAGGGCGCGGGCGTCGATCGCCCCGTAGACCCGCTCGGTGGGGAACGCGTTCTTGCTGACCGTCTCGGTGCCGGTGACGGTGAAGCGCAACGTCTTTCCGGCGGCGTCGCGAAGGGTGATGTCCGCGCCCTTGCGGACGTTTTTGAGGTCGTGGAACACGGCCCGGCCGAACCGGGTGTCGTTGTGCCCGATGACCACGGCAGCGCCCGGCTCACCCGGGACGGCCGCGCCGGTGTACCAGCCGGCGGTCATGCCCTTCTCCGCGGGCGGCACCTCGACGGTGCCGTCCGCGTTCAACCCGAGACGCATGAGGGCGCTGCGCACGCCGATCGAGGGGATGGCGATCTGCACGGGCTCTGCGGGAGTGGGGCGCGCCGTCGCGGAGGAAGAAGCGGGCGCCGAGGCCTGTGGCTCGGCGCCCGTCGACCGGGGCGCGGAGCACCCAGCGACTGCGGCAAACGCGAGGCACGCACCGACCGCGATCGCACGGGCCGCCCGGGCGCGCCGGTGTCGGGGTCTGGGCATGGGGCACTCCGGGTGTGATGTGGGCTCGGGGTCGTGGACGGGGGTGGTGGTGGCGTGGGCCGCCGGATGACGGATGCCTACGGGGCGGCGGCCCGACGGCGTCCGTGCCACGGGGCGGGGGCTGCGGCGGATCGGCCGGCTTGCCCTGTGAGGGATACGGAGGTGACGGGTGCGAGGTCGCGCGTCGAGGGCCGGGCGTCCCTCGCCCTCGTGGGTGGGGGCGGGCCGCCGGACCACGCCCCGGGCGCCGCCGGACTGTGTGTCCCGTCAAGGGAGGGCGCCGCGCCGGGCCGCCCTCCCTTCGTGTGGGCCGGTGCGCCGCCGAACCCGCGGAGCCGTCAGCTGCCGCAGGCCGCCCGGGCGGCGCCTGGGCAGGGGGTCAAGCTGCGCCCGCGGCCCTGCGGCGGCGGAGGACGATCGTGCCGGCGCCGGCGAGCAGGGTGATCGCAGCGGCGGAGCCGGCGAGTGCCGTGGCTGTGGTGTCCTCCGTGGCGGCGGGGCGCTCGCCCGCGTTCACGCCGCCCCGCGGGGCCGCGGGCGCGGGCGCCGCGTCCCTCCGCTCGGCAGGAGCCGGGGTCGGCTTGTCACCTGCCGCGACACCGCCGCGCGGGGCCGTCGACGGGCGGGGCGTGTCGTCGCCGCGGGCCGGGGCCGGGACCGGGGAAGGGGTTCGGTCGGCGTGAGGGCCGTCGGAGGCGAGCGCCGGCGTGGACGGGAGGAACGCGGTGCCGGCCACGAGGCCGGCTACCGCGAGGGCGCGCAAACGGTGGGTCATAGGGATGGCTCCATTTCAACTGGTCTTCTGTCGCCCGTGTCTCGCAGGGCCACGGGCTCGGCCACAGGCTGTCGTGGAGTTGTGAGAAAGCTGTCAGACCGCTGTGGTCATCTCATCAGGTCCGGCCGTCGGGAGCCGCAGCGTGAAGGTGGAGCCCTGGCCCTCGGTGCTGGCGACATGGACGGTGCCGCCGTGCGCCTCTGTCAGCTTGCGGACGATCGCCAGACCCAGCCCGCTGCCTCCCGTGCGCCGGTTGCGGGACTTCTCCGCGCGCCAGAAGCGGTCGAAGACGTACGGCAGGGCCTCGGCCGGGATGCCGCTGCCCGTGTCGGTGACCTCCACGGCGACAGTGCCGGGCTCCGCCTCGTACGCCTTCAGCGTGACGTTCCCGCCCGCCGGAGTGTGGCGTAGCGCGTTGGAGACGAGGTTGCCCACGGCCTGGCGCAGCCGGACCGGGTCGGCCGTCAGCACCGGTACGGCACCGTCGGCATCGGAGTGCAGCGCGATGTTGGCGGTCTCCGCGAGGCGCTGGTGCGCCGCGGAGACCTGGCCGAGGAGTTCGCCGATGCGTACGGGCCGGGGATGCAGGCGCAGTGCGCCCGCGTCGGCCTCCGCCAGGTCCCGCAGATCGTCGATGATGTGCTGGAGTTGCACGGCCTCCTCCAGGAGCGAGGAGATGAGCGCCGGATCCGGCTCCGCGAGCCCGTCCTGTGCCGCCTCCAGCCAGCCGCGGATGTTGCTGAGCGGTGTGCGCAGTTCGTGGGCGATGTCGCTGACCATCGCCTTGCGCTGTTCCTCGAGCTGGGCGCGGTGGGCGGCCATGTCGTTGAAGGCTTCGGCCAGGCGTCCGATCTCGTTGTCGGCGCTGACGGGTACCTGTTCCGAGTGGCCGTCCTTCATCCGCTGGGCGGCGCCGGTCAGGGCTCGCAGCGGCCGTACCAGCCGGGTGGCGGCGAGCAGGGAGGCCCCGAAGGTCAGGGCCAGTACGAGGGCCGTCGCGCCCGCGATCCGCGCGGTGTTGGCCGGGGAGAGCGCGAAGCCGGGCACGTTCGCGGTGTCCGGGTCGCCGATGAACAGCAGCGCGGGCGAGGCGACGTAGGAGCTGAGCTGCTCGCGCCGGGCGGTGCCCACGCAGGAGGCGACGGCCCGGTCCGTGTCGTCGCCGACCTCGCGCGGGGCGGGCGCGGCGGGCTCCGGGGTGCTGTTCCAGGACAGGTCGAGGTTCAGCCGCACCGCGTCGCGGCCCTGGCGGGCAAGGCAGGCGTTGGCGAGGTCGTCGAGCGCGGTGAGCGCCTTGGCCTCGGTGGCGGTGGGGGTGTCGAGGGCGTCCGTCGGACACCGCGCTCCCTCCGCACGGTCGGGATCGTTGCCGACCGTCTGGATGTGGGGCCGGCCGCTGGGCGCTTCGACGACGTCGGCGGCGATGCCGTGCCCGCCGAGGCAGTCGGCCGCCCGCTGCGCGATGCCGCGCAGCAGGGTGGCTTCGCTCGCGGGCAGCTTGAAGGGACCCACTGCCCGTGGATCGATGCGGTCCGCCGTGCCGGCCTGCGAGCCGCCGGCCGGCGCGAGAGCGGTGTCCGGGGAGAGCGGGTCGACGACGGCCGAGGCGCGGGGCGGCAGGGCGGGACCGGAGTCGGCGGAGTCGGCGAGGGGCGTGCGTTGCTGGGTGGTCAGGGCGATCCGCCGGCCCGTCTGCGCGGCGAGTCTGCGTACGGTCGCTTCGACGCCGTCCCATCGGGGGTGGGTGGCGGCGTAGCCGAGGAGGGTGTTGTAGATCCGGGCGTCGTCGGCGAGGTTCTGGCCCTGTTCCTGCTTGATCGCACCCGAGGTGGTCTGCACGGCGAGCCAGGCGGTGGCGCCCACGGAGCAGGCGGCGACGAGGGCGGAGACGGCGAGGAGCCGACCCAACAGGCTCTTGCGGAACGGAAGTCGCCTGGGGCCCGGCCGGTCAGGACGTCGCACGGGCCGGCCGCCTGTCGGGGTCGGTCAGTTTGTAGCCGACGCCGAAGACCGTGAGCAGGCGCACCGGGCGGCGCGGCGCGGGTTCGATTTTCTTGCGCAGGTTCATGACGTGGACGTCGACGGTGCGGTCGCTGATGTACCGGTCGTAGCCGTGGAGTTCGGCCAACAGCAGTTGCCTGGTGAAGACCCGGTCGGGCTCGGCCGCCATCGCCGCGAGGATGCGGAACTCGCCGGGTGTGCACTCCACCGGCTCGCCATGGACGGTCACTTCGTGCCGGTCCGGGTCGACGCGCAGCGCTCCGACGGCGAGCGCCGACGACGGCCTGGCAGCAGCAGCCGGCCGGGCGCGGCGCAGCAGGGTGCGTACCCGGGCCATCAGCTCCCGTGGGCTGTAGGGCTTGGTCATGTAGTCGTCGGCGCCGAGGTCGAGGCCCAGGAGGAGGTCGTCCTCGGTGGTGCGGGCGGTGAGCATCAGCACCGGCAGCTCGCGCGCCTCGGCGCGCAGGACGCGCAGTACGTCCAGTCCGTCGGCGCGGGGCATCATCACATCGAGCAGCAGCAGGTCGGGCTCGCGGCTGCGGACGGATTCGATGGCCGCTCTGCCGTCGGGTACGAGGGTGACGGTGTGCCCCTCGTGCTCCAGGTAACGGCGTATCAGTTCGGCCTGTTTGTCGTCGTCCTCGGCGACCATGACGTTTGCGCACACGCCGACGATCGTAAACGGGCGGCACAGGACGCCGCGGCCCCACAGGTCAGGTCCGTGGGGGCCGCGGCGGTGGCAGTGGCGGAGCGTCAGAGATTCCCGCGCTTCGCCTGCTCGCGCTCGATCGCCTCGAACAGCGCCTTGAAGTTGCCCTTGCCGAAGCCCATCGACCCGTGTCGTTCGATCATCTCGAA
>NZ_JBSFUR010000090.1:0-8567 GCF_053591895.1 Streptomyces sp. NPDC002867 | reverse complement strand
ACCGACGAGACCGCCCTGCCCACCGAACTCACCGCATAGCCTCAAAACGAGATCACCGAGTGGCCGTCACTACACCACTCCAGCGGACGTGACCGCATGCTGTCAGCCGGCGTCCGGGAGCAGGGTGCGGTGACTGCTGGTGCCAGGAGTTTTCGATCCAGACACGGTCCTCGCTTCGTGCCGCCCCTGCCTTCGTCATCCCTCTGCGTCTGCGAGGGCTGCCAGCAGAGACGCCGGATGCCAGGTGTCTCCGCTGAGGAGGTCGCGGCGGCGCCTGGGTGCAGGGCAGCCTCCCTTGCCACGGTGCCGTCGGGAGGCTGCCCTGACCTCTAAGTTCAGCCCTCGGAGGGCTGAGCCGGTTCTGGGAGAAGGACCTGGCGCTCGCTCTCGCTCAGCGGCGGGTCGGCAGTGGCGGCAGCTTGGATCCGCAGACGGCGGAGAAGACGACGTGGGGAGCGCACGAGCTGAGCTACACGCTTCTCCAGGGTCATGACGTGGGTGATGCCTTGGCCACCCGGAAGGAGCCCGTAGATGCCTGAGTCACCCGGCGTACGTAGTTGCTGAGCTTGCGGTCGATTGCGTTGGGGCGGCGGCCGCGGAAGCGGGGGAAATGGATACGCTGGCAGGCGCCGATCAGCGTGGCAGTACGAGGGCTCGTCGAGAAAGTACTCGCGCCCACCGCGCCAAGCTCTCGCCAGCTCGAGCCCCCCTCCCCGAACTTCACGGCGTGGAACAACTCAGCGACGCGGAGATCACGGCCATGCGCGCTGAGGCACACGGCCGGTTCTTGGCTGGGGACACCTCGCTAATCCGTGTCGCTGTCAACGGCCTGGGTCACGCCCTCGCCCAGAGACTGTACGGCCCTGACTTGGTCCAGCGTGCACTGCTACTGGCACTGCCAGCTCGCTGACAACCTTCGGCATTTGCGGTCCAGAAACTGCGGCCTCTCAGTGGTCAGATCACTTAGCTTATCTGCGTCCTGTGGAGCGAGGCCCGAGTGTCGGTGACCGGTGGTACCTGGAGGGCGTGGAAGTTACGGATTCGGGATCGATAGCCGACCTGCGCGAAGCCTTGCCGGTAGAAGTCCGACGCTCACCTTTGGGCCGGGAAGAGCTTCGGGCGGGGCACGGGCGTCGATGATGCCCGCCGTGGGCTCAGCCTCACGGCGCTCGCGCTCAGGGCCCCGTCCACGCAGCCGGTCTTGGAACTCGGCAATCGGCCCGTGTTCGCGCCAGCGGCGGAAGAAGGCGTAAACCCGGCCCCAGGCCGGGAATTCCGCAGGCATCGCCCGCCAGGAGATCCCGCCCGCGACCATATAGCGGATCGCGTCCATCATCTGGCGGTGGCAATAACCTTCCGGCTGCCCGCCCCGCCCCTGGAGTCCGGCCGGCACCGGCAGCAGAGGCCGGACGGCCGTCCACTCCGCGTCCGACATGTCCGATGAATACCGGCGCACCCTATCGGGATGATCAGCAGCGTTGCCGTACTCGTGCGCAAGACAATCCTGGAGCCGGCGGTCGGCGACATAGTCAACGTTCAGTTTTTGCCAAATGGGCTAGGAGAGATGGGGCGCTATTTAGAGCGTAGGTTTGAGGCGGAGATTGACGGTGTGAGCATCGGCGATCCCTCACAGGGCTTTCGCGTGGTTGGAACGAGGCTCCTGCCTGCTTGCTGATAACCGGAGCAGGACTGCGAAGGGCAGAGCGCGATGGCTGGCCCTGGCCAGGGCTGGGGCGCCACTCTCCCCCGCGCCCGCTGTCGGCAGTCCCCGCCCTGCCGGCCTGTGGGGGCGTCGACCGGTCCCCGGTCGACGCAACTGGTCCTGAACTCGCCGAGGATTCCGAGGGCAGGATGGCGCACTGGCCGCCAGACGGATCCCCGGTCCTGTTGTGGCCCCGCCCCTATGGTCGCCCTTGCGCCTGTAGGAGACTCAGGCCATGACTTCACCCTTACGCCGGCGATCCGGCCAGGCTGCGTCCCTGCTGTTCGTATTCCTTCTGGCTGGAGTCGGTGCCTGCTCCGGCAGCCCTAGTAAGGGCAAGCTCAAGGGGATCGCCACATCGGACGAGGTCCGACAGAAGCGGGAGCGCACCGAGCGCGAACTGCGGGCTCGGGCCGACGAGATCAGCATGTCCTCCCCGTGGGGTCCAGCCTTGCGGACCACCGTGATGGACACGTGCGCCCGGGGCGGGGGCAAGAACTACCTCGACCCCAATCCTCCGAAGCAGCCTGCCATGTACTGCCTGATGCGGTTGCACCTGTACTTCGTCGTGGACCGCCCCGCGCCCGACGTACTCAGGGACCTCCGGTCCATGAAGACGCCCGTCGCCTGGAACGAGGGTTCGATCCGCAGCGCGCTGCGGTACTACGAGGCCCGGGTGTATGAACAGCCGCACGCCTACCCGCCGTCGATCGGAAGCCTCACCGGTGGGGAGAGCCTGTCGTGGGACGCACCGGGCGGCAACGCACAGGCGAAGCTGTCGGAGCCGTGCCCCGGACGCAAAGCGATTTTTGGTACGTGCGCATCCGATCCTGCCGACGTCACGCTCTCCCTGCTGCGGGAACGTCCGGGCACGCTGTTCGAGTGGACACTAACTACGGAGTACCACACCGTGCCGGGCACATAGCGAAGCAGCAGCATGGGAGAGCCGACCAGGTCAATGCTCCCCGGCCGGCTTCCCTTTAGGTGCTGGGCACCGTTACACCCAGCCGTCGATGGTCCATTCCATCGCGTCCGCGTATAGCCGGGCACCAGCGATCTTCGGATGGAAGGACTGCGCCGAAAGGCCGTAGTCCTTCAGGATCGGCCAGTCCTTGACCGTGTTGTCGCTGTCGGTGAGGGTCTTCACCATGCCGTGAATGCTTTCCGGGTTCCCGCACACGCCCTTACCTTCGAAATTCACCGTGGGGTCGGAGAACCGTGCGTCGATTCCCTTGCTCCGGGCGAGCGCCGCGGCGTCCTTCATCTCGGCGGTGAGGTGAGCGGCCACGGTGTTCAGCCAGTCGTTGGACTCCTTCGGCAGGCCGAGCGGACCGAGGCTCAGGCAGCTGGCGTCTCCGGAGACGAGCTTGGGGTAGCCCATGAGCATGATCTTTGCGTTGGGCGCCTTGGCGTGGACCCGCTGGATGGCGGCTCCGATGTCCACCTTCACCACCTCGGTGATCAGCCGGGGCAGCGCCTGACTCATCGGAAGCCCCTGGTAGGGGCGGTCCCTGTTGGTCTCCACCGTTCCGTCACCGTCGACGTCCCGGTCGATCCTAGGTTCCGGATTGTCGAACGGCTTGCTGTCGCAGCTGCCCGATCCGTATGAGATCAGGCACTTCTGGATGACGTGCGAGAACCGTGAGTCGTTGCCGCCGATGGAGATCGTGACCAGGGAGGTGTTCTGGTCCAGATACCCCTTGTCGATCTGGGGCAGTTCGCCGTTCTCCGGGTATTTCAGGATGTTGTAGGTACGGGCGCCCGAGCAGGCGATCAGGTGGTAGTCCATGCCGGCATCCCAGCTGTCCGCCAGCTCCCCGATCGATGCGAACGCTCCGGGGGTCTTGGCCTGGCGCGACCATGCCTTCTTCGACCGGTGGCAGGCATTACGAGTCTCCTCGTTCTGCTTGTTCCGGTAGTTCGTCTCCGGGTAGTAGTCGGCGTTGCCTTCCGAGGCGCCCTCGCCGGAGGAGAACGAGTCACCCATGGCGACGATCTGGTGCTTCGGCTTGCCCGGCAGCTTCTGGAACGCGACGGAGTCCCAGGCAACGTCCTCGCCGTTGCCGCCGTCGGTAGTGTGGGTCGACAGGGAGACCGTTGGCGTGCCGGTGAAGCGGAAGACTCCCAAGCTCACCCAGCGGTTCTCACGTGTGCGCTGCGGCACGACGCGAACGGGCGAGGTGGAGTCCGTACCACCTACGACGTAGGCCGCTTGGCGGGTGTGCGCACCGTGGTCGGGCATGTGCACCAGTACTCGGGCCCAGCCGATGCTCGACTGGTTCAGTGTCCACTTACCGGTGATGAACAGCCTGCTGCCGTCGACGGTGTTCTTGTTCCTGGTGTGGGAGAACCAGAAGTGGTTGTTGTCGCCGGCTCCGATCTGGTGCAGGTCCATCTTTCCCGGATATGTGTTGTTCCATCCGGTGAAGTTGAACTCGAATTTTCCTGCCGATGTGGAGGCGCCACAGGATCTGCTCGCGCTCCCTGCCGGCGTTGCGCCGTAGGGGATGTCCTCGACTATCTGGGTCCCGACCGGCAGGCCGCCCAGACCGCACTGGGGAGGGTAGGAGTTCGCGTCCGACTGCTCGGGATAGGTGTCGTTGAACCGATGGACCGCGTTTCCGCACATCGCGAGAGTGACGCAGTTTTTCCACTCCACTGAGGTGTTCCACCAGCAGTGGAGCCAGTGCGGGTTGGTCTTCGAATCTCCCTGGTCCAGGGTGCATGCGCCCTGACCGGTGTCGTTCGAGTCACCCTCACCGATGCGGCCGGGGTAGCAGTTGTTGTTCTCCATGGTGCAGAACAGGTCGATCGGTGGCTTGACACTCGTACGGTACGAACTGTCGTTCCACCACGCGGCACGGTAGCCGGGCTGGATGTCACTGGGGCCGAACATCGCGGCAATGGGCCGCGCGGCCCAACCGATCACCTTCTCCTGGTACGGCCAGTGCTGCGGGTTTGCTGCGTGCGAGTAGTCGTCCGCCCCGCTCGCGTTCTCGAGGAAGGGAGTACGGTTGTATTTCCAGATCGGGTTGGCGGGGTTGTTGGTGAAACCGACGCCCCAGTGCTCGTCGCCGCCTGCGGGGTCGCCACCCTTCTCGTAGAATCCCGAATTGTAGGCCCATAGGGCGAAGAACCAGTTCTCGATGTATTTCGGGTGTCCGTCGTTGACGGTCAGCCCCGCCCTTGACGTCTGGTTCCATTTTTCGATGAGGATGTTCGCGCCGGCGGCGATGTTCGCCGTGTAGTCCAGCGCGATGGCCTCCTGTTGCGTCTTGCTGCGCTTGACACCCTGGTCGGCCAGCCGCATGCCGTCGGTGACCTGGGTGATTCCGTAACCGCAGTCGGCCTTGGTCCAGTTGATTAGCCATGGGTCCGTCTGCGTCCCGTCCGGGGTGTAGTCGACTCCGTAGTAGTTGCCGATCAGCGAGTTCGCGGTGACGCCCGGAACGGCGAAGCGGGTGGCCTGCCACATGTTGGATTCCTGCGCGGTGATGCCGAGCAGGACCTGAGACGGGATGTGCCAGTTGTCGACACGGTCCGGTATGCCGTTGGTGTCTCCGTACATCAGTGCCAGTGGGAAGAGTGACTGCGGCTGGTAGGCCGACATGCCCGTGTTCTTCCAGTTGGCTGGCCGGGAGATGTGCTTGTTCAGCGTCCCGGCGACCGTCTGGTTCACGGCCCACTCCACCTGCCGGGGAGTCGGCTGGAAGGCCTGCTTGCGTATGTCGTTACGCGGTACGGCGCAAGTCCGTTCCGCCTCGACCGGGTCT
The DNA here is from genome assembly GCF_053591895.1 of Streptomyces sp. NPDC002867. Classification (NCBI taxonomy): domain Bacteria; kingdom Bacillati; phylum Actinomycetota; class Actinomycetes; order Kitasatosporales; family Streptomycetaceae; genus Streptomyces; species Streptomyces sp. NPDC002867. The sequence goes on along the minus strand of NZ_JBSFUR010000090.1, from coordinate 3,092 downwards.
GTCGGCGATCCCGCGAGCGCCGTGAGAGTCGACGCCGACGAGGACGTCGCCGTCTTCGATGCCTTTCCGGCACCGGGCAGCGCGGGCGACATCGCTGCCCCTGCGGACCGCTTACTTCCGTTGCCCAGCAGTTTGCCGCCCGGCAATGCTTCCAGTACCTCGGTCTTCCCGGTGCCGATCAGGCGCAACTCGGTCCGGACCGGGCGGGCCTCACCCTCATTAGCGGCTCGGAGAGGGGAGTTCTTCCCTGCTGCCCAGGAGGTTCCCACTGCGGCTTCGCCGTGGGTGGAGATCCGGTCGTCCTTCGCCAGGTCGCCTCGGTTCCTGACGCTCCTCGGCAGCGCCCCCAGGGTCTTCGCCTTGCCGGTGACGTGCACGGTGCCGTCGGCCGAGGATGCGAGGTCCCACTCCGTCAGGCCGCCGCGAACCAGCTTGGCCGGCGTGGCGTCGCCGTTTCTGATCTGCCCGGCACTAACCCGTCTGGCCTGGCTGTCGCCCTGGTCCGTCTTCTTCACCGCCGAACCAGGGATCCGCTCGATGAACGTGACTCCCCCGTCCTTATCGGCCCGAAGCTGGAAGGGAACACTGCTTGTACGTGCGATCGTCTTCCGCTTGCCGTCCTTGCTGACCTTGACCAGCCGCAGGCCCTCGGCCGCCACGATGCCCTGCTCGGTCGGCACAGCGGACGTCACCTGGCCGTCGAGCAGCAGAGGCTTGCCGACCTTGCCGCTGGCGAGATCGACAGTTATGAGGCGGGTGCCGCTCTGCTTGTCGCCGTCGTGGGACAGCTGGGTGAAGACCGCATCTTCACCTTCACCGCAGCCTGGCGAAAAGTACGCGAGCGACGCCTGGTACGGAAGCTTGGTGACGCTCCCCGTCTCCAGGTTCACAATGGCGGTGAACCCCCCTCGCACCATCAGCTCGGGCTTGTTGGTGAACGTGCGAGGCGCGTAGGCCACGGCGGCACGTTTTCCCGACTCGGTGACGCAAGCGTTACCGATCCAGCTGTCGGCGTCGAAACCTGGCTCGGACAGTGTGGCAGCGGTTCTCCACTCGTAGCCCTTGGCCGCGTCGGCGACCAGAACATGGAACCCCTCCGCACCACCGGACGTTGTCCACGCCATATCCTTGGAGGCGGTATATCCCTTCCCCTGTAGGGACTCGCGACGCTGTGCCGGAATAGCTCCTGCAGGCGCCTCCCCGGCCTTCAGCGTCTTATCTGCCGACTTCGCCGACCATCCCTGCGCAGCGCCGTCTGGGGGTCCCGAATTGCCGGCCGCAGCCTGGGCGGGCAATGTCGCTAAGAGTGCGACCGCCGTTGCGGCCACCAAGGGCATTTGCCCGCGGCCCCCCGCCCGTCCCCAACGTCTCTTGTACACAGGACTCTCCTTGAGTGAGGGCGGTCTACCGGTAGATGTCGACGACCAGGCGGTTCGGCTGGGTCAGCTGGGAGACGTGGTACCGAGTCGACGGGCCGAGAGAGAGGCCGAAGTCGACCGTGGCGGCGTGCAAACTCGTCAGCTGGACACCCTTGAGCGTGGGCAGATTCAGCGCCTGCGTGAACGGGCTCTTGAACGTCAGGTTCCCCGCGTCGTCGTACACGTGGGCGGGTTCCATGGTGATGAACAAGTACGAGGTGCCGGGGATGTCCAGGTACTCCTTCACACCGCTCGGCGGGTAGTACTCACCCGTCGTGTTCGTCGACGTTCTGACCTGAGTACCCGAGGTGAGGTCGAACACGAGGCGGTCGTAGCCCGTGTGCGTCGCCGAGCGGGTTCCCAGTATGCAGCTGTCGGGGCATGTCGCGGTCGCAGTGGCGGTCCTTGTCTCGGCCGAGGTCGCGGCGGTGGCCACGGGTGACGCGAGCGCCGACACAAGAGCTGCGGCGGCGAGTGGCGCGGCGATTCGGGCACATGTACGTCGTGAAGCGCGCATGATCTCTGAATTCCTTTCGGCGCAGGTGGGCATGGCAGGGCATGACGGCGGGGCGGCGTAATCAGGGCTCCCTCGTAGGGACGGGGTGTGCGGTACCGGGCGAGGAAGTCGACCGATGTCGGGCCGCGTTGGCGCTGGCGTTGGCGTTAGGGCGCGCGGCGTTGAGAAATACAGCAGTCGCCGCCACCGGCCGCTTAGGAGCACGGTGACGGCGGATGCCTATCGGACGGTCACGCAGCGGTAGGCGGGCACCAGCCGTCCTGCGTCAGGTACCGGGGGGCCTGACGCCGCTCTACTGGCGGGCGGTGACCGCGTTGGCCTTGGAGACTGCCGATTTGGCCTCGGCACGCATGGTGTCAAAGGCCGCCTGATTGGCCTTGATCGCTTTCTGCTGCCGTCCCGCCTCAGCGTTGAACCACACCCGGGCGACGTCGTATTGCTTCTTGCAGGCGATGTCGGCCGTGGCGGTGGCGATCTCCTCCTTGCTGATGTCGTAGGGGTCGGTGAAGCGTGGGTCGTCGACGGGCTCGAGGGGATGCTTGTACGTGTAGCCCTTCTCCTTCATGCAGGACGACCACTTCTCGAATACCGCGATCACGGCGGGATCCTTGGTTGCGGCCTGGAAGGAGTCACTGCCCACTTGCTGTGCCAGGCTGCTTGCATCCGCGCGGGGGGCCGGCCCGTCAGCTTCGGCCGCACAAGACCGGAGGGCACTGTCGCTGGCGCCCGACTCGTCCACCGCTCCTTCCTGCATGGCCGCGTCGTACGCCTTCTGCTGCTCCAACGCGGGCTTGTAGCCGCGGGTCGCTGCCAGAGCGGCGTCGTGGATGCCGTAGCGCCAGTCGGTGAGGGTCTTGCCGCCAAGTGGCGGCAGGTCGGGGGCCGGCTTCCAGTCCGGGTAGCCGGCCTCCTTCATGCAGTCGTCGATCACCATGTCCCGCGCCTGGTTGATCAGGCGGGTCTGCGCAGCGGTGGGCCCGTATGCCTCGATCGGCAGCCGCCATGTCGCCGGATCGGCCGGATCATCGATCAGTGCGTCAGTTTCGGCAGCGGCCTGGCTGGCTAAGACGTCGTTTCTTATGGCGTGATCGTTCGTTGAACCGTGCATGACGAATCTCGTTGAGCGGCTGGTACCGGATGAGTTGTGGGTGCTGTTC
>NZ_JBSFUR010000089.1:0-8853 GCF_053591895.1 Streptomyces sp. NPDC002867 | reverse complement strand
GCGACACCCGGGCAACTACCTGGCCTTTCTCGGGCTGGCAGCCGCCATCTGCTGCTACAAACGCTTCCGCAACCTCACCATGTAGGACACGGTCTAAGCACTTGTTTGGGCTCCACTGCACGGAGTTGTTTTGGCTCCACTGCCGAGGTGGAGGGGGCGTGTATTGGTGTGATTCACGCCCCTGTAGCAAGGTGATTTGGCCCCACTTCGATCGGGTGGTTCCGCTGGCCCGGGTGGGGGGTGTTGACGGTAGCCTGGTCGAAGCCGTACTCCTGCGCGAGACGCTGGTAGATCCTGCGGGCGGTGTGTCTCTGCTTGCGCGGCGCGGTCGTGTCCTCCCGCAGCATCGCATCGATCCACGCCTTGGCCGGGTCAAGGACCGTGGCCCGCGGCGCCGGTTTCTTCCTCGGCGGCGGGACCGCGGTCGTCAGCGCCTGCCGCACCGTCCGCTTGTGGACCCCGTACTTCGCCGCCAGCGCCCGCTGTGACATTCCCGGATCGAGACGCTTGTCCCTCCGGATCGCGGCGAACAGTTCTGTCCGCGACAAACCCATCCCGGCCTCCCGACAGGACCGTGATCAACCAACACGGCCTCCGACATGACCGTGATCGACGCACAAACCCTGCCGTCGCCGGGCGGACGGACGGACCAGTGCATTCACTCCAAAGAGGCACGTCGCGGACCTGCCTGCCGATCAGCTGGCGAACGGCGCCGCCTGCGGGGCAGCCAGTTCGGATGTTGATCGCGCCTCAGTGCTGGATCAGGCCGCCGACCGGGACGGCAGCGACGTGGCCGGTCGCCGGAAGCGTCTGAGCCAGGGCGAGGCCGATGTCGACCAGCGATGACCGGCGCAGGCGAGCGACATTAGGAATCGGAGTCCAGACCGACTCAGCGATTTCGCCGTTCAGCTCCGTCCGCAGCTGGCCGCCAGTGATACGAACCTGGTAGAAGACGCCGACATTCTGATGCTCTGGTCCGCCAGAGATGGCACGTTCGGCCGCGGGAATCACCCGGGAGTCCACGCCCAGCAGGCGTTCGACCACCGCATCGCAGCCGGTCTCCTCGGCGACCTCCCGGATCACCGCGTCGAACGGATCCTCCGCGTGCTCGACCCTGCCACCCGGGAGGGTCCAGTTGCTCTCGCTCTTCGGCGGCACGTGACGGGCGAGCAGTACCCGCCCGCCCTCGATGCACACGGCGTACGCCGCCAGCCGGAAACTCATTCCCCCGCACCTCCCACCGGACCCTATCCCGACGTCCGAGATCCATGCGGCGCCATGAGCGCAGAGTGGAGCCAGATCAACTTCTTACGCCTGGAGCCACTTCAGTTCCGTGCAGTGGAACCCAGAGAAGTGCTTACAGACACCTGCGAACCCGGGCCATCGAGAGCGCGACGTTCGAGCTGATCGCATGACCGCAGCCGCCACGAGGACGTTCACCGTCATCGGCCTGACCCTGGACGTCGACTGCACCGAGCTGCTCATCGCCGCCGTCCTGCCGGGCCCGGTCGCCGACCACATCGAGCTGCTCGCCACCAGCGAAGACGACTTCACCCGCTGGGCAGAGGAGTTCGACGCCCCCGGCCCCGACACGGCCGCCGCCCTCGCCTACGAGCACTGCCGAAGGTGGGACGACGAGGTCTGATCCACGAGGCGCAGCCATCCGGCTGCGCCCCGGCATCAGAGGTCGGGTGGCGGCACCCTCGCCGCGCCGAGACACCCAGAAGGCCCACCATGACCGGCGCGGCGGAGACCGCCGGACGCTACCTGCAGCGGACCCTTGCGGAAGCCGGAATCGACTCTCGAGCCGACGGGCACATCAGCGCCGACTGTTTCTGGACACGGCCGCAGCGGTCGCCGCCGTCCGCGCCGAGCTGGAGACGCCCGCCAGCCCGACGGTGTAGCTGGGTGGGCGCAGCCCGCCGGCTGCGACCCACCAGCCGGCCTGGTGCTCCCGTCCCCCGTCGGCCGCCCGGTCGGGGGCGGTCACTCGTCGAACGGGTCGCTGTCGGCGTCGGGGGCGTATGCCTCCTCCCAGCCTTCCAGCGTGCCCTCCTCACCCTGCCCGTTGTCCTGGAGAGGCGCGTTCATGTCCGCCCAGCTGGTGTTGTGGATGAAGTGCGTGAGAGCGGCCAGGGCCGACGCCGTCTTTCCCGAACCCAGCGTGGTCGGAAACTCGCGGTGCGCTGGCCAAACCACGGCGTTGGGGTCCGGTGCGTAGGGTGACTGCTGTCGAGGACCCGGGGGAGTGGACCGCTCTTGTCCACTGGTACCAGCAGTCGGGTGTCCCAGAAGCACGCCGCATAGTGGATGGAGCTCCTGAAGACTGCGTCGCCAGACAGCTGCCAGCGTACGTTGGCCGTGCACCATTCGTGGTCTCCGAGACGGTACGCGCGGGCGTCGGTCACCTCCCGGGGCCCAGCCACAACCTCGTGGGGAAAGATCCATCCAAGGGCTTCCATTCCGGGTACCGTCGCCAAGAAGGAGCCTGGCTTCAAGACCGCAGGAAAGCTGGCACCGGAGGCCTGGCCGAGCCGCGGCACGCCCCAGTAACACAATGAGGTGGAAGTTTACTGGTGCCGTGTCTGGTACGGGAGTTGAGCGTCCGACTCGCTGTGGAGAGTGCGCCGTGGATGGTGTCGGATTCTGAGACCGCTGAGGTTGCCGAGTTCAGTCGGGCCGGTCCGTGAACGACCAGCTGATTGATGAGACGGTAGGCCCGGCCCAGGCGGAAGGGCTGCAGCCAGCCGGTGAGGGAGGGCTGCTGCAGCAGCTGATCAAGCGGCTGCTGGAGTCTGCTCTGGAGGGTGAGGTCGACGATTACCTCGGCTATGACCGGCACGACTCTGCGGGGAAGAACTGCGGCAACCGCCGCAACGGCACTTGTGCCAAGACGGTGCTGACCGAGGTCGGACCGGTGGAGATAGCTGTGCCCCGCGACCGTGACGGATCGTTCGAGTTGCGCTGCTGGCGCCCCAATGGGCCTACAAGTCACCCAAGCAGCTGACAAACATGGCGATACCTGATGATTCCCCCTAGCCTCGATGTCGCAGCGGTTCCTTCCTGATGCCTGCTTGACGCGGCACGAACCAATGGAGTGATAGGTGTGCGCGTAAGCAGCTACGTCATCGGGGCACCACTCAAGGACGAGCGATTTTTTGTCCTCCTTCACGGCATCCGAGGGACTCTGGACAAGGTGGCGGCGGTAACCGGCGCCTATCTGGTTGACCATCGGGGAGGTGACGCCGATTCTCCTCCATGGGAGTCCAGCGGGCGAATCGAGGCGCATCTGCTGGAACGCGGATACCTTACAAACCTCTCCGCGGAGCAGGAGCGGGAAGCAATGGTGGAGATCGCCACCGTCCTGCACCAGGCAGACCTGGAATCGAATCCACCAAACTTCGTCTTCGTTCCGGCGTACACATGCAACCTGCGCTGCCCCTATTGCTTCCAGTCTCACGAAATGCACGCTGGCAGGGGCGTCTTCGCTACGGTCATGACGCGAGAAGCGGTGGATGACGCGTTCAGGGTCATTGATGACTTCGACCACCCAGGTGCTCTGGCTCGCCAGTTGGCAGTACTGCCATCTACGCACCAGAGCGTCTCGCAGAGCAGCACTGGCAGGAGGCTGGGCTTGTTCGGCGGTGAGCCGATGCAGGAGTCAACCCGGGAGATTGTCGAGTACATCACCGAGCGGGCCAACGAACGCGGTTCGACACTGTGGGCAATCACAAACGGTGTCCAATTGGATCTGTTTGCCGACCTACTTGGCCCCGATGGCGTAGCCGAACTCCAAATCACACTAGACGGGTTGTCGGTCCTACACGATCGGCGCCGTGTCGGACCGAAATTCCGACAGACATTCGACAAGATTATTGCAAATATTGGACTTGCTCTCGATGCGAATACTCAAGTGCGCGTCCGCATCAATGTCGATCGCAGCAATGCTGATCACGTAGCCCAGCTCAATGACATGTTCGTGAAACTGGGATGGAGCGACCATCCTGCGTTTTCTGCCACGGCAGCTGTTGTTACGGGTGACGGTAAGCATGAGCCGCTTGTTTCCCCCGCTGACCTGCTACAGGTAACTAGCGCCCTCAACGCCGAGGGCAGGAGCTGCGTGAGCAGCTATGAGGGATACGCTCGGAATATCCTCGAGCGTACTGTTGCTGGCAGCTACCCATTCCAGAGTGTTGCCAACTGCAGTGCGGAGACCGGCTTGCTTATGTTTGATCCCCGCGGCGACGTGTATAGCTGCTGGGATGACGTGGGGCTGGTTGACCGCCGGATCGGCAGCTACAGCGGCGGCCTACTGGACCTCGACAAGCAGGTGGCACGGAGCTGGCTCTCCCGTTTTCCTGGAGCCATCGAGGAATGTTCCCGCTGCCCCTACGCGCTGATTCACACCTCTGGTTGCGCCAGCATGGCGCGTGCCAATAGCGACTCAATCTTCGCGGCAGCCTGCGAAGGTTTCCAACACTACTTCCCTCGCACGCTTGCCGATTCCTATAACGAACTCGAGAACCAACTGCTGAGTGATGCTCGGCCCATTCCGAAGCACTCCCGCAGCCTACCTATCGTCCAAGTGACGAGCGGCTGACCGACCCAAAGCAACACAGGAGATACACCATGGGTGAGAAGCAAGCACAGCCCGTTTCCCTGAACGATGTTTCCGACTTGGTTGAACTCCTCAAAAGGGGTGGCCTCAAGGAGCTGCTGCAGTCTGGTGACGCTATCCAGCCCAGAGACTGTGACTGTCACAGCGGAATGGCCTGCAAGGGGCGTGCCGGCGTCGAAGAGCTGCGACCGCCCTCCCTTGAGGAAATGATGAGTTACAAAAAGGAACGCATCGCGGAACTGCGACGCCAGATCGAGGAAGCCGAGCAACTGATCGCTGAGGCCGAATCGGACTCGACGGCAGGCTAACCGCATTCGACCGACTCCCGTGACCGTGTACTGGTCCTCAATCCCGACCGATTGGCGCCGATCGGTCCCCATCGTGCAGTGGCTCGGCGTATCAGATCTTCGCGCTCCACTGCCCTATCCGCCCGTCCTAGACGTGGTGGGATCGGCGCTCAGCCGGTCTCCCACCTCCCTGTTGACGGCTGCCAGCGCCGCCCTAGCGCCTCGTTGGGAAGAGCTCGGGCGAGCTCAGCAATCCACGGAGCCAACACGAGAGGACATTGAAGACGCGACGAATGAGGCGGAAGAGCAACTGGTGCTCTACGCTGCTGCCCGCGCAGTCAGCCGGCTAGGGGAACCGTACGGTTGGGCGTTCGTCATCGATCCGGGCGTACAGCCGAACTTGCCCTACTTTATCGCCCAATTGGCACGCATGGCTGAGAAGACCGGATTCACGCTGGCCTGCACGGGTGATCAGTCAGCCTTGTCCTCCTTGAGGCTTCCATGGCGTCCCGTCAGTTCTCTTCGCCGGGCGATTCCGCCGGGGCCAGTACTGGACGAATTGGAATCCAGGGATCTGGGTGTGCTCAGGAAACTGGCAGCCTCCCGCTGCGGGGCACCGGTGCCTGTTGCCCTGCGCCTAGGGTTGAGCCGAGAGGCTGTTGACGTGTTCGCGGCGCCCGGCCCCGAAGGCACCGACTGGATTAGGCTCGGTGCACGGACTCGACGCAGGTTGCTGGCTGGCCTGGATGCACATAATCGGCGTCGGCACGCTGCAGAGCTATTCGACGCCTGGCCCCCGGACGGCTGGGACTACTTGCGGCGATCGCATCTAGCTGTCCTCAGCGCTGACCGTTCACGGTTGCGCCGGCAGCACGCGGCGTTGCTTGCCGGGTACGCCATCACGGGGCGGGAGTGGCTTCAGAGTCATCTTGCGGCGTTGGCCACTGCCACAGCGGACAGTGAAGGTGGCCCCGAACCGACACGGGACCATCAGATTGCCGCGCATCTGAACGCCGCACGTATGGCCCTGCGGCTAAAACCTGCGTTGCGGGCTAACACAGAGGCAGCCCGTCATCTCCATCGTGCCAGCCACTTGGCCGTAGATCCAGTAGAGCGCCTCGACCTGAAGGCAAGGTTGGCCAACGTCTTCGCTAATCAACGCACGCCGCGTCGGCTATCTCAAGCCAGGAAATTGTACCTATCGGGCATAAGGGAGATCCCTTTGGTTCGGAGGGACGCGCAGAGAGCGAAGATCGAGATCACGTACCTTAATGGTCTCGCCCTCATCGACTACATTGAGGGTGCCAACCAATCCGCGCTGGAGCTAGAGGAACGAGCAGGACGGCTTGCCTTCGCTGTGGCAGACCGTCATCCGAGACTGGCTCAGTGGGCGATTCCCCTCATCTGTGTGAACACTGCGAAACTGCTCACTGCTAGATTCAACGATCCTGGGGCAGCTATCGAGAAGCTCACCTCCGGTCTCGCGCACTTGAATCTTGGCCTCGAGCAATCTGCGCCGATTCGCAGATCTCTGGCACAGCTATACTTCGCGGCAGGCCGCTACGCGGATGTTATCCGGGTGCTCCATTGCCTATGCGTAGTGAACGGCATCCATAACGACGGTGCCTTCACTGCATTTCAAGATCGGCTGATGCTGGCGACGGCTCAGTTCCGCGTGGGAGATATGGCGGCATGCCAGATGCAACTCGTACAGTTGCGCGTGCTAGCCGCCAGAGTGGGCAGCAGTGGGGTGGAATCTGCATTGACTGCGCTAATAAGAGAAGTGCGACGTGTAGAGAGCGCGCATGGGTCGGACTCGTCCCCAGCGTGGTGAATCCTGCGGGTGGACATGCTCTTGGCCACCAGATCACCAATCTTCAGGAACCACTCCGGTAAAGTGGGACTTGACAACGGCTACTGAGCTTGAACTCGTGATGTCGTAACAGGCTGACCGTGGCCCGCTCTGTGCGGTATCACCGTTGGATGCGGTATCCACAAGGGGGCGGGCTGACCGCCGAACGCCGGGAGTTTCGGGAACGGTGAGCGATTTCAGCGTTGACGCTCCAGGTGAGGACGGCAGCGGCCATGACCGTCATGCAGTTAGGGCTGCAGCGGGCTCTGCGGAAGACGCGCCAGGACTTCAGTCTCGCGACGCTTCGTTCGACCGGTGCTCGTGCCGCTGACAGGGCCCGGTTGATCGTCCGCTGGGTCGGTCAGGTCCTGGTGCGGGAGACGTCTGATCGGCGGTGGTCACCCAGGAGCCGGCCCCGATGTAGGCGCGGTCGGCGAGGACGGGTACGCCCTGGCGTTCGCAGATCCGGATGATGCGGTGGGTGCGGGCCGCGGTCAGGTCGTGGGTGCGGCCGGGCAGTGCGGGCGAGATCCACAGCAGCTTGCCCGCAGGGTCGGCAACGACCTGCACGTTCACGCCGTGGCGGCGGTGCTTCTGGGAGAAGTCGGCCCGGCTGTCACCGACCCGGTCGCACTCGGCGAGCGTTCCGTCGAGCAGGACGTGATCGGGATCCGTCTCCCGCAGGACCCGCAGCAGCCCGGGCGCCCGGCGGGACAGATGGCCGACGACGGCGGCGACGTAGGCGTGGGCAGTGCCGACGGATATGCCGAAACCGGCGGCGATCTGCGCGAGCGTGTCGTGCTGGCGAAGGTAGACCAAGCCGACGAGAGCACGCTGGTGCGGCGGGAGCTTGCAGCGGCGGTCACCCTCACGGGTGACGATGAGCATGGTTACCCACTCGACCAGGGCGTGCGGGAGGTCGAGTGCGGCAGGATAGGGAACCAACGAGGCTCCTGCGCTGATGAGTTGAGACGTCGAACACCTCTCTCAACGGCACAGGAGCCTCGTGCGTTGCGGGGGGCCACCCCGTCACCCGACCGGTGGCCACTCTGAAAACGCTCGGTTACGGCTGAGGCGGCCGAGCGGTTCGAGCGCGGTGAGACGAACACGGTGATTGCCAAAGAGCTGCGGGTCAGCGCCCGGTCCGTGCAGCGCTGGCGCCGGGCCTGGGCCGAGGGCGGACTGCGGGCTTTGAACTCGAGCGGTCCCGCCTCGCTGCCGCGGCTGAGCGACGAACAGTTCGCCCAGCTGGAGCTTACATCGACGCCCTGTGGGTGAAGATCCGCTCCGGGTCGGTTGTCAGCCGGCCGGTCTACGTTGCCGTCGGCGTCGACATGGACGGCCGCAAGGACGTGCTGGGGCTGTGGGTCGGAGCCGAAGGCGAAGGTGCAACAACCTGGATGACAGTGCTCTCGGAGTTGCGTAACCGCGGCATCGAAGACGTGTGCATCGTCGCCTGCGACGGCCTGAAGGGCCTGCCGGAAGCCGTGACCGCGACCTGGCCCAAGGCCACGGTCCAGACCTGCGTGATCCATCTCGTCCGGTCATCGCTGCGGTTCGCCTCGAAGAGGGACCACCCCAAACTCGTGCCGGCGCTCAAGGCGATCTACACCGCGCCGACCGAGCAGGCCGCCGAGCAAGCCCTGGACGCGTTCGCTGCCTCCGACCTGGGCCTTCGCTACCCGGCGATCGTCCGCACCTGGCACGCCGCTTGGAGCGAATTCACGCCCTACCTGGCCTTTCCCGCCGAGATAAGGAAGGTCGTCTACAGTACGAACATGGTCGAGTCGATCAATGCCCGTCTGCGCAAGACCACCCGCAACCGCGGTCATTTCCCATCAGAACAAGCCGCGTTGAAGGTGCTCTACCTCGCAGCGCGGGAGCTGATCGAACCCAAGGCGCGCGACATCAACCACGTCGCCGCACACTGGAAGAGCGCCCTCAACGCGTTCGCCCTGTTCTTCGAAGACCGGATCAGCGCGCAGTGACGCCCAAGGACTTAGACCGTGTCCTATGTGGTGAGGCGGACGAGTCGCTTGTAGCAGCACAGGGCGGCGGCGAGGCCGAGAAAGGCCAGGTAGTTGCGAGGATTGCGC
>NZ_JBSFUR010000088.1:0-10020 GCF_053591895.1 Streptomyces sp. NPDC002867 | reverse complement strand
CAGGGGGGACCCTGTGGGAGAGTAGGACGCCGCCGAACAATCATTGTGGGAAAGCCCCGGAACACTGTTCCGGGGCTTTCCTGCGTTCCGGGTGTGTGCGGGTGCAGCAGGGGACGCAGCGGCACAGTGCGCCGAGGCGGAAACCTCGTTGCCGGGGTGCCGGGGCCTTGGCCACTATCGGGGCATGGACTACGTCATCCGGCCCGTACGCGCCGAAGAATGGGCCAAGGCCCGCGAGTTGCGGCTCGCCGCCCTTCAGGACCCGCTGGCATCGATAGCTTTTCTGGAGACGTACGAGGACGCCGTGGCGCGGCCGGACTCCTTCTGGCAGGAGCGCACGGCCTCGGCGGCGGCCGGCCGCGAGGTGATCCAGTTCATCGGCGAGGCCCCGGACGGGAGCTGGGACGGCACGGTGTCCTTGCTGGTGGAGCGGCCGGGCGTCGAGGCGCGGGTCGGGAAGCCGGCGGCGGTGGAACAGACGCATGTGGTGGGCGTGTTCGTCCGGCCGGAGGCGCGGCGGAGCGGTCTCGCGGACGCGCTGTTCCGTGCGGCGCTGGAGTGGTCGTGGGCGCTGGAATCGCCGCGGGTGGAGCGTGTGCGTCTGATCTTCCACGCGGACAACGCGCGGGCCGAGGCGCTCTACCGGCGCGCGGGCTTCGTGCCGAGCGCCGACACGTCTCCCATTCCCGGGGACGATATGGCGCGCGAGTACGAGGTCAGGCGCGCGGCGGCCTAGCCAGGGGCTCAGTGGGAGGGCAGGGGGGCCGCCCAGCGGGCGCGGGCCTGTTCGGCCGAGCGCAGCAGGACGAGCGTCGGCAGGCCTTGGTCCTGGCCGGTGGCGAGGAGCTCGGGGAGCACGGGAAGCGGCGCCACGGCCGCGACGTCGTCGAGGACGAGGGTCAGTGGTGGGTCGAGCCGACCGTCGGATGACCGTGCGGCCATGCGGCGGCCGTGCTCGACCACGTCTGAGGCGAGTGCCGTGAGCAGCGGCATCGCACCGGGGTGGGAGCGCGGATCCTCGATCGGTTCACCCACCACGTAAAGCGTGCCCGCTTCGTTCACAAAAGATTCCAAGGCCAGCGAATCGGTTCGATGGGGAGTGCATGCCTCACGGATGTGGACCGACGACAGCGCAGCGAAGGCACGGCCGGTCAACTGCTGGGCGATGTCCCGGCGTTCCGGATACGCGGTGAGCGCGGACTCCAGCAGTCCGGCGAGTCCGGCGGCGGCCTTGGGATGCGTGCGGAGGATGCGTACGGGCTCGTGGGCCCCGGTGCCCTGCGCCCAGCGGTGGACCTGGCGGAACGGGCGGCCGTCCACGGCGGCGGCGTGCAGCCAGCAGCGCAGGAGCGTTTCCGCCGTGTCGGCCATGGCGGCGTCGATCAGTGCCCGGGGGCGCACGGGCGAGAGGAGGGCGGTGGCGCGGGCGGCCGCGGTCCGTTCGTCCTCACAGCCGGCGGTGGGCGACCAGTGGAGCCGGGAAGGGGTGTCGCACAGGTGCCCGGGGTCGTAGACGAGAACGGGTCCCAGCTTGGCGCGGGCGCCCTTCGTCTCGGCCCACACGGACGCGTCGGAGGTGACGACGAGGACAGGGCCTTCGGCGTCGAGGAGCGCCTGGACGGTGGACGGCCGACGGGTGGCGGGATCGCCGTACAGGACGCGGGAACCGGTGCCGCGCGGGCCGGGGACGGTGGTCGAAACACCCGTGGGCGGGTACGGGACCGGGGCCGCTGCGGTGGAGGGGACCGCGGGCGCGTGCGGGTACGGAGCCGGTGCGGGAGCCGCGGTCGCCGCCGGGCCGGCCGGCTGGAATGCGGGGACGGGCCCGGGGGCCGTGGGCGGGGTCTGCTCGGGCACGGGCGATGCGGACACGGTCTGCTCGGGCACGGGCGGCGCCGGGGCCTCGGATGCCGTCTCCACGGCCGGGGCGGCCGAGGGCGTCGTGTCGGCCCTGCCGTGCGGCTCCGACGACGTCCGCCCGATCGCGTGCTTCTCGGCGCGGGCCGTCGCGCGGACCGCACGCCAGCGTGCCACCGTGCCCAGCGTGAACACGGTCAGTACGACCAGCACCATCAGTTCGCCGATGGCCAGACCCCAGAACAGCCCGTAGCCGGAGAGCTCGGCGGGCGGGGTCGACGGCCAGGCGGCGGGCAGGTCCTGCGGGGCCGAGGCCAGCGACCGCAACGCCATGGGCGTACTGGTGAACGTCACGCCCGTCGGCCAGGCACCGTGCGCGAACAGACCCGCCAGGCCCGTCGCCGTCCACACCAGCACCGTCAGCGCGAGCAGGAAGCCCAGCAGCCCGACCAACAGGCCGTCGGGGATGCCCCCTTCGCGCTCCCCGTTCCGGCCCCGCCCCTGGCGCCCCTGCTCCATCTCACGCCACCGTCGACTCTGAGGACTCGTCCATCTGCTGTTGCCGCTCGATCAGCGCCGCCCGCTGCTCCGCCTCCCACTCCGCGGCCTGGACGTGCTCCGGCACCGCGGGCCGCGAGGACTCCGTCATCGCCCGGTCGGTGAAGACGAGGGTCCGTTCGGCCTCGGTCACCAGGTGTTTGACGACCTGGACGTTGCCGTTGACGTCCCAGACGGCGATGCCGGGGGTGAGCGTCGGGATGATCTCGACGGCCCAGCGCGGCAGGCCGAGCACGCGCCCGGTGGCGCGCGCCTCGTCCGCCTTCTGGGCGTAGATCGTCCGTGTCGACGCCATCTTGAGGATGGCCGCGGCCTCCCGTGCCGCCGCGCCGTCCACCACGTCGGAGAGATGGTGCACGACCGCCACGAACGACAGGCCGAGTCGCCGCCCGAACTTGAGCAGCCGCTGGAAGAGCTGCGCGACGAACGGGCTGTTGATGATGTGCCACGCCTCCTCCACCAGGAAGATGCGCTTCTTGCGGTCGGGCCGGATCCAGGTGTGCTCCAGCCACACGCCGACGATCGCCATCAGGATCGGCATCGCGATCGAGTTGCGGTCGATGTGGGACAGGTCGAACACGATGAGCGGCGCGTCCAGGTCGATGCCGACCGTCGTCGGTCCGTCGAACATGCCGCGCAGGTCGCCGTCGACGAGCCGGTCGAGGACCAGGGCCACGTCCAGGCCCCAGGCGCGTACATCGTCTATGTCGACGTTCATCGCTTCGGCGGACGCTGCCTCGGGGTGGCGCAGCTGCTCCACGATGTCCATGAGGACGGGCTGCCGGTCGGTGATCGACTCGTTCACGTACGCGTGGGCCACCTTGAGCGCGAAGCCGCTGCGCTCGTCGAGGCCGTGGCCCATCGCGACCTCGATGATGGTCCGCAGCAGGGCGAGCTGGCCGGTGCTGGTGATCGCGGGGTCCAGCGGGTTGAGGCGGATGCCGCCGTCGAGCGCCGTCATCGGGTCCAGCCGGATGGGCGTGATCCCCAGCTCCTGCGCGATCAGGTTCCACTCGCCGACGCCGTCCTCGCCCTGCGCGTCGAGGACGACGACCTGACGGTCGCGGAAGCGCAACTGCCTCAGGACGTACGTCTTCTCCAGCGCCGACTTTCCGTTGCCGGACTCGCCGAGCACCAGCCAGTGCGGGGCGGGGAGCTGCTGCCCGTACAGCTGGAAGGGGTCGTAGATGTAGCCCTTGCCGCTGTAGACCTCGCGGCCGATGATCACGCCCGAGTCG
This sequence comes from Streptomyces sp. NPDC002867, assembly GCF_053591895.1. Classification (NCBI taxonomy): domain Bacteria; kingdom Bacillati; phylum Actinomycetota; class Actinomycetes; order Kitasatosporales; family Streptomycetaceae; genus Streptomyces; species Streptomyces sp. NPDC002867. The sequence continues at coordinate 6,367 of NZ_JBSFUR010000088.1, read as the reverse complement.
CCGAGGCCGGGTGCGGCCGTCGGGAGGTAGACGGCCTGCGCCTGCCCGGTCGAGGTGCGGACGGGCAGACGGGTCGTCTCCACCTTTCCGAACAGGAAGGAGGTGAAGGCATCCGTGAGGACGGACAGCGGATCACGCATGGCTCAAGGCCCCTATCGGCGGATGCCGGTCGCGAACGGAAGGGTGTTCACAAAGGCCCTGTGGTGCTCGCGGTCGCACCACTCCAGCTTCAGATACGACTTGCCGGCAGAGGCCCTGATCGTGCGCTTGTCCCTGGCCAGGGCCTCGGGCGAACGCGACGACACAGTGATGTACCCGACGAGGTTGACCCCCGCCGCACCGCTCGCGAGATCTTCACCCCGCTGGTCGAGCCGTCCGTGCGCGGCGATGTCGCGCGGGTCGACGGTCCGGTTCATCTTGGCGGCTCGGCTGGCGTCCGCCTCGTCGTTGGTCTTCTCGGTGAGCATGCGCTCGATGGCGACCTCGGTGGGCTCCAGGTCCATCGTCACCGCGACCGTACGGATCACGTCGGGGGTGTGGACGAGCAGCGGCGCGAGGAAGTTGACGCCGACCGGGGTCATCGGCCACTCCTTGACCCACGCGGTGGAGTGGCACCAGGGGGCGCGGGTGGAGGACTCGCGGGTCTTGGCCTGGAGGTAGGTGGGCTCGACGGCGTCGAGCTCGGCCGGCCAGGCGTTTCGTTTGGTCATCGCCTGGATGTGGTCGATGGGGTGGTCCGGGTCGTACATGGAGTGCACGAGGGACGCGAGGCGGGCCTGGCCGAGGGGCTGCCGTACGCGGATGTCCGCCTCGGCCAGCCGGGCGCAGATGTCGGTGAGCTCGCGGGCCATGACGACGGCGAGGCCGGCGTCCTTGTCGAGCCGCCTGGCGCCGGAGGCGTGCTTGGCGGCACGGGCCATGGCGTGGGCCTCGGCGGCGAGTTCGCGTGAGTAGTGCATGCAGGCGACGAGGTAGGCGCGGTGCTGCTCGCTGGAGGTGGACACCATGGACTGGAGCTGTTCGTACGACTCCTGGAGCCAGGCCGGCGCCTTCTCGTCCCCGCGCTGGGCGACGTCCTTGGCGTGTGCGTCGGGGTCGGCGGGCAGGGTACGCGCGAGCATCTGAATGCGCGTCACGAAGCCGTCACCATTGGCGACATGCTTGAGCAGCGTGCCGAACCGGTCGACCAGCGCCTCCTGGTCCTCGCTGTCGCGCAGTCCGACGCCGGGGCCCTCGATCTCGATGGCCGCGGTGACGGTGCGCCGGTCGGCGTGCAGCAGGACGGCGATCTCGTCGGGGCCGAAGGGGGCGGCGAGCCAGTTGATCCGCCCGATGCCCGGCGGCGGGCCGACCTCGATCTCCCGTCCGTCCATCCGGGTGCCGGCCTCGACGGCGCCGGAGCGGTAGGTGGTGCCCTGGCGCAGGGTGCGCTTGTAGCTGCGGTTGATTTCGAACCATTTGTAGAAGGTGCGGCCCTTGTAGGGGACGTACACGGCGGCGAGCGCGAGCATCGGGAAGCCGGTGAGCAGCACGATCCGCAGGGACAGGACGGGGACCAGCAGCCCGCTCATCATGCCGAGGAACGCGCCGGCGATGATCAGTGCGATCTCGCCGGTCTCGCGGTTCTTGCCGACGATCGCGTTCGGCCGGGCGCGGCCGATGAGGTACGTGCGGCGGGGCGCGATGGGTGGGGACTGGATCGTCAACGCCGGCCACCTCCTGTGCTGTTGCGGTTGCTGTGCGGGGTGCCGCTGGTCGGGGTGCTGCTACGGGGCGAGGGCGCGGCTCCCTGGCCCGTACGGCTGCCGTGCGCTGCGACGCCGCCGCTGACGGGGTTGGCCGGGCGGGGCGTGCTTCCGCCGGAGTCGCCGCCGGTGTTCTGGTTGCCGCGGGAGCTGTGCGTCTTGATGCCCTGCGAGACGAGGGCGGCCGGGGAGCTGATGACGGCGGCGGCCTTGCCCTCGGCGGCGTTCTGGATGCGGTTGTTGCGGGAGTTGGCGATCTCGTCGCCGAAGCCGGGGACGAAGCGGTAGATCATGGCGGAGGCGAAGATCGCGAGCAGGATGATCGAGAGCCCGGACACGACGGCGGAGAAGGAGTCCGGCCCCTCGCCCGCGGAGAGCGCGCCGGCGAGGCCGAGCACGATGACGATGACGGGCTTGACCAGGATGATGGCGATCATGATCCCGGCCCAGCGGCGGACGTGGCCCCACATGTTCTTGTCGACGAGCCCTGCGTAGACGACGACGCCGAGGAGGGCGCCGACGTAGAGCAGCACGGCGCGCATGAACAGCTCGAGGTAGAGGATGCCGGCGGCGAGGACGGTGACCAGCGCGACGATGATCAGCATGATCGGGCCGCCGCTGATGCTGTCGCCCTTCTGGAGGGCCTCCTTGAAGCTGCCGAAGAAGATGTCGGTCTGCTGACCGGTCCCGGAGGCGACGACCTCGGTGACGGCGTCGGTGGCGGTGACGACGGTGTAGAGGATCAGCGGCGTGAAGGCGGAGGCGAGGACGGTCAGCCAGAGGAAGCCGACGGCCTCGGAGATCGCGGTGGTGAGCGGTACACCGCGGATGGCGCGCTTGGCGACGGCGAGCAGCCACAGGATGAGCGTGAGGACGGTGGTGGCGGCGAAGACGATGGCGTAGCGGGCGAGGAAGGCGGGGTTGGTGAAGTCGACCTCGGCGGTCTCCTTGACGGCGCCGGAGAGATAGTCGAGCAGGGTGACGGCGGCGTCGGCGCAGCCACGGGCGAGGGAGGAGAGGGGGTCGAGGGCGGCGGTGGGGTCGTCGACCCCGGCGGGGCTGCTGCCGCCGCGGGCGCCGTCGCCTTCGGTGCAGTACTCCTTGGCAGGGCCGATCAGCAAGTCACATGGGTCGTTGCTCGGACTCGGTGTGGGCGTGGGGGCGGCCGTCGCCCGTGCCGCGTACAGAAAAACGGCCGAGTGCACCGCTGCGAGTGCTGTCATGACCGCGCGGAGACGGCGAGGGTTACCGGGCATAGGTGAAGCCTCCGAACTCCGCTACTGCCTTGCTGATCTCATCGGAAGTGGAAGCGGCGACGTCGCCCGGAACCGGGGCCGGGCCGTCCTTCTGCTCATCAGCAGCGACCTTCCAGTCGCCGTCCGTCCACTGGAGGTCGAAGGTCCATGTCTTCCAGGTCGTACTGACCGGATCTGTGGAGTCGGGCCCGGACATTCCGATGAGCCCGGTGTACCAGACGGACACGCGGGCGTTCTGACCGTCGAAGGACTCAACCTTGGTGCCCACAGGGATCGTGCGAGACACGAACGTGCTGCCGGAAGGAGCATTGCCGTTCGCGTCCAGGCCGAGCTTCTCGAGGAACTCTGCCGAGTAGGCGGAGTCCTGAGGCCCCTTCAAGCGGGCAGCCGCCTGCGCCGTGTAGACGGTGTCCAGGATCTGGTGGCGACTGGTCGAGTTGAACATGCCAACCGAGCCCAAGGCCACGGCATAATTGGACGCCGCGCTCTGCGCCCCCTGCTCGTCCCGTGCGTAGCCCGTCGGGATGCCGCCCTCGTTGCCCTTCACCGGGCGCACCCCCGTCGCCGCCGTCGGGCGGCTGTCGGGGGACTTGCCGGTGTCGCCCGACGTGTCCTCCGCCCCGCCGCCCCTGTTGGCGAAGGCGATCGCCGCGATCAGCAGCACCACCACGCCCACCACCCCGATGAGCGAACGTGAGGTGCGCACCGGGCGGCGGGCGCTGCCGTAGACGTCGTCGCTCGTGCCCGGGAGCCGGGTGCGGGTCTGGCCCGAGCCGCCGAAGCCCTCGTTCGTACGGCTGTCGTGCTCGTCGCCGAGGCTCATCTCGGGCAGGCCCCCTCAACCGGTAGTGGACGTGCTGCGGACCGCGCGGACGCGGTGTGGTGACGTGACATCAGCAGGATGGGGGACATCGGGGGAGACGCAACCTCGGAGGTGGGCCGGGCGAGCCTGGAGAGGACGGGCGGGCGGCCGGGCTAGACGGCCATCCCGTACACGATGGTGAACAAGGTCCCCAGTGAGCCGATGATGAAGACGCCGGTGAGTCCGGCGACGATCAGGCCCTTGCCCTGCTCCGCACTGAAGGTGTCGCGGAGCGCCGTCGCGCCGATGCGCTGCTTGGCCGCGCCCCAGATGGCGATGCCGAGGCAGAGGAGGATGGCAACGGCCATCACGACCTCGATCATCACTCGAGCCTCGTTGCCCAGGCTTCCGAAGGGTCCCCAATTCGGGGCGATACCGCCGATGATGGTGGTGATGTCGCCCTTTTCGGCTGCCAGGATCATGTAACTCACCGCCCCTGTTGGGTTGTTCGCCGCCCACGCCACTCGGCACGGGCCAGGTTCTATCTTCGCTGATGAAACCGTCCGCGTAAGCCGACTTCGAGGGTCTCTTTACCCGATCTCCGCACGTTTGACCGAAGCGGCTGCCTTGACCTGCGAAGGCGTGGCGTGTTTCGAGCCCTGTACACATATCGTCACTCTGTGTATCACGGAGAGTGACTCCGGGCAATGACTGTCGTTGTGCCACCTTTGGGGTGGTCTCGCCGGGTGAGGAGGTGGAGCGCCTCACCCGCCTGGTCGCATTCGCGCCAAAGCCCATGACAAATCAGCCATCTGTAATTGTTTGCGCGTTCAACTGACGTCGCTACGGTCCGCTCCCATGGGCCACTCACACGCACACCGTCCGTACGTCTCCCGCCGGGACTTCCTGCGCCGCAGCGCGGTCGTCGGTGCGGTGGGTGCGACCGCCGCGAGTGGTGCCTGGTTCTGGCGGCAGCCCGCGTACGGCGCCGATACCCCCGTCTCGCAGGTCCACGTGAACTTCGGCAGTGACGCGGCGCGCGAGATGACGGTCAGCTGGATGACCCCCGGACCGGTGCGCAGCCCGTTCGTCCAACTCGGCGGCGACCGGGTGGCCGCGCAGACCGCGCAGTACCCCGGTTACCCCGGCTACTTCCACCACGCGCGGCTCACGCGGCTGGTTCCGGGCACGTCGTACGGCTACCGCATCGGGCACGCGGACAAGACCGTCACGCCGGCGTACGGCTTCACCACCGGGCCGCGCGGCCGGGAGAAGTTCACGTTCACGGCGTTCGGCGACCAGGGGACCGACCTCGCGACCACGGCGCAGCAGCCGATCCAGCCGAGCATGAACACCAAGTTGGCGCAGTCGTTCAACCCGGCGTTCCACGTCATCGTCGGCGACCTGGCCTACGCCAACGGCGACCAGAGGCTGTGGGACGAGTGGTTCGACATGATCTCGCCCATGGCCACGTCCACGCCGTGGATGCCGTGCATCGGCAACCACGAGATCGAGAGCCAGCTCGATGTGCTGGGGACCGGTGACAGCTGGGGCGAGTGGGGCTACGACCCGTACCGGACGCGCTTCGCCCTGCCCGGCAACGGCTACCCGGAGCTGGACAACTGCTTCTACTCGTTCCGCTACGGCAGCGTCGTCTTCATCAGCATCGACAACAACGACGTCAACACCGAGATCAAGCACAACATCGGCTACACCGGAGGCCGTCAGCGGCTGTGGGCCGAGAAAGCCCTCGCCGCCGCCCACGCGGACAAGGGCGTCGACTTCATCGTCGTTCTGATGCACCAGGCGGCGTTCAGCTCCTCCTCGCGGCACGGCGCGGACGACGGTGTACGCGAGACCTGGCTCCAGCTGTTCGCCCGCTACTCGGTGGACCTGGTGCTCCAGGGGCACGACCACAACTACGAGCGCAGCCATGTGCTCGCCGGCGACCAGGTCGTCGCCGATGTCCCCAACAAGCTGGACCTCGGCACCGCGTACATCCTGTGCGGCAACGGCGGCGCGGTGCAGGACTCGTTCGACCCTGTCCAGCCGGCCTGGTCCGCCTTCCGTCAGGCGCTCAAGATCGGCACGCTGAAGGTCGAGGTGGACCCGCTCACTCCGAACGGGATGAGCCGTCTCACCCTCGGCGAGTACTGGGCACTGGACGGCTCGCCCATCGAGGAGGGCATCGTCCTGGAGAAGAACGCGAAGTCCGCGCCGCGCCAGGACGATGCGGCCGGCACCACCACGCAGAGCGCCGCCCCGGCGATCACGCTTCCCGCCGCGGACGCTCCCGCCGGGACCACGCTGATCGGCGTGGAGGCGGCGGGAGCGACCGGTCTCGCCCTGCACGTCCGCACGCGTGAGGAAGCCCTGGACGAGCGCGCCTCGTTGACCTGACGGGCCGGACGTCCCGCCGCGTGGCTGTGGGGGTGTGATTGCCGCCATGGTGGGATTCGGTCCTTTGTTCGTTGCTCGTGGGAATGTGTGCGTGGCAGCATTCGTGGGTGACTGACAACGGGGATGAGGCAGCGAGGCCTCAACGTGCTTCGCGGCTTGCGGAG
>NZ_JBSFUR010000087.1:0-11278 GCF_053591895.1 Streptomyces sp. NPDC002867 | reverse complement strand
GCGGGGCCGAACACCGGCGGCAGCTGCCTCCATGTGCAGCCCGACGTCGCCACGAAGATGATCGCGGCCAGGGCTTCGCGGTCGCCTGCCCGACGTCGACCACCGCCCTGCGGGCGTATCACCACCGTTGGCGGCACCACTCGCCTGAACAGCACCCACAACTCATCCGGTACCAGCCGCTCAACGAGATTCGTCATGCACGGTTCAACGAACGATCACGCCATAAGAAACGACGTCTTAGAGGTCGTTTTCGCCCTTGAGGTGCGCTTTATCCTGCCTCTTTCGGTGCCCGGCCGTTGTTCCGGTGGAGCTGCTGGGGTGAGTGCGGCGGATGTGTCTCATGGGGTGACCGATGGGGCGGACGATGGCTTACGTCTGTCTCATCCCATGACGCCCGTCGCGTGGTCCGTGCTCCCGTTGCCTGCGGTGTACGTCTGGGCGCACGCCCCTGGACGGCGGTATCTCCAGGTCATGGCCGAACGTCGTCCGTATCCGAGTGATCTGTCCGATGCCCGCTGGGAGTTGATCGAGCCGGTGCTGAGCGGCTGGCGGGCCGAGCGGCGCCGGCATGCGCTGAACATCGGACGCCCGCCCGAGCACGATCTGCGCGAGATCATGAGCGCGATCCTGTACGTGGACCGCACCGGGGTGCAGTGGCGCTACCTGCCGCACGACTTCCCGCCCTGGGAGACCTGCTACGGCTACTTCGCCAAATGGCAGAAGGACGGCGTGTTCGCCCAGCTCACCGGCATGCTGCGGAGGCTGTTACGCCAGCACGAGGGCAAGCATGCGGAGCCGTCCGCATGCGTGATCGACGCGCAGAGCGTGAAGACCTCCACCAGCGTCCCGACCGCCGGTCAAGGAACCGACGCGGCGAAGAAGATCGTGGGCCGCAAGCGGAGCATCGTCACCGACACCCTCGGCCTGCTGCTCGCCGTGCTGGTCACGGCCGCGAGCGTGCAGGACTCCGTCGCCGGCACCCACCTGGTCGACCAAGTCGCCGCCGCCCACCCCACGGTCCGCAAAGTCTGGGTCGACGGCGGCTACCGCCAGCACCTCGTCGAGCACGCGGCCACCCTCGGCATCGACATGGAAATCGTCCAACGCACTCCCGGGACCAGGGGATTCACCCCGCTGCCCAAGCGCTGGACCGTGGAGCGGACCTACGGGTGGCTGATGTTCCACCGACGCCTGGCCCGCGACTACGAAACCCTCCCAGCCCGCTCCGAAGCCATGATCCACCTCGCCATGACCGACCTGATGGCCCGCCGCCTCACCGGCGAAGCCACCATCTCCTGGCGAGACCCGACACCGCGGGACCAAACACCAATTCCGGGATGAAACATCGGGAGAAAACGACCTCTTAGCGGGCGTCGGTAGCAGGTGAGCGATGCAGGCCCCAGCGGCGCGCGAGGCAGACCTTGATGATCCGGTGTTCGGTCCCCTTCCCCCGGGAGGACGGCTGTGGGTGGTGCCCGAGGCCACCCCCTTCAGTGGGTGCAGTCCGGACTGGATGCTTGCAGCGAGGATCTGCTGGATGACGCCGTGCCCGTCACAGACCGACCCCCAAGCCGCGACAAGCAAGGCTCCGACACCAGCGCGGTGGCGGCCGGGATCGGCGCCGCCGTCCTGATAGTCGTCTGCTGAGCCGGGCCCCTCTTATCGCCACTGGTGCCCTCGCCGGAATCGGCGGCTTCCTCGGCAACCCCTGGCTGATAGCCACCGCCGTAGCCGCCGCTTCGACCGTGGCGCCTGCACGCCGTCCGTACACCGAGGATGCGGCGTCGACTCCTGCACCCAAGCGGGAAAGGGGATGCGATCGGTCACGCGAACTCAGCGCAATTTCAAATAAATTGACGAACAGTCACTACCACATCATCCTGTCCCGCTTGGCAAAATGATCAAAATGTGGCTGACGTCACACGCCTGAGTGTCCGTGCAAGTCGCCCGGTGTGGAGTTCTCTGTGTGCTTATTTGATCTTTTCTCCCCGGATAAGTTCCGCGTTGGTCATGCTTGTTACTTCTCAATAAGGGTGAGAATTCGGAATGAATCGTGATCATCTGCCTGCTCCGGAGGAGCGAGGGCGGATCTGGAGCGGGAAGAGTCTCCGCTATATAGCGGGCGGGCTCGCTCTGCTCATGTCCGTAACGGTGATGGAAGGCGCGGCTGTTGGTGCCGAGTCGCGGTCGGTCCAGGCCGAGGTGCCGGCGGACCTCGGTCCTGCGCAGGCTGAGGACGAGACGTCGGCGCAGGTGATGGCCCGGCTGCAGAAGCGGCGGATCGAGATCCTGGACGCGCGGACGGATTCGACAACGAGTTGGGCGAATCCGGACGGAACGGTGACGGTAGAGTCCTTCACCGGGCCGATCCGGGTAAAGGACTCCCAGGGCGCGTGGCAGCCGGTGGACGTGTCGCTGTCCGCAGTGGACGGCAAGGTGGTTCCGAAGGCTGCCGCCGCGGACATCGCCTTCTCCGCCGGCGGCAGCACGGTGCCGCTGGCGAAGGTCACCCGCGGAGAGAAGACCTTCGGCGTTGAGTGGGACGGCACTCTGCCCAAGCCGGTACTCAAGGGCAACACGGCCACCTACCCGAACGCAGTGCCTGGCGGGGACGTGGTGGTCTCCGCGCTGCCGGAAGGTTTCTCCCACTCGGTGGTGCTGCGCGAGCGGCCCAGCGGTCCGGTGGAGTTCCGGCTGCCCGTGACGGCCAAGGGCCTCACTCTTGACGAGACGGCGGATGAGCGGCTGCGCTGGGAGGACAGCGCAGGCAAGCAGGTCGCCGCTGCTCCGCCGCCGCTGATGTGGGACGGGACGAAGGACGCGACGTCGAAGGAGCCGGAGAACGCCGCGATCGTCAGCACGACTGTGGAGACGGCCGCCGACGGCCGGCAGACGCTGGTTCTCAAGCCTAGTGCCACGTTCCTGTCCGACCCGGATGTGACCTATCCGGTGGTGGTTGACCCGACGAACACGCTGGCGGGTCCGACCACGGACACCTGGATCCAGTACGACGCCTATCCGACCAGCCAGCGCGGCTCGACGGAGCTGAAGGCGGGCACCTACGACGGGGTGCAGAAGGCCCGTTCGTTCCTGAAGTTCGACGTGGCCAAGTACGCGGGCAAGAAGATCGTCGACACTGATCTGCGGCTCTACTCGTACTACTCCTCCACCTGCTCCGCCACCGGGTCGGGTGTGCAGGTGCGGCGGGTGACCTCGGACTGGGATCCGTCGGCAATCTCCTGGACCTCACAGCCGGGTGCGACCGTCACCGGTGCCGTGACCTCGACCGCGGCCAAGGGCTACAACTCCACCTGCCCGGCGGGCCTTGTCTCCTGGGACATCGACGCGATCGTGCAAGCGTGGGCGGACGGCCAGCCCAACTACGGCGTCCGCCTCGCGGCGGTCGATGAGACCGATGTGCTCACCTGGCGGCGGTACCGTTCGGCGAACTACGTCGACGGCTCCCACAACCCCGACTACGAGCCGTCGCTGACCGTCACCTACAACTCCTACCCGGCCGTGCCGAGCGCGCAGGCCATCACCCCGAGCGCGGTGAACGCCTACAACGGCAAGCGGTACGTGACCTCGCTGACCCCGACCATGTCGGCCAAGGTCACTGACGCGGACGGCGGAAACGCGCAGGCTCAGTTCGAGATCACCCCTGACCCGGCCTACGCCGACACCACCTATAGCTACACGGCCTACGGCAAGACAGTGGCCTCCGGCTCGACTTCCACCCTGACGGTACCGACGGCCAACGCCTTTCCGGCAGGCTCGCACCTGCGCTACCGGGTCCGCGGCTACGACGGTTCCCTGTACGGATCGTGGACCGGCTACACGGCGTTCGTGCTGAACACCGGTAAGCCGGCAGCCCCGAGCATTGCCTGCTCGCCGTACACGCAGGACACCTGGACAGCCAAGGCCACCAACGGTGCGCAGTGCACCCTCGACACCAGCTCCACCGACGGGCAGGGCTACTACTGGGGACTGAATGACCCCAACACCCCCAACCGGATCGACGACACCACCGACGGTAGCGGCGGTGACCCGCTCACCGTCACAGTCAACCCGCCCGATGGTTGGCACACCCTGTACGCCAAGACCGTCGACTCCGGCGGCAACCTGTCCACCACCACGACCCAGTACAAGTTCGGCGTCGGCGCGGACGGCGCCGCGATTCTCACCCCCGGGGACGGCGACCGACCCGCACGTCGCGTGGCGCTCTCCGCCACCGGCAAGCCCACCTATACCGGTGTGACGTACCAGTACCGGCGTGGCGAGACCGACTCCTGGCAGAACGTGCCGTTGGCCGACGTCACGAAGAACTCCGACGGCTCCCCGGTCACCGCCTGGCCGCTGGCCGCACCCAACGGTGCGCCGCCCGCCCTCGTGTGGAACATCACCACCACCTTCGCCGATGACGGCCCGATCGATGTGCGGGCTGCCTTCACCGATGGCACCACCACCGGCTACTCCCAGCCGGTGACCGTCACCGTCGACCGCGACGCCGGAACCGCACCTGCAGACGAGGTCGGTCCAGGTTCCACGAACCTGCTGACCGGGGACTACACGCTCTCAGATTCCGACGCCTCCGCATTCGACATGAGCGTCACGCGTACTGCCTCCTCGCGCCGTCCGGACGCTGGTGCGAAGCAGGAGGGTCAGGCGCCGATCTTCGGTCCGCAGTGGACCTCCGGTACCGTCGCTGAACTCACCGAGTCCGACTGGGTGTATGTGAAGCAGACCTCGGCGACCTCGGTCGCTCTGGTCGATGTCGACGGTGAGGAGACCGGATTCACCGCAGCCACCGGGGGCGGCTGGACGCCTGAGCCCGGTGCAGAGGACCTGACCCTGACGGGCTCACTGACCGGGTCGTTCACGCTGAAGGACACCGAGGGCACCACCACGACCTTCACCAAGGTCGACGCCGCAGTGACCACTTGGACGGTCTCGTCGACCTACCTGCCGACGAGCAACTCCACCACCAAGGTGGTGTCCCAGACGACCACGGTGGACGGCAAGACCGTGGCCCGGCCGAAGTGGGTCATCGCCCCCACCACCGCGGTGTCCGCCTCAACCTGCGAGACGACGCCGTCGACCAAGGGCTGCCGGATGCTGGAGTTCGTCTACGCGGCCTCGACCACTGCCACCGCCACGTCCTTTGGCGACTATGCCGGCCGGGTCCAGCAGGTCCGCCTGTGGTCCACCGCCCCGGGGGCGACCAGCTCCACCGCGGTCTCCATAGCTGCCTACGCCTACGACGACTCCGGCCGTCTGCGTGAGGTGTGGGACCCGCGGATTTCCCCCGCGCTCAAGACCGCCTACGCCTACGACACCGCAGGCCGCGTGGTCACGCTGACCCCGCCCGGCGAGCTGCCGTGGACGTTCACCTACGGCACGGCCGGCAGCGCGGCCACTGCCGGCGCGGGCATGCTCCTCAAGGCATCACGCCCCGGCCTGCAGCAGGGCTCAGCCGACATCACCCAGGGGACCGCGGCCACCAGCGTCGTCTACGACGTACCGCTGACCGGCACCACCGCCCCGTACCCAATGGGCGCGGCGGACGTGAACGCGTGGGGCCAGACCGATGTCCCCACCGACGCCACCGCCGTCTTCCCCGCGGACGTCACCCCGGCCGGCAATGCCGGTTCCACCCTCACCGCTGCGGACTACAAGCGCGCCACCATCACATACACCGACGCCTCCGGCCGCGAGGTCAACAGCATCACCCCCGGCGGCCACATCACCACCACCGAGTACGACCGGTTCGGCAACACCGTCCGGGAACTGACCGCTGGCAACCGCGCGGTCGCTCTCGGCCTCACCGCGGCTGACAACGAGGTCCAAGCCAGCCTGGGCATCACTCAGCACTCGAGCGCCGAACGTGCCGAACTTCTCTCCACCCGCTCTGTCTACAACGCCACCGGAACCCGGGAGCTGGAGGAGTTCGGCCCGCTGCGTCGACTGGAGCTGACCAAGGACCTGGTTTCCGGCAGCACGACGCTGCTCCAGTCTGGCGCCTCCGTGGCCGCTCGTACCCGGACGGTCAACGAGTACGACACCGGCCGCCCGACCAACGGCACAGCGACCATCGAGAACCAGGTCACCAAGAGCACTACCGGTGCCCAGGTCCTGGACTTCCCGACCATCCACGCCGAGACCCGCGCCACCCAAACCGACTACGACTGGGTCAAGGGCCTGCCCATCAAGGTGATCCGGGACCCCGGCGGCCTGGCCCTCACAACGACGACCGAGTACGACTCCCAGGGCCGCATCACCAAGCAGCTGCTCCCGGGCGCGACCGGCACGGACGCAGCCACGAGGGTGACGACGTACTGGTCCGCGACCGGCACTGGCACCTGTGCCGGCCGACCGGAGTGGGCAGACCTGGTGTGCTCCAACGGCCCGGCCGGCGCCATCACCGGTGGCGGCACCAACCCGAGCCAGCTTTCGACCACCACCACCGAGTACGACCAGTGGGGCAGCCCCACCAAGGTCACCGACACCGCGAACGGCGTGACCCGCACCACCACAACGACCTACGACGCGGCGGGTCGTCCGACGACGGTCACGGTCACCGGCGGCCTCGGCCAGGCGGTGCCCGCGTCCACCATCGAATACGCCGCGGATACCGGCAAGGCGATTAAGACTGTCTCGCCGACCGGCGGGACGATCACCAAGGCGTACGACAAACTCGGCCGCCAGATCTCCTACACCGACGCCGACGGCGGCAAGACCACCACCGAGTACGACGTGCTCGATCGTCCGGTCAAGGTCACCGACACCGTCCCGTCCACCGTCACCTACACCTACGACCACGCTGCCGAACCACGCGGCTTGGCCACGAAGACCACCGACTCCATCGCCGGTGCCTTCTCCGCCACCTACGACGCGGACGGTTCGGTCGCTACGGAGAAGCTGCCCGGCGGCTACACCCTCGCTATCACCGAGGACACCACCGGCGCCACCACATCCCGTCTCTACACCCGCGACACCGACGGCGAGATCGTCGCCTCCGACACGGTCACTGAGTCCATCCACGGCCAGGTCACCGCCCACGCCGGTTGGTCCGACCAGAGCTACCGCTACGACAACACCGGCCGTCTCATCGCCGTCGACGACACCGTCAGTGACTTGTGCACCCGCCGGTCGTACACCTTCGACCAGCGCACCAACCGCACGGCACTGACCACGGCCACCGCCGCCCCGGGCGCGGCCTGCCCCAGCACTGGAGGCACGACCACCAGCCATACCTACGACAGCGCCGACCGTCTCGTCGACACCGGCTACACCTACGACGCGCTCGGCCGCACGACCGCTCTGCCCGGCAGTACGCTCGGCTACTACGCCAATGACCTCGCTTACCAGCAGACCGCGGACGGCAAGCGTCAGACCTGGCAGCTCGACGCGAACCTGCGCTTCCGCTCCTGGACGGTCGAAACCGACACCTCTGGCACCTGGACGCAGACCGCATCCAAGCGCAATCACTACGACGGTGACGGTGACAACCCCCGCTGGATCGTCGAGGACACGGCCAGCGGCGACCTGACCCGCAACGTGGACTCCATCGGTGGTGACCTCGCAGCCACCACGAGCAAGACCGGCGACATCGTCCTCCAGGTCACCAACATCCACGGCGATGTGGCGCTCCAGCTCCCGCTGGACACCACCAAGGCACCGGTGGCCCTGGACAGCGACGAGTACGGCAACCCCCGGACAGGCCAGGCAGCCACCCGCTACAACTGGCTCGGCGCCAAACAACGCTCCACCGAGACCCTCACCGGCCTCACCCTCATGGGCGTTCGCCTCTACAACCCCGCCACCGGCCGTTTCCTCTCGAGCGACCCGGTCTACGGTGGTGGAGACAACGCTTACGGATATCCTGGCGATCCGATCAACCAGTTCGACCTTGATGGAAAGTCTTGGTGGGACAACACCAAGAAGTGGTTCAAGAAGCGGGCCAGCAGGAGGTATCTCAAGGGCTGGTGGAGGAGGAACCACGGGACCGTCATTGGTATTGGAGTGGCGGCTGGCTGTTCGTTGGTGACAGCAGGTTGGGGTACCGTGGCATGCGCAGCAGCTGGCGGCGCCATTGCCAACGGCCTGTCGTATCGCATCACTACGCCGAAGAAGAAGCGTCGGTGGGGTGGCTATTACGCCTCTGCGTGGCGAGGTGCTGTCTACGGGGCGGCCGGATACGGAGCCGGTAGGTTCAGCCACTACTGGGGGCGTCGAGGCGGATACTCTCCCCGCCGGATTTGGGGTAGCTATCGCCGTCACGGACTCCGCGGCATGTGGGGGCGTTACTCCCGATGGAACCGAGGACGCTGGTAATGGAACGTGATCGAATTCGTGAGACGACACAGCGGTGGTGTGCGCGCCACCCCGTCTTGGCAGGGTTGTTCCTCGGCGGCGTCTGGCCTCTGTTGTTCTTGACATCTGCCAACCCGTCCCTCGGGGAAACGCTGGTTTCCTACGCCGCGTTCGCTTCTCTCTTCACGTTGGTGGCGTTTAACGAGCGACGCCGCAGGAAGAAAATGAATCAGAAGCACTGATTCAAGTTCCAGTCATGCGGGTGTCCAGTGATTCATCTTGGACACCCGCATGGCCTGGCGATCGCGAATTCAACTAAGGCGAGAATGGCTCCGCCTATATGGCGCTGATGCCTTGCGCTTCCGCCGCCACTTCAGTCCTTGTCGGTAGACACAGCGCATAACCAGTTGATCTCTTCCGCACGCTGACAGCGCAGCAGGCCCATGGCTGCGGGGTCAGCGTCCATCTCCAAAGCAGAAGCCCGAAGGGAAGCGATGGTGCAGGTAACGCCTGATGACGAAAGCGACATGCAGGTGTTCCTCCGCTACCTGGGGGTCCACCTGCGAGAGCAGCGAGCAGATGTGTTGATTGACCTCTATGTCGATGAGGAAGAGCAGCTCATCGGAGACGCTGAAGAGGCGTACACGATCTTGCGTGCCCGCGCCGAACGTGTGAAAGGGCGGACCGGATTCATGCAGAGAATCCTGCGCCAGAAGGATCCATACATGGGCGTCCCGTTGGCCCTGTCCGAGGATGAGGATGTCCAATTCTTCGCCCTACTGGCACACCTTGTAATCGGCTGTGAAGCGTGGGTCGGGGATAAGCAGGTATTTTCCGCATCGGGACCAGGATGTCCTGTCTGGGTAAAACTGGAGACGGGTACGGGAATTGGAATCATCGAAGCGGCACGCGCAACTGGAGCGGGAAGCGTCAAGGTGATCGAATCAGAGCACTGACGAAACTCCGGCCGGCCAGCGCCATCATTCTGAACACATCGGAGTGACGGCGTGTCATCGGCGACGGCTACCGCTCTTACGTCGAACTGCCGACCTGAATACCGGAAGGATTCGGGTGGTTTGCTCTCATGGCTAAGGAATTCTATGCGTCGAGTTGCAACGCTCCTCCTTGCATCCGTCCTGTTGGCGGGATGCAGCGGCGACGGCTCCTCATCCGGAGTAACTGACGGAGGACACCGACCTATGCCCGCACCGACGGTGTCCGCGTCCCGGCAGGCCCTGCCTGCCAGTGTGGCAACCGACAGGGTGCTACCCGTCGTGTCCGGGGAGTTCGGGCAGAAGGCCACCATCACCATCCCCAAGGCCGCGGCCAGCGGGAAGTTCGTCATCACCACGGCCTTTCAGGGGCACGGCCCAAAAGTCCGCAAGAACGACGTCGTGGTCGTCAACTACACCGCCAAGACGTGGAAGCGGGGCACGGCCCTGCCCAGCACCTATGACAAGGGCAACGCCCCCAAGGTTTTCGCCGTCGGGCGGGGTGCCGTCATTCCCGCCCTGGACCGCGCCGTCGAGGGCCAACAGGCCGGCGGCCGAGTGCTGGTCGTGGCGCCACCGGCTGCTGCCTACGGGACGGTCGGCAATGCTAAGTTGGATGTCTCGGGTAATGACACGGTCGTCTTCGTCGTTGAGATCGCGAAGGTCATCGCCGCCGATTCCATCGTGGACGGACGGCAGAAGGCTGTGTCCGAGGCGCTGCCCCAGGTGAACGCCGACCGTTCCTCTGCCGCGATCGGCGTGCCCGACACCGCCCCGCCCAAGAGCCTGGTCTCCAAGGCACTGATCGACGGCTCGGGTCCCACAGTCAAGGTTGGCCAGACGGTGGTGTTCCGGCACTCCGCTGCGGTGTGGGGCACCAACCGCGGTAAGGAGGAGGCCACGCTTCTCGACTCTTCCTGGAACCAGGGTCCCGCTCCCGTCGTCGTCGGCCGCGGCAACGTCATCGAAGGACTGGACCAGGCCCTGGTGGGAGCCAAGGTGGGCAGCAGGATGCTGCTTGTCGTTCCCCCGGGCCTGGCCTACGGCGCCCAGCCCCAAAAGGACATCCCAGCCAAGTCCCACCTTGTCTTCGTCGTCGACATCCTGGCGGCAGCGTAAGAGCCGTTGTCTTTCCGACTGTAATCGTCGGGTTTCCGTTGGTCAGGCATGAAGTCGAATGCCATGCGGCAGTGATGGCGGATCGTGTCGTCTCTTCGGGGTCTCGCGTTTGAGTATTCATGCGACCGGAGGAGAGACGTAGGAGAGCGGCCGCGTGCTCGCGGCCGTTGCAGGCTGCTGAGCCGGTGGCAGAAGGTCTCGTAGCCAATGCCGGGCGCCCGTCGCGGATGCGACGGGCGCCCTCGCCGAGAGCCCTCCCCCCTTCCTGTCACGCCGGGCCGACGTACGGGAAGGACCTTCGGCTGCTCGAGGTGCTGTCAGCGGACGGCAACACTCTGCTGGATCCGTAGCAGAACAGCGGCACTTGCCGGTAGCAGGTCGCACCGGCACGAGCCCTGACCGAGGATGTGCACGTCGCTACGCCACAGCACCGCAAGACGCCCCATCAGGATGCGAGCAGCTTTACTTGAGGGCGCTGCCTTCCTGCCAGGTGGCCCAGTCGACGTTCCAGGCACCGTAGCCGTTGTTCACGGCGACCGTATCTGTCGAGTTGATGACGGTGACGGGGTCACCGAAGTGAACGCGGTCGTAGAACCACTTGGCATCCTTGGTGCTCATGCCGATGCAGCCGTGGCTGCCGTTGACCTTGCCGAACTTGCCCTCGTTCCAGGGCGCGGCGTGGGCGTAGGTGCCCGAGGGGGTCAGCTGGACGTCCCATTTGACGTCCCCTAACGAGCTCGTGCATGGTTGGCGGTGGCCCATCGAGGGCCGTGAACTGGCCAGTGTTCACGCTCATTCATCGACCGCGAGGGGTGACCGCTTGTTGGTGAGAGAGCAGTGCGGCGACAGCCTGG
>NZ_JBSFUR010000086.1:0-11762 GCF_053591895.1 Streptomyces sp. NPDC002867 | reverse complement strand
CTATGAGCGCAATGCCGACCACTTCCTCGCCTTCGCCAGCATCGCCTGCAGCCTCATCTGCTACCGCAGACTCACCAAATGAGATGACCTCTAAGACGCGGACGCCACTCATGCCGCCCATCCACGAGGCGACTTCCGGCGGCGACTCCTGCATCGCCATCAGCCGAGCCAGGTCTAGACCCAGACATCAATACTGGGGTCGTCGATGCCGCAGGCCCTCAAGAAGACGATGTAGTAGTACCGGAAGCGGACCCGCAGGAATCGGCAGAAGTGCCGGCGTATTTCTTCCGGTAGTTCTTCGTGGTGCTGTGCGAAGGCATGGGTTTGGATTGCTCTCGGGCGGTGGCCCTCCGGCCTCGGAGGCGCCTGTCGCACGATGTCAGACGGTCACGAAGGGACTCTTTATCATGCCACTAGGACGACGCTTCAAGCGGTGGGGCCGCGCAGCCATGGTCACCGTCGTTGGCCCGGCGGCCGCCGCGACCCTGCTGGTCGTGTCCCCGCCAGCGCACGCCGCCGAAGGCGCGGCCGCTCACATTGCCGCGAGCTCCGACTGCGAGTTCTACGCCTACTTGGCCGAAGGGGTCCGAGTCGACACGCTCAGGAACTACACATATGCCCTCGCTGCGGGCGATTTGCATTTCGCCAGCGAGGTGGTGCACCTAGGCCGCCAGCGACTCGCCGTCGTGCAGCACGACCAGCGGCGTCGCGGCTGTCCCGTCACCGAGTACCCGCACTTCCCCGCGGCGTGATCTTAAGACGACGGCGGAAGCACACGACCGCGGAGGCCGGGCGTCCTGGGATGAGACAGGCACAGGCCGTATCCCGCCCACCTGTAACTCCGCTCGACCCACAGGCACAAAACGCACCTGCTACCTCACTATCACCACGACCTCGCACTCCGAGAATCGTTCTATATCAGGGCAGTGCAGACGAAAACGATCTCTGAGACGGGCGAGCCGAAGGGCGGCACCTCCTCTGGGTGCCGCTCTTTCGTTTTGCCTGGTCAAGCGCGTCGCCCACGACCGTAAACCCGTAGCTGAGCCAATGGCGCATCAGTTGAGGCCTTGTGTGAAGTCAAGATTCACTGGTTGAGTCTGAGATTCCTCAGCCAGCTCGGTGAGCGGGACATTGTCGCTGACGACCTCAAAGGTGAAGGAGTCAATCCAGACGCATCCGCTGCCGCTCAGGAACGCGCCAATGAAAATCTCCTCCCCTTCCGGAGGGACATCGAGGACGATTTCTCTCCGCACCCACCCGCTCGTTCCGCTCAGCGTTCGGCTCTCCGACGCTGTGTTCTCAAAAGCGATGTACTTCCCCCGGGCATCGACACGCAGCCAGATCGCAGCTTGTTGGGCCACATCCTTCGTGCGCATCACGGCTGAGAGCCTGACCCGCTTCCCCACGAAGTCGTCAGCGCGAAAGCTCTGACCCAGCCCCCCGAAGTCCCGCGGGCTCGGCCGAGCGCAGATGAACGCGCTTGCCGTTCCCGAACGGTGCACCTGGTCGTCGAGGCCGTAGGTGTAATCCTCAGTTCGGCCTCCGGTGGCGTGCCAACCTTTGGGAAGATCTGCTGAGTTGAATTCGGGTTGTGTAGCGAATTCGGCGAGTAGTTTCGTCGTCTCGGCCCTGGTTCGCTCCGCCTCTGCGTCGAGCTTGCGCGCTTCGGCTCGCATTCGTGGTCGCGTCGTCACGTACGTGATGAGCGCGACTGCTGCGCCTCCGATCCCGGAGCTGATGATGTTGGACAGCGACACGGCCATGGTCCCCCCGGATCGTGTGACCCCTCCTGGCGGCGAGCAAAGGTTCTCATGGCAGCGGCTGGTGATACAGACCGGAGACCCTGGCGGACTTCCCGTGCCTTTCTCGCTGTGCTGACACATGACTGTCCAGGGCGCCGACGTCGATCACCGGTTCAGGCCCTGCGACTGAGACGGGAACTGAGACGGACGACCAGAAGGGCGGTACCCCCGGAGGGGTGCCGCCCTTTCGTTTTACCTGGTCAAGGTCGTAGAGGCCGTGGCGGGAATCGAACCCACGTAACTCGCTTTGCAGGCGAGCCCCTCAACCACTCGGGCACACGGCCGTGCGTTCCAACTCCTCGACCGTAGGCGGACTTCGGGTGGCCGCTCAAGCATGTGGCCGGGGCCGCAACGTGACTGCCATACGCCGTTCACGGTCGCGCGCCCGGTCGTACGGGACGTACGACCAAGGGACCAGGCGGGTCCCGTCGAATGACAGGGCCCAAGGTCTGTCATGCCCCTTACGCTGGAGCTCATGACCGCCCCCGAACCGCGTGACACCGATGTCACGCACCTGCCCGCCGACCCAGCCCACAGCCCCGGGGAACCGGACGGCGGGGGCGTTCTCGGTCCGTCGTACCGTGCGCTCAGCATCGGCATCGTCTCCGTCGTCTTCCTGATCGCCTTCGAGGCGACCGCCGTCGGCACGGCGATGCCCGTGGCCGCGCGCGAGCTGCACGGCATCCCGCTGTACGCCTTCGCCTTCTCCGCGTACTTCACCACCAGCCTGTTCGGCATGGTCGTCGCCGGGCAGTGGGCCGACCGCAGAGGTCCGCTGGGCGCGCTCGCCGGCGGGATGACCGCCTGGGCCGCCGGGCTGCTGCTGTCGGGGACGGCGGGCGCGATGTGGGTGTTCGTCGTGGGGCGTGCCGTCCAGGGGCTGGGCGGCGGTCTCGTCATCGTCGCCCTGTACGTCGTCGTCAGCCGCGCCTATCCCGGAAGGCTCCAGCCGGCGATCATGGCGGCCTTCGCGGCGAGTTGGGTGGTCCCGTCCGTGGTGGGCCCGCTGGCCTCCGGCACCGTCACCGAACAGCTCGGCTGGCGCTGGGTCTTCCTCGGCATCCCCGCGCTCGTCGTCGTACCGCTCGCCCTCGCGCTGCCCGCGATCCGGCAGCGCGCCTCGGGGCCGGCGGACGCCGCCGCGCCCCTGCCGCCGTTCGACCGGCGCCGGATCAGGCCGGCCCTCGGGATCGTGCTCGGTGCGGGGCTGCTCCAGTACGCGGGCCAGGACCTGCGCCCGCTGTCGTTGCTGCCCGCGGCGGCGGGCGCGGTCCTGCTCGTGCCGTGCGTCCTCGGCATCCTGCCCAAGGGGACGTACCGGGCGGCCCGCGGGCTGCCGTCCGTCGTCCTGCTGCGCGGCATAGCCGCGGGGTCGTTCATCGCCGCCGAGTCCTTCGTGCCGCTGATGCTCGTCACCCAGCGCGGGCTGTCCCCGACCCTGGCGGGCCTGTCGCTCGCGGTCGGCGGAGCGACGTGGGCGCTCGGTTCGTACGTGCAGTCCCGGCCGCGGACCGAGCCGTACCGCGAACCCCTGGTCGTCTTCGGCATGCTGCTGGTCGCCGCGGCGATCGCGACCGCACCGAGCGTGCTGATCGATGCCGTCCCCGTGTGGACCGTGGGCGTGGCGTGGGGCTTCGGCTGCTTCGGCATGGGGCTCGTGATCGGCTCGACGAGCGTGCTGCTGTTCAAGCTCTCGGCCCCCGAGGAGGCGGGCACGAACTCGGCCGCGCTGCAGATCTCCGACGCCCTGTCGAACATCATGCTGCTGGCCGCGGGCGGTGCGGCGTTCGCCGCACTCGGCGGCGGCACGGTCGGCGCCCACGCTGCCTCGGCCGCGTCCGCGTCGCACCCGGCGGCCTTCGCCGCGGTGTTCCTGCCGATGGCGGGCGTGGCGCTGGTGGGGGCGTGGGTCGCGACGCGGTTGCGGGTGAAATCCGCGTGAGGCCGCGATCCGCGCTCTCTACGATCACGGCATGCAGTCGAAGGACGAGTTCGCCGTCCGCCTGACCGAACCCGAGCAGCAGGCCGTGCGGGACCTGGCCGATGCCCGCGGCGCCGCTGTCGAGGACCTGCTCGCCGAGGCCGTCCGCCAGTACCTGCACGCTGAGGGCGAGCTCGTGCGCGCCGTAGCGGCGCGGTACGCGGCGGACCACGCCGATCTCCTGAGGAGGCTGGGCGAGTGACACGACACCTCACGGTCGCCGAGGTGACCGGCATCGCGACGCTCGCCTTTGGCGGGACGCCGCCGGGACTGCGCGCACCGGGCCTGCTCGAATCCGCCGTACTCCGGCCCAGGGCCCGGATGTTCGGCGTGTCCGCGCACCAGGGCCTGTACGAGCAGTCCGCGGCGCTGCTGCACGCGATCGCCGCCAACCATCCCTTCGTCGACGGCAACAAGCGCACGGCCTGGCTCGCCGCCGTCACGTTCCTCGCCCTCAACGGCGCCGACCTCGCCGACGCCGACCAGGACACGGCGTACGACCTCGTCGTCGACGTGGCCTCCGGAGCGGCGGACGACCTGGCCGGCATCGCGGGCCGGCTGCGTCAGCTCGCGGCGCGTGCTGTGAGCTGAGTCGCACCCGGCGCGGTCACGGCGTCGCGTCGTCCGGACGACGGCCGGGCCACCGATAGGGTGGCCCGGTTGTCGTACCAGAGCCCGCACGATCCTGCCCGCCACCCTGCCCGCGCCCTTCGGGCGGCCCACTGATCCCTCACCGGAGACCGTGACTACTACCGCCTCCCACCACCTCTCACCCGCCTTCCCCGGCCGTGCCCCCTGGGGGACGGCCAGCAAGCTGCGTGCCTGGCAGCAGGGCGCCATGGAGAAGTACATCCAGGAGCAGCCGCGCGACTTCCTCGCCGTCGCCACGCCCGGCGCCGGCAAGACGACCTTCGCGCTGACCCTCGCCTCCTGGCTGCTGCACCACCACGTCGTGCAACAGGTGACGGTCGTCGCGCCGACCGAGCACCTGAAGAAGCAGTGGGCGGCCGCGGCGGCGCGGATAGGGATCAAGCTGGACCCGGAGTACAGCGCCGGCCCGCTGAGCAGGGAGTACCACGGGGTCGCGGTCACCTACGCCGGTGTCGGCGTGCGGCCCATGCTGCACCGCAACCGCTGCGAGCAGCGCAAGACCCTTGTCATCCTCGACGAGATCCACCACGCCGGTGACTCCAAGTCCTGGGGCGAGGCGTGCCTGGAGGCGTTCGAGCCGGCCACCCGGCGGCTCGCGCTCACCGGCACGCCGTTCCGTTCGGACACCAATCCCATTCCCTTCGTGACGTACGAGGAAGGGAACGACGGGATCCGGCGCTCCGCCGCCGACTACACGTACGGCTACGGCAACGCGCTCGGCGACGGCGTCGTCCGGCCCGTGATCTTCCTCAGCTACAGCGGCAACATGCGCTGGCGCACCAAGGCCGGCGACGAGGTGGCCGCCCGGCTCGGTGAGCCGATGACCAAGGACGCGATCTCGCAGGCGTGGCGTACCGCGCTCGACCCCCGCGGCGACTGGATGCCCAACGTGCTCCGCGCCGCCGACCAGCGGCTGACCGAGGTCCGCAAGGGCATCCCGGACGCGGGCGGGCTCGTCATCGCCTCCGACCAGGACTCGGCCCGCGCGTACGCCAAGCTGATCCGCGAGATCACCGGCACCAGGGCCACCGTCGTGCTCTCCGACGAGGCCGCGGCCTCCCAGCGCATCGAGGAGTTCAGCGGCAACCAGGACCGCTGGATGGTCGCCGTCCGCATGGTGTCCGAGGGCGTCGACGTGCCGCGCCTGGCCGTCGGCGTGTACGCGACGACCATCTCGACGCCGCTGTTCTTCGCGCAGGCCGTGGGCCGTTTCGTACGGTCCAGGCGCCGCGGCGAGACCGCGTCCGTGTTCCTGCCGACGATTCCCAACCTCCTCGGTTTCGCCTCCGAGATGGAGGTCGAGCGCGACCACGTGCTCGACCGGCCGAAGAAGGACGGCGAGGAGGACCCGTACGCCGAGTCCGAGAAGGAGATGGCGGAGGCCGAGAAGCAGCAGGACGAGGACACCGGCGAGCAGGACATGCTGCCCTTCGAGGCGCTGGAGTCCGACGCCGTCTTCGACCGGGTGCTGTACGACGGCGCCGAGTTCGGCATGCAGGCCCACCCGGGCAGCGAGGAGGAGCAGGACTACCTCGGCATCCCCGGCCTGCTGGAACCCGACCAGGTGCAACTGCTCCTGCAGAAGCGGCAGGCGCGGCAGATCGCGCACAGCCGCAAGAAGCCCGACGAGGAGGCCGACCTGCTGGAGCTGCCGGCCGAGCGCCGCCCGGTGGTCTCCCACAAGGAGCTGCTGGAGCTGCGCAAGCAGCTGAACACCATGGTCGGCGCGTACGTGCACCAGAGCGGCAAACCGCACGGCGTCATCCACACCGAGCTGCGCCGGGTGTGCGGCGGGCCGCCGAGCGCGGAGGCCACGGCCGGGCAGATCCGCGAGCGGATCAAGAAGGTGCAGGAGTGGGCGACGCGGATGCGGTGACCCCGCCCACAACCGCAACCACACCCTCGCCTGTACGCGCAACGGCGATCGACCTCGCCCGCACGCGCAGCCACGACCGCAACGGCGCCCGCACGCGCACGTTCACCGCCCCGGCCGCGGGGCCGTCCCCCTCGACCTTCCGAGGTCCCGTATGGGGACCAAAAGCCCGTCGTCGGTGGAAGATCGCCCGGATTCTGGACGAGCCCTTCCGCTGAGCGGTGCCGGTCGCTAATGTCCCCGCAATGCAAACGCCCCGTGGCAGCGCCGCCGCGGAGCGCAGTCGGTGCGCCATGGCCTGCCGGCGGCCTCTGGGTGCGTCGCCGATGGGACCGGTGTCGCGACATCTCTTCGAGGACCGCCGTCACTCACTCCGAAAGAGAGGGCGTCGTGACCGCGGAAACCTCCCAGACGCTCGACAGGGGACTTCGTGTCCTCAAGCTGCTCGCCGATACCGACCACGGGCTGACCGTCACCGAGTTGTCCAACAAACTCGGCGTCAACCGCACCGTCGTCTACCGCCTGCTCGCCACCCTTGAGCAGCATGCCCTGGTCCGACGCGACCTCGGCGGCCGGGCCAGGGTCGGCCTCGGCGTGCTCCGGCTCGGCCGGCAGGTGCACCCGCTCGTGCGCGAGGCGGCGATGCCCGCGCTGCGTTCGCTCGCCGAGGACATCGGGGCGACCGCCCACCTCACCCTGGTCGACGGCGCCGACGCCCTCGCGGTCGCCGTCGTCGAACCGACCTGGACCGACTACCACGTCGCCTACCGGGCGGGCTTCCGGCATCCGCTGGACCGCGGGGCGGCCGGCAAGGCCATCCTCGCCGCGCGCCAGAACGGCCAGGCCGAGCCCGGCTACACCCTCACGCACGGCGAGCTGGAGGCCGGCGCGTGCGGCGCGGCCGCGGCGCTCGTGGGCGTGACCGGGATAGAGGGGAGCGTCGGTGTGGTGATGCTGGCCGACGCCGTTCCGGAGCGGGTGGGGCCGCGCGTACTGGACGCGGCGCGCGAGGTCGCGGACGCTCTGCGCTGACGGACCTTCCCCGGGGCGTCCCCGCCCGGCGGGGGCGGGGGAGCACGGGCAGATAGATTGGCACCGTGCTCTCCAGTCTCACGCGCCCCCGCGCCCTCGCCGTCTGCGCCCTGCCCGTCGTCGCGCTGCTCGCCGTCGCCGGGCTCGCGCCGCTGCCGTACGTCGTCGCGCAGCCCGGGATGACCGCGGACGTGCTCGGCAAGGACCAGGGGCGGCAGATCATCACGATCTCCGGCGCTCCGACGCGCGCGACCGAGGGCGCCCTGCGCATGACGACGATCGTGGCGAGCGGTCCGTCCGCCGACGTCGGTATCGGCGATGTCGTCGACGGGTGGTTCCGTACGGACCGCGCGGTGCTGCCCCGCGACGCCGTCTACCCCGCGGGCAAGTCCGACCGGGAGATCGAGCGGCACAACGTCCGCGACATGGAGCAGTCGCAGAACGTCGCCACCCGCGCGGCCCTCGGCTATCTCGGCGAGGACCCCGCGAAGGTGAAGGTCTCGCTGCACCTGGCCGACGTCGGCGGGCCCAGCGCCGGGCTGCTGTTCTCCCTCGGCATCGTCGCCAAGATCGACGGCGACGGCGCGGGCGGCGACCTGACCGGCGGCCGGAACATCGCCGGTACGGGCACGATCACCGCCGACGGCAAGGTCGGCCCGGTCGGGGGCGTGTCGCTGAAGACCCAGGCGGCCAAGCGGGACGGCGCGACCGTGTTCCTGGTCCCGAAGGACGAGTGCGCGGACGCCCAGGCGGAACTGCCCTCCGGGATGCGGCTGGTCCCCGTCACCACGCTCAAGGGCGCGGTGGACTCCCTGCGGGCGCTGGACCGGGGCGGCAAGGTCCCGAGCTGCTGACGCCCGCGGCGTCGTCCGTCACGGCCGCGGCCGGTCCGTCCGAGCCCGGTCCGTCCGAGCCCTGTCCCGTGCCCTTGTCGCCCGCGTCCGTTCGGTCCAGCTCCCGCCAGCACGGGAACACGGCCGGTGCCAGCGTCGCCAGGAAGTACAGCCCGCCGAGGGCCAGCAGCGCCGTCACGAGTCCGGCCCGCTCGACCAGGTAGCCGGCCGCCAGACCGCCGAGCGGCATCGTCATCAGCACCCCGGCCGTCGTCGTGCTCGCGACCCGGCTGCGCAGCTCCTCGGGGATCCGCTCGTAGATCACGGTCGTCAGGATCGGGTTCAGCATGCCCGCCCCCAGCCCGCCGACCGCCATCGTGGCGGCGAGCGGCGGAGTCCCGTCCACCAGCGCGGCCACCACGAACCGCGGCAGCCCGCACAGCAGGAACGCGACCGTGAACAGCACCCGCCGCGGGAAACGGTGCCCGACCGCCGCGTACAGCAGGGCGCCGAGCAGCGCGCAGCCGCCGAAGACGGCGACGAGCAGGCCGAGATCGCGTGCGCCGCCCAGATTCTCGCGTGCGTGCACGGGCAGCAGGACCGAACTCCAGCCCTGGTCGAGGCCGTTGGTGAGCATCACCATCAGGACGACGCCGAGCAGCAGCCTGCTGCGCTGCAGGAACGCGTACCCCTCCCGCAGTTCGGCCCGGTAGGCGGCGAAGGAGATGCGGGGCGCGTCCCGCAGGGGCTCGGCGGCGCGCAGGCCGCGCAGGCCGACGGAGACCAGCAGCGCCGAGCCGCAGAACGTCGCCGCGTCCACGTAAAGGACGGCCTCCGCGCCGATCAGCGCGATCAGTACGCCGGCCAGCGCCGCCCCGGTCATCCGCGCGCCGCGCGAGACCGCGTCGAACAGGCTCGCGGCCCGCGACAGGCTCGTACCGGCCCGCTCGGCGAGGTCGGGCACCAGGACATGGCGCGCGGTCTCGCCGGGCGCGTGGAACAGGCCGGTGACGGCCATCAGCGCGCACAGCATCCAGAACCTCAGCGCGTCCGCGTGGTGCAGGAGCGGGATCGCGGCGAGCGCGACGGCGCAGACCAGGTCGGTGACGACGCTGACGCGGCGGCGGCCGACGCGGTCGATGACCGGACCGCCGGTGATCGCCGAGACGACCACCGGGAGGGTCGCGCAGAAGGCGACCAGTCCGGCTTTCGCAGGGCTGCCCGTGGTCTCCAGGGCGAACCACGGGACCCCGATGAGCGTGAGTGAATTGCCGCTGATGGAAACGGCGTTGGCCGCCAGGACGGCGGCCAGCGGCCGGCGGTCGCGCCGCCGGCCGGCTTCTGTTCCCCCCTGCCCGCTCATGCGAGACGGGCCCTCGGCCCGGTGCGGCCGGGCGGCTGGCGCAGCAGTCGCAGCCCCAACTCGACTAAGGCCCAGCCGAGTTGCGTCCGCAGACGCTCGCGCGGCACATGGCGGGCGGCTTCCGCGCGCAGCTCCTCGGCGCGCAGTTCGTGCAGTCTCAGGTGTATGTCGGCGTGCATGTCCTTCGGTCCCCTCAGTCGGTGGCGCGTGGGAATGCGTGCGTGTGCAGCCGGACCTGGGCGACGCCCTCGGTGCCGGGGGGCGGTGCGAGGTCCCGGTAGCTCTGGATGAGCGCGTGGATCTTCTCGTTGAGCTCGACGGCCTGCGCGGCGGTCAGCCGCAGCGTGAAGTCGCTGAGGTCCGAGCCGCGCCGCCACTCCTCGGGCCAGTCGCGCCGGGTGCCGAGCCAGGTGGCGACCTCCTGCGTGTGCTGGGTCGCGACCTCGTGGATGAACAGGTCGGCCGCGCCGCGCACCGCCGGGTCCGGATCGGCGAACAGGGTGTCGTCGAAGCGTGTCCCGTCCTCCGCCGCCTTCCACCAGCGCTCCCGGCCCTTGCCGCGCCCCGGGTCGTCCTCGACGAAGCCGTGGGCGGCGAGCTGGCGCAGGTGGTAACTGGTGGCACCGCTCGACTCGCCGAACTTCTCCGCCAGCTGTGACGCGGTGGCCGGGCCGTCGTGCCGCAGCGACGACAGCAGGCGCATACGCAGGGGGTGGGCCAGACCGCGCAGCGAGTGCGGGTCGAGGGTGCGGACCTTGGGTGCCGGGGGCTCGCTCATGCATGCAAAGCTAGCGATGCAAAGGAATCTTTGCAACGCTTTTTTTGCAACGACTCCTTTGCGTCGATGCAGCCGCGTCAAGGTCACCCGTCGGCCGGATCCTCCGCCGCCTGCTCCACCAGCGGGATGATCCGCAGCGGCACCGGGTTCTCCATGACGATCGCCGTCGACGCGCGCACGATCCCCTCGAAGCCCACGACCCGGTCGATCACCCGCTGGAGGTCGGCGTTGGAGCGCGCGACGAGCCGGCAGAGCATGTCGCCGTGGCCCGTGGTCGTGTGCAGTTCCAGGACCTCGGGGACCGTCGCCAGATGCGCCCGTACGTCGGAGCCCTGTCCCTGCTTGATCTCCAGCGTGGCGAACGCCGTCACGGGATAGCCCAGCGCCGCAGGGTCGACGTCCGGCCCGAAGCCCCTGATCACGCCGTTCGCCTGGAGCCTGTCCATGCGCGCCTGCACGGTGCCGCGCGCGACCCCCAGCCGCCGCGATGCCTCCAGCACCCCGATGCGCGGCTCCCGTGCCAGCAGCACGATGAGCCGCCCGTCCAGATGATCGATCGCCATGACGCCTCCCCAATGGTCATCCTGTACACAACGCCCGGCAAACCGCCCGATCTACTGGGCAGATTGTCCAGTCGATACGCAAACTATTGCGCACCTTGCGGTCCGGGGGGAGCCTGCTGCCATGGCAGATAACTCGATGATCATCGATCACGCCCCGGAGACCGCGCGCAAGGCAGACCCCTTCCCGGTGAAGGGAATGGACGCGGTCGTCTTCGCCGTCGGCAACGCCAAGCAGGCCGCGCACTACTACTCCACGGCCTTCGGCATGAAGCTCGTCGCCTACTCCGGACCGGAGAACGGCAGCCGCGAGACCGCGAGTTACGTCCTCGCCAACGGCGCCGCCCGCTTCGTCTTCACGTCCGTGATCAAGGCGTCCACCGACTGGGGCCGCTTCCTCGCGGACCACGTCGCCGCGCACGGCGACGGTGTCGTCGACCTCGCCATCGAGGTTCCGGACGCGCGTGCGGCCTACGCGTACGCCGTCGAGCACGGTGCGACGGGCATCGCCGAGCCGTACGAGGTCAAGGACGACCACGGGGTCGTCGTCCTCGCCGCCATCGCCACCTACGGCAAGACCCGCCACACGCTCGTCGAGCGCAAGGAGTACGACGGGCCCTACCTGCCGGGCTTCGTGGCCGCGGACCCGATCGTCGAGCCGCCGGCGAAGCGCACCTTCCAGGCGATCGACCACTGCGTGGGCAACGTCGAGCTCGGCCGGATGAACGAGTGGGTCGCGTTCTACAACAAGGTCATGGGCTTCACCAACATGAAGGAGTTCGTGGGCGACGACATCGCCACCGAGTACTCCGCCCTGATGTCGAAGGTCGTCGCCGACGGCACGCTGAAGGTGAAGTTCCCGATCAACGAGCCCGCGATCGCGAAGAAG
>NZ_JBSFUR010000085.1:0-12472 GCF_053591895.1 Streptomyces sp. NPDC002867 | reverse complement strand
CAGGTCGGCCATGGTCTGTGCGTACTTGAGGCGTCCGGCGCGGATCATCTTCTTCTTTTCTCCATCACGGTGCGGGCGGGGCGCCGGCGAGGGCGGCCCGCCCAGGGCGGGCGTCAGGTGGCTGAGGGATCCGGCAGGCAGTTCGGCAAGCACGGCTCGCCGGGCTCCGCGCCGCATCCGTCGCAGCTGCGGGCGGCGGCGTCGATCAGCGGCCACAGGTAGGCGAGGGCTCCGGCGGCGTGGGTGAGCGGAACCAGGGCGGCGGCGGTGATGACGTACAGGGCGTGCGGGGCGCGGCGCGTGGTGTGGACGCGGATACCGGCGGTATCGCCCGGGCCCGAGGCGAGGTCCGGCAGGAGGAGGCCGTCGGAGTGCCACTGCACGATGACATCGGCGTCGGCCAGGTCACGGGCGAGCTCGGCGAGTTCGGAGGACGCGGCCGCGGCGCTGGCCGGCCAGGCCAGCTGCGCGCTCTCGCCGAAGGCGCGCTCGGCGGCGTCGGTGACGGCGGGGGGCCTCGAGCTCCTGGACGTGATGGTCGGCATCTCGCCGGGCGAGGTAGACGGGCATGAGCTTCTCCTTGCGTGAGGTGTGTTCGGTGCTGGCGCGCTGCCACGACACGCCAACGAGACAACAATAACCCTTTTGCATCACCATCGACAAGGGAGCGTGCACCTCACGTGGCGCCGGGCGGATACACTCGCTGATGAGACCGCCTCTCGGGTTCTCCCGCGGAGTGTGTGTTTTCGGTTGGCCGGCGCCCTTGCCACCCGCTTCGGCGGATTGGGCGCCGGCCTTTTACGTGCCCGCAAGCCGCCAAGCCGCCCCGTCGCACGCAAGCTGGCAGCATGGCCGACCCGCAACCACGCCGCTCGGTCGTGATGTTTATGCGCTATAGTTGTTTCATCGAGTCTGGCGGCTGGCCAGCACACGAAGACATGCACGAAGAGCACGACTTGCAGATCAGCAAGGAGACGCTCGTGGCCGCCAGGAGAACCGGTGAGAGATAGGGACGTCGAATCCATCATGCTGTCCGACGACGAAAGCCGCGACGTTCTGAGCCGGATGATCCTTCCGGCGTGGACGAAAGGCGCTGCTCGCCAGGGCCCCGGCCGGTCGTCGTGATCGTCGGCGGCCAGCCGGGCGCGGGGAAGGCCCAAGTCGCTGACCTCGTCCAGGCGGTGCTGGACCGTCGCGGCGGTGCGGTGCGGATCGGCAGTGACCTGTACAAGGCCGCGTACCAGCACTACGCCGAACTCCTGGCCGTCGATGTCCGCACGGCCGGAGTCAAAGTCAGGCCGGACACGCGCCGCTGGCAGGCTGCCGTCGAGGAGTACGTCCGCATTCACGGCTGCGACGCAGTAGTGGAGTCGGCCCTGTCCGATCCCGCCGAGTTCCGTACGTCCGCTGCCGCGTACCGGCAGACCGGCTCCCGGATCGAGGTGGTCGCGCTCGCGACGCCGGAGGCGTGGAGCCAGCTCGGGATCCTGGACCGCTTCCTCACGAAGGCCGCCGACGGCGCGGGCGGCCGGTTCGTGTCCTGGGCGAACCACGACGCCTGCGCGAAGAACATGCTCACGACTCTCGCGGCCATCGAGGCCGAGCAGCTGGCCGACCGCATCACCGTGGTGACCCGCGACGGCACCGTGCTGTACGACAAGCTCGTCAATGGTGCGTGGCGCCGTCGGCCCGCCGCCGACAAGGCAGTCGCCCGCGGGCGCTCCCGCGCGTGGACGGCCCGGGAGACGGCCGCCTTCCAACACGAGGTCGCTCGCGCCGAGGTGCGCGTGCACGGCGATGTGCCGGGCGAGGACGAGCGTCTCGCCGTCGTCCGGGACGCGAAGCGGGCCGCCGCGCTCGCCGAGCCGGTCCGCCGCATCGCACAGCCCCGAAGGCGCGCGCCGGGCGTTGACTACCACCGGCTCTCCGTCGCCGAGCACCGGTGGGCGACGAGCTGATCGTGCCGTCATACCTGAACGGCATCATCACCCGGGACGATCCGCGCGCCGTCTACGTCATGGGGCAGCCCGGGGCGGGCAAGCTGCTGGCCGCCCGGATGGTCCGCCGCGCGATGCGGCCCGGCACGACCCGGCCGGTCGGTAACGATCTCAAAGCCCAGCACCCCGACTACTTCCAGCTGCTGCGCGACGACCCCCGCAGCGCCGGGGCGGCCATCCGCGCCGACTACCGGGCCTGGTTCACCTGGGCCGAGGAGTACGTTCGCGACCGAGGCGGCGACGTTCTGATCGAGGCCGCCCCCGGCGGCGTGGAGGAGTTCCTCGCCAGCGCGCTGCCGTTCGCGGCCAGCGGCTACCCGGTCGAGCTTGTCGTCCTGGCCGTGCGTGAGGCCGACAGCCGTCTCTCGACCGCGCTGCGCTACGCCCGCGCCCTGCAGCGTGGCGGCACCGGCCGGTTCACCAGCCGCTCCGGACATGGCACCTGCTTCCGCGCGCTCGCCGACGTTGTCGCCATCGCCGAGCGACACCCTCAGATTGCGGCCATCACGGTGATCCGCCGGGACGGCCAGGCCCTGCTGCGCCACGAGAACGGCGGCGCCGGGCGGCCTTCGTGGGCACTCGCAGCGGAACGGCTCCGCCCCTACACCGAGCAGGAGGCCGCAGCCTTCCTCCGTCTCCACCAGGGTCTGCGCCGGGCGCTCCCGCGCCACCGGGAGGAGCTGGACGAGATCGCCGCACTCGCCCGGCCGTTGATGCCCGCGCGGGTGCAGCCGGCTCGCCTCGGCCGGCCGCACCCGCCCGTCTGGCCCCTGCCCGTGCCGAGCAGGGCTGCAGGCTACGACTCCTTGAGCTGCTTCAGCCGCGCGGCGTAGACGGCGGCGATTCGGTCGGCCTCCTCCGGATCCGCCGTCGCCAACTGGGCCCCGTCGGCGAGGGCGGCCTCCCGACTGCGCTTCAGCTCCTCGATCCGCTCCTCGTCCGGCACCGGCGCGCGGCGCTCCTCGAGGAGCTGCATGTTGTACCAGTTCACCACCTCCTGGACGGCGTCCTCAGCCGCCTGCTCTTCGCCGCCCTCCAGGCTGGAGAAGTCGGGGATATCGGGGTCGGACACGCGACCACTCTCCTCATTAGATCTTGAAAGGGAACTCGCCATTGTCCTACCGGTGGGTGTTGGCCAGTTCCCCGCCTTCGGGCCGGGGGTGTAGGCCATCCCCATGCTGGGCTGACCTCGGCTCGGGGAGTGGATCCGCACCGTTGACACCGGCCTGGTCACACGGGACGTCGCTGGTTCTTGATGCGCTGATGTACAGCGGTCAGCTTCGTGGCGAACGCCATGTGCGCGTGGGAGTTGTGGGCAACGTGTACTGAGCGTCCGAATGTCAGGTGCTGCGTTCCAATCGTGGTGACATGCGCCCACGCATTATGTTCGTGCTATCAGTGAACCAGCGGGATCAGGAGGGGCGTTGAAGCGTCAGCGTGGCCACAAGGCCCGGCTCTGTCTCACTGGGCCTGATCCGCTTTGACGGACATCCGAGATCAGGGGTTCTGCCCCGGGAGGATGTCCGTCAAAGCGGATCAAGCCCACAGCACCGTACTGATCGAGGTGCTGGAACCGGTCAAAGTCTTCTATGCCAGAGAGCCGGTGGTTCTGGTCTGGGACGGGCCGTCCGCCCACTGGAGCCGTGCCATGCACGCCTGGGCCGCCGAACAGGACTGGCTGACACTCGAACGATTACCCGCCTACGCGCCCGAGCTCAACCCGGTGGAACTCCTGTGGTCGGCGATCAAGAAACGCGAGCTCGCCAACCTCGCCGGCGACCACCTCGCAGACGTCGCCGACGCCACCGAACGCGGCATCCACCGCATCAGCCAGAACGACCAACTCCCCTGGTCCTTCCTGACCCACACAGGACTCACCATCCACCCACCACGCCCACAGAACTAACGAAAACCTCAGTAGTACCCCCGTCCTCGTTCGAGTCTCAGTTGAGCTCGATGAAGACGAGACCCGGCAGCGTGGCTTCCTCGGCCCAAACGACGGCGTGACCGTCACCGCTGAGTTTGACGTGAATGCCCCAGTCGTCGCTGTCATCCCCGATGGCTCCGTCGGCGCCGTCGAGGTACGTGTCGAAGCCGTCCGCCGCGACGAGCTTGGCCCGATGCGACGCATCCGCGACGGTGAAACTGGCCGCCTCGGTCCCCACCCGGCCGAGTTCCCGCATGCGGCCCAGGGCCTGCGTCACCGGAAGCTCGTGGTCAGCGTGCACGAGCAGCAACTGTGCAGCAGCGTCCTCGTCGACGTCACCCGCTTCGACAAGCTCGTCGATCAGTTCGTCGTCAAGATAGAACGCTCGCCACCGGCCGGCGCGGACAGGCGCCTCCAGGACCAAAGTCCACTCACCGAATCCCAGTGCCTCGCCATGAACGGTGAACTCACCGTAAGGATCGAATTGGTCGACGCTAGCGTTCAGATTTGGCAAGTCACTCTCACTCTCGCTTTCGACCTCGATCGATTTGAAGGCCGCTGTTCATGACTCATGGTCAAGTACGCGCCAAGGTGTTGCTAACGAAGTGTCCGTTGACGTATGTCCTTCCGTTGCAAGAGGCCTGTCGATGCTGCAGACGCACCTCCCCAGTAGGGCGGGCGACTACGGGCTGTCGACCGAAGTCCCCTCGATCCCTCCGCTTGGGAGCTGGCTGGAACCCCTTTGTTCTGCGGGTGACTTCTCCTCCAGTCGCCGAACCCCGCAACCGTCACGGTGCCCCTTAACCCCGCTGTCGCGACGGTGCGCCACACGATAGCAATCGTTCAACGATCCGACAATACTCGGATAGTGCATAGCGTCCGGGGCTGCTGCCACGTCATCGGCGGTGTGGGTTCGGGCGTCGTTCACCTTCGCCGCGGTTGGACTGGGCGGTCAGGAGGTCGGTGCCGAGTCGATGCGCAGGAGTGGGTGCGGATACTGGACGCAGTCGGGCAGGGTGAGGGCCCCAAGTGGCCCGGAATCTGGCTGTACGGGACCTCGACCCGCTGCCTCAGGCACGGTGGCCGAGCTGCGAGGACCTTGGGGGCGGCCTGCACCGTGCTGATCGGCCCCCGCCCAGTCCATCCCCTCCACATCAGCAGGGGCAGGAAGACGAAAACAGGATGTCGGCTCACTCACCGGCGAGAGGCGGGCCATGACCTGCGAAGGCGCAAGAACTCACCGCGAAGGTGCGGCGCTGGTGCTGCCGCCGTTGCTGCCACACTCACCACCAAGGCTCGTCGCCGGTACGGCCTTTCACCTCCGTGCTCGGTGAGCCCGGACGTGCCAACCCCTTGCTTCGCGATGGCCGAAGTCGGTCAAAGCTCATACATTACGGATCACCCAGGTTTCGTCCGCGATGATTTCCGCGCAAATCAACGACGCTTGCGACGCTTCTTCTTGCTGCCCAGCGGGCAGGGCGGGCGCTGTGGCGGCATCCCCGTGACGCACTGCTCGGTCTGCTCCTGGTGCTCGCGCACGACGCGCGCCGTCTCCTTCATGACCCGCACGAGCACGTCATAGAGCCCGGCGGGGCGTTCGGACGGCACGGCGTCCTGCAGCTGTCAGACGACCGAGCCGCTGCGCGAAGTCGTCGAGCGGACCGAGCCCCGGACGCGCACCACGGTGCGCCGGGGGCTCTCGAAGCTGTGTCTGCCGGGGGACGCCTACGAGTGGAGGCACCCGCTTGCGCAGTGACAGCAGTAATGCGGGGGCCGGCCAACGCCCGCGTACACGATCGTCTCGCCGCACCAGGAGCACGTCGTCGTCTTCGTTCGCTCTCTCACGACGACCGATTCGGGCACCGCGAGGACGTCGCTGTCGGGCTCCTGGTCGTCACGGTCCGGGCCGGGAAGCTGCTCGGGATTCGGCACGGATGAAATCGTACGCGACCGAAGTGCCAGAGGTAAGCGTCACCTTCCGGGGTCAGAGCAGGAGGCAGGGATGGACAAAGGTACGCCCGCTCACGGCACTTGAGTTCTAGAGGTAATCGCAACACCCGACCTCAGGGGACCAGACGGCCTTCGAAATCCGCAAGATCCGCTCGACGCGCTCACGTTCTCTTACTCCGTCCGCATGCTCGCCGTCGTCGCCGAGGGGGAAGCCCTCGACGAGGCCAGGCAGAACGCGGTAGAGGCCGTTGTGGAGCACTTCCCGCACCGCGCCGAGGGCGAGGACGGCGAGAGTCCCGAAGCCCTGAGGGGCGGCGACAACGGCGCCTACGTCGTCGCGGCGTTCGAGGGAGACCTGCGAACCCGGCCCATCGAGAGCGCGGCGTTCGAGCTGATTGCATGACCGCAGCAGCCACCCAGACGTTCACCGTCATCGGCCTGACCCTGGACGTCGACTGCAGCCGCGAGCTGCATAACGGACCGGCCCCTGCGCGCCCACGAATGTGACCTGCCGCTGGAGATCGCCTATGCGGTGCGCCCGCGGAGCGTCGGGTCGTGCCGACATCGGCTAGGGCTGCTGGCGACTTCGTGGAGTAACGCCCACATCCTCGGCATGCTCGGTCTCGTCAAGCGCTCGGCCGGGTTGGGTAGTTGAGGGTGACCGGAACCTTTGGCCCGGCTCGTGACGTCGGTCACTTGATGTGTGTGGGGTGACCGTGGCATTCGGGACGGTAGGAGCTACCTCCAGCATCAGCACGACCGCCCCGGGTGATCGTGTCCGGCGCTCCGCTGGCACTGGAGACGGAGAGATAGGTATGTCGCACCGTAATGGGTGCCGAAGTTCTCATGGTTCAGCTGCCGTGGCGTCCGTGGGGAACTCATCCGTCCCACCCTCGAAGCCTGGCGTCAGGCCCGCAACGGCATCCGCAAGCCCACCCACGACCTGCGCGCCCTGATGAACGCCATCCTCTACGTCGACCGCACCGGCATCCCCTGGCGCTACCCGCCCCACGACTTCCCGCCCCACCAGACCGTCTACGGCTACTTCGCCCTCTGGGAAGCCGACGGCATCTTCGACCAGCTCACCGGCCTGTTACGCGGCAAAATCCGCCAAGCCGAAGGCCGCTCAAGTGAGCCCAGCGCCTGCCTGATCGACAGCCAGAGCATCAAAACCTCCGCCACCGTCCACCTGACCAGCCAAGGCATCGACCCGGCCAAGAAAATCACCGGTCGCAAGCGGCACATCGTCACCGACACGCTCGGCCTCCTGCTGGCCGTGGCCGTCACCGCCGCCAGCGTCCACGACTCCGCCGCCGGCACCCAACTCCTGGCTCAAGTCCGCGAGCGCCACCCCACCATCACCAAAGCCCGGGCCGACAACGGCTACAAGACCAAAGCCGTGGAACAAGCCGCCCACCTCGGCATCGACCTCGAAATCGTCCAACGCGACCCCGCCACCCGCGGCTTCCACGTCCAGCCCCGCCGCTGGGTCATCGAACGCACCCTCGGCTGGCTCATGCACACCACCGCCGCCTGGCCAGCGACTACGAAACCCACCCACACCGATCAGCCGCCATGATCCAACTGGCCGCCATCAACCTCATGACCCGCCGCCTCACCCACGAAACCACCACCAACTGGCGTGACAGCTAAGCCAAATAAAACAGACAACCGAGAATCAAACGCTCACTACTGAGCTTGAACTCGTGATGTCGTAACAGGCTGACCGTGGCCCGCTCTGTGCGGTATCACCGTTGGATGCGGTATCCACAAGGGGGCGGGCTGACCGCCGAACGCCGGGAGTTTCGGGAACGGTTACGGCTGGAGGCGGCCGAGCGGTTCGAGCGCGGTGAGACGAACACGGTGATCGCCAAAGAGCTGCGGGTCAGCGCCCGGTCCGTGCAGCGCTGGCGCCGGGCCTGGGCCGAGGGCGGACTGCGGGCTTTGAACTCGAGCGGTCCCGCCTCGCTGCCGCGGCTGAGCGACGAACAGTTCGCCCAGCTGGAGCGGGAGCTGGCCAAGGGACCGGCCGCGCACGGCTGGGAGGACCAGCGCTGGACCCTGGGTCGGATCAAGACCGTGATCGGTCGGCGCTTCCACCTGACCTACACCCTTCAGGGGGTGCGCAAGCTCCTGGTCCGCAACGGCTGGTCCTGTCAGGTCCCCGCCCGCCGGGCCCTGGAACGCGACGACGAGGCCGTGACCGGCTGGGGGAAGGAGACCTGGCCCTGCGCGGAAGACTCGCGGCCGCCCGTGGAGCATGGCTCGTCTTCGAGGACGAGGCCGGTTTCTCCATGACGCCGCCGCACGCGAAGACCTGGTCGCCCCGCGGCCGCACCCCGGTGGTACGGGTCCGTGGCCGCTCCCGCAGACGCCTCTCGATCGCCGCCCTGACCTGCTACAAACCAGGCCACCGCTCAAGGCCGATCTACCGGCCACGCCGCGACGACGGCAACCGCGACGGGCGCAAGAGCTTCTCCGTAAGTTGTTGGGCGGCCCAGGAGGGCCGGGTGTGGCTCAAGAGCTTCTGCCTTCAGTGGCTCGCCAGGAGTGGCCGCCCGGCTCTTCGGGGCGCCCTGGCTGCTGATTGAGATGTGCGCGCTGTGTGCGGTCGCTGATTACGGAGATGACAGCGGGGTGTTCCTCGGGCCGACGGCATGCTGTTGGAGCTGAGGAGGGGCGAGTGAGCGAGCGACGGGCCCGGGTCTGGGCCGGTTTCGACGCGGGCAAGGGTCATCACTGGGCGGCGGTGGTCGACGAGACCGGCGCGACCCTGTGGTCGAAGAAGATCGAGAACGATGAGTCGGCGATCCTGACCGCGCTCGGCGAGATCCTGGAGCTGGCTGACGAGGTTAAGTGGGCGGTGGACATCTCCGGCACGTCGTCCGCGCTGCTGCTGGCTCTGCTCGCAGCTCACGGTCAGCAGGCCGTCTATGTGCCCGGCCGCACGGTCAACCGCATGTCGGGGGCCTACCGGGGCGAGGCGAAGACCGACGCCCGTGACGCCTACGTCATCGCTGAAACCGCACGTCACCGCAGGGACTTCGCCGCGATCGACGTGCCCGCGCAGCTGGCTGCCGATCTGGCGCTACTGACCGCCCACCGTCCGATCTGGTCGCCGACCGGGTGCGGATGATCAACCGACTGCGCGATGTGCTGACCGGTGTCTTCCCTGCGCTGGAGCGGGCCTTCGACTTCTCGGCCCACAAGGGTGCCCTGGTGTTGCTGACCGGCTACCAGACCCCGGCAGCAATCCGCCGGCGCGGCCGGGCCAGGCTCACGGCATGGTTGGCCAACCGCAGCGTACGCAGCGCCGACACCGTCGCCGCTACCGCGCTGGAAGCTGCCCAGGCCCAGCACACCGCGTTGCCCGGCGAGGACGTCGCCGCCCAGATCGTGGCTGACCTGGCGGCACAGACCCTGGCACTGGACGACCGGCTCAGGCGGATCGACAGGCAGATCCGCGAGACGTTCCGCTGTCATCCGCAGGCCGAGATCATCGAGTCCCTGCCCGGCATGGGCCCGATACTCGGCGCCGAGTTCGTCGTCGCCGCGGGCGACCTGACCGCCTACGCGGACGCCGGCCATCTGGCCTCGGCGGCCGGGCTGGTGCCCGTCCCGCGTGACTCCGGACGCCGCACCGGCAATCTGCACCGTCCCAAGCGCTACAGCCGCCGCCTTCGACGGGTGTTCTACATGTCCGCGCAGACCAGCATCATCCGCGAAGGACCGAACCGGAACTTCTACCTCAAGAAGCGCGGCGAGGGCTGCAAACACGTCCAGGCCGTCATCGCTCTGGCCCGCCGACGAACGAGCGTTCTGTGGGCCCTGCTGCGCGACGACCGAGTCTTCGCCTCCGCCCCGCCGGTCGTGCAAGCGGCTTGACTTCGTCATTGAGACTCCTGGCGCGACTACCGCGACCTGCTGATCGCAGCGCACCAGCAACTCGGCGGCCCGATCGTCCTGATCTGGGACAATCTCAACGTCCACAAGGCCGCCGACCTGCGAGAATTCGCTGCACCCGGGACTGGCTGACCATCTACTACCTGCCGCCCTACGCACCCGACCTCAACCCCGTCGAAGGCATCTGGTCCCTGCTGCGGCGCGGCTGGCTCTCCAACGTCGCCTTCACCACTCCAGAGCACCTGACGCAGCGCATCCGACGCGGTCTCCGCCACATCCAGTACCGCAGCCACCCCATAGACGGCTGCCTCGCCGAGACGGGACTGACCATCACTCCCAGATCACCGAAGACGACATCACGAGTTCAAGCTCAGTAGTTGCCCCACTTCCCGTACCTGGAGCAGGCAGTTTGGAGGCCTGCGGACCTGCCTGCCATCAGCAAGGCGGCTCGCTGAGCCCGCCTCGTCGGATCCGGCCTGCCGTAGCCAGGTGGCCGTGCGTACCGCCGGAGTGGACCGACCGCGCCAGCCAGCTCCGTCAACCCGAAGCCACCAGTTGCGGGGCTGTCGCTGTGAGGCGCAACGGGTCGGATGACAGCCGTAGCGGCGACGACCCTCCGGTGTCGCGGAGGGCTGGCCGGCCGCAGGTCGCGGTGGGTGATTCGCTTCCCACGTCGTCAGGCGGGGCGGTACGCAACGTCGGTTGCGTACCGCCCCGCCTGTCCTGGGGTGTCAGCTCGCCGCTGTGACCTTCACGGGCTCGGTGTCCGTGGCGCTGTGCTGTGCGGCCCAGTTCTCCAGGGCGGTGCGGACAGCGTGGTCGAGGTGGTGCAGGCCGGACAGGTCCAGCTCGACCGGGCGGTCCTGCGGCAGTGCCTCCAGGCTGTCGAGGATTTTCGGCAGCCGTAGGAAGGTCGCGTTGCCCGACAGGTACGCCTGGATCGGGCCGGCGCCCTTGTCGATGACCTCCAGCTTGACGTGCGAGGCATCCCAGGCGGTCTTGATCACCGCCAGTGCGAGACCGATGAGCACGCCCTCGAACATGTTCACGGCGACGATCGCCACGGCCGTGATCACCAGGATCAGGGCCTCGCCCTTGTGGTCCCGCCACATGTCGGCGATCTGGCGGAACGGGATCAGCTTCCAGCCCGCGTGCACGAGGATGCCGGCGAGGGCGGGAATCGGGATCAGCGCCAGGGCGGCCGGCAGTGCGGCGGCGAACAGCAGCAGCCACACGCCGTGCAGGACACGGGAGGCCTTGGTCTTCGCGCCCGCGTTGACGTTGGCGGAGCTGCGCACGATCACCGCTGTCATCGGCAGCGCGCCGAGCAGGCCGCACACGGTGTTGCCGGTGCCCTGGGCGATCATCTCCTTGTTGTACTGGGTGCGCGGACCGTCGTGCAGCCGGTCCACGGCCGCCGCGCTGAACAGCGACTCGGCCGAGGCGATCAGCGCGAAGGCGATGATGGTGCCCCAGATGGCGGGGTTGGCCAGCTCGCCGAAGGCCTCGGACCCGGGCGGCTGGATGACGCCGAGCAGGCCCTCCACCGTCACCGTGGCGACCGGCAGGCTCAGGGCGAGGGTGGCGCCGGTCGCCAGGACGACCGCGGCGAGGGCGCCGGGGACGGACTGCACCGCCTTGGGCAGCTTCTTCCACAGCACGATGACGGCGATGGTGCCCGCGCCGATCGCGAGCGAGGCCAGGGCCTCGGTGCTGTCGAGCGCGTCGGCGAACGCCCCCGGGAGCCCCGCGATCTTGCCGATGCCGGACGCCGGGGCCTTCAGGCCCGCCGCCGCGTAGATCTGGCCGGCGATGATCACGAGACCGATCCCGCAGAGCATGCCCTCGACGACGGCGACGGATATCGCCCGGAACCAGCGGCCTATCTTCGCGAAGCCCATGGCGAGCTGGAGCAGACCGGCGACCAGCACGATCACACCGAGCGTGCCCACCCCGAACTCGCTGACAGCCTCGAAAACGATCACGGTCAGGCCGGCGGCCGGACCCGACACCTGAAGGCTGCTGCCGGGCATGAACCCGGTGACGAGGCC
This sequence comes from Streptomyces sp. NPDC002867, assembly GCF_053591895.1. Lineage (NCBI taxonomy): Bacteria > Bacillati > Actinomycetota > Actinomycetes > Kitasatosporales > Streptomycetaceae > Streptomyces > Streptomyces sp. NPDC002867. The sequence continues at coordinate 644 of NZ_JBSFUR010000085.1, read as the reverse complement.
GCCCACGATACCGGTGACCAGGCCGAGTTCGGCCGGGACGCCGGAGGCGACCGCCACGCCCACGCACAGCGGCACGGCGACCAGGAAGACGACAATGGAGGCGAGGAAGTCCTGCCTCAGATAAGGGAACTTGGACAGCATGGTCACCAACTCCCTTACAGTGTCTCGAACGTGTCAGAGTCCGTGTGGTGCCCCCGCATGATGCCGGTGTGGACCTCGTAGTACCAGCCGTGCAGCTGGAGTTCACCCGCCTCGAGGCGCTTCTCGATGCACGGGTAGGAGCGCAGCCGCTCCAGCTGCGTCAGCACGTGGTTCTGCACCGCCTCGGCGACCGTCGGGTCGCTGGGGTCCGAGCACTTGGGCTCGTCCGCCGCGTGGGCGAGCCAGTCGCGTACGGCGGGTACGGCCGTCAAGTCGTCGTGGCGCACCACCGCACCGACGGCGCCGCAGTGGGAGTGGCCGCAGACCACGACGTGCTTGACGCCGAGCACCTGCACGGCGTACTCGATGGTGGCCTTCTCACCGGTGGGGGTGGCGGAGGGGTACGGAGGGACGATGTTGCCCGCGGTGCGCAGCTCGAAGAGCTCGCCGGGGCGGGCGCCCGTGATCAGGGCTGGTACGACTCGGGAGTCCGAGCAGGTGAT
>NZ_JBSFUR010000084.1:0-15494 GCF_053591895.1 Streptomyces sp. NPDC002867 | reverse complement strand
ACCGACGAGACCGCCCTGCCCACCGAACTCACCGCATAGCCTCAAAACGAGATCACCGAGTGGCCGTCACTACACCACTCCAGCGGACGTGACCCCTGGGGTGCCGCGGTAGGGGCTCTGATCGGCGTTTGCCTCACGGCGACCGCGGCCTTCTTCGGCCCCCTTCGCGTGCAGAAACGCCAACTGGCGGCGGCACGGTCGACGGAGCAGCGGGCTCGGCTGGATGCCAGTCTTCAGGCTGTGTCCGATGTTCGCGTCCCGAGCACAGCCCTGGTCCGCATACTTGGAGAAGGTGACGCATGAGAAGTCACGGGGCCGAATCGTCGCCCTGGAGGAGTTCGATCAAGAGGTGGAAAAGCACCTGGCAGCGACCGACGCAGCTCTGGGCCGCCTCTTGGTCTATGGGCTCGATGAGCTCTACGGTGGGCTCGGACGGATGTTGAAGTACGCCGTGACAACGGTGCGGAATGTGGTCGCCGAGGGAACTCAGGAGGATGCCGAGCGGCTACTACAGTTTTCGATCTTCGAGGGGTGGCGTCATACCCGGTGGCGGATCACGAGCAAGTGGGTGGATGAACTCAACATCTCTACTCTGTCCGCTTTCTTGCCCGGAGAGCCCAATGATCGTCTTCCCGGATTCCGCGAGCGCTATCCCGATGGTCGTTACCCCGGGGCGACGCACCTGTTCCCCGGGGAGTAGCAACACGCCTCGCGTCCCGTTCCCGCCCGCCCGGGGCCCGGCAGGGGCACCTCACCCTCCCGCTGCCCCCGACAGGGGGCAGCCCCAGCCGGCCAGCGGCCGGCCCGCGTCAGAGCGGGTGGTGGGCTGTCGACCCTCACCTGGCCCTGTCCGGCCCGCTTGCCGGGGGCGGCATCGCGCCTGCCTAAACCACCGAGATGCACGGCGTCAGCGGCCGATCACCAAGAATGGTTCCTTGGTGCTGGAACCATGCGGCTGCAGCAGGTGTGAGTGACGACAACGGCTCTTGTCGCTTCTCTCAAAGGGAGAGGTCGCAGATGATCTCACTGCTGGCGGTGACACTCGGAGCGGTCATCGCGCTCGCCGCAACCTTGTTGGCGGAGTGGATAAGGACTCGTCGGGAACGTGCCGCCGTCCTCACCGAGTTACGTCACGACGCCTACCTCGGTTTCGTCTTGGCGGTCGTGCGGGCCAACGACGCCCTGCACGCCATCTCCGTCGGCGACCGGGACGGCAACGCCTGCGTCCCTGAGGCGATGCGGGACTCCGGCCTCTACCCCGCGCGGGAACGATTGCTGGTCACAGGATCCCCGGAGATGGTGCTCGCGAGCGAGGCTGCGTTCCGCACTCTTTTGGATGTCCGCGACGCCGTGGCACAGGGAATGCCTCTGGCCTGGCCCGACTACCGTCCGGCCGCCGACGGGATGGCTAAGGGGGTGTGGGCTCTGCGCCAGGCCGCCCGGCGCGAGTTCGAGGGCAGGCCGCTGGATCTGGAGCAGCTGTCCGCCGTCCAAAGCGCGGGAATCACCGAACGCCTCCTGCCGCTGCCGGATCCCGCGCCGTGACCGGCTCCGGCGGTGCCGGGCCTTCCCCGCAAGCCGGGCCCTCACCGGCCGGTAGCTGGGGGTGAATCGTTCATGACGCCAGGGCTGTTGCGCCGGCTCGGGAGAACGACCCCAGAGCGCGTCCCCGGGCCTCGACGCCTACCTGTGGATTGCGCGGCGCCCGAGGCTCTCGTGGTGCGCTGCTTGCCGCGCGTGCCTGGCCGAGTCCTTCAGCGAGGCTGTCCCGTGGCTCTCACTCTGCCAGTGATTCGAGCACGACGAGTGTGTCTGCCTTGCGCAGGGTGGCGGGGAAGCGGAGGTGGCCGCGTTCTTCGATCTCGCTCAGGTTGACCTGGAAGACGCGGAACTCGTCGAGTTCCAGGGCTTCGAGCTGGTTGAGGTTCTGTGGCCTTGAGTTCACCGTTTTCGGAGAATGCGATGACTTTCCAGTATTCGCGGGGATCTGAACGTCGCGGAAGAAGCGGTCGTCCTCTTGGAAGACCGGACCGCCGAACGCGCTCACTTTGAGGTCGTCGACTTCGACGTCGGCGAAGACGGCGTCTTCGAGCTGTCCCCACAGTCCTCCCTTGCTGCTCTGGTTGAAGTCGTCCATCTGCGGGATGATGTTGGTGTAGAGGACGCGTGACCGGCCCCGACGCGCAGAGCGCTCGGCGCATCTCGTGCACCAACGCTGCTTCCGCCCTCGGCAGGCCCATAACGACCCCCTCTGCGTTGGCGCGCCGGGCCCCGGCACAGCGACAAGCACCTGGCTTTCAGGCTCCTCGAAATAGGCTGATCAGGCCGAGGCGAGCGCGGCGGCAAGCGGCGCGGCGAGCGTTGCGGGCAGCACCTGCTCGGCGCGTACGTACGTGCAGCCGACCCACTCGGCGGCCTCCCGCAGCGCTTTCGCCGCAGCCTGTACGTGTTTGGCGCCGGTCAGCGAGATCTGACGCGCCACCAAGGTCTGCCCCTCGCGCGCCGGATCCACCCTGCCCACCAGACGCCCGCCCGAGAGCAGCGGCATGGCGAAATAGCCGTGCACCCGCCTGTCCTTGGGGACATACGCCTCGAGGCGGTGGGTGAAGTCGAAGACCCGTTCGGTGCGCGCTCGGTCCCACACCAGTGAGTCGAAGGGCGAGAGCAGCGTGGTGCGGTGGCGGCCGCGCTGCTGTTCCGCCAGGGCGGCGGGGTCGGCCCAGGCGGCAGCCGTACGGCCGTCCTTGCCCCAGCCGGCGACCGACACCTCGACCAGCCCGCTGCCGGGCAGCGCCGAGCGGATCTGTTTCACCGTCAGCCGTTGGTAGTCCGCGAGATCCTTCACCGTGGCGACCCCCAACGCCGCCCCCGCCCGGGCGGTAAGCTCACGCAGGCAGGCCGCGTCGTCCATGTCCTGGGCCAGCAGCTCGGCGGGCACCGCCCGTTCGGCCAGGTCGTACACCCGCTTCCAGCCCCGGCGTTCGGTGCAGACGACCACACCGGTGTCCAGCAGCCACTCGATGGCGATCTTCGATTCCGACCAGTCCCACCAGGGGCCGCCGTTCTTCGCGCCGCCCAGCTCGGTGGCCGTCATCGGGCCCTCGCCGCGCAGCCGGGCCAGCACCTCGGCGCAGGAGCGTTCGCTGTCGGCCAACTTGTGCCAACGGTGGCCGCGCTCGACGAACGCCCGGCGCCGAAAGGCGTACAAAGGCCAGGTGTCGATGGGGAGTACACAGGCGGCGTGCGACCAGTACTCGAACGCGCGGGTGTGCTGCCAGTACGCCGCCTCCACCGCGCCGCGGCCGACCGCGCCGAGTCGGGCGTAGGGCACCAGCTCGTGCGAGCGGGCCAGCACGGAGATGGTGTCGAGCTGCACAGCGCCCAGCTGCTGCAGTACTGCCCGGGGATTGCTGCGCCTGCCGTACGGAGATCCGAGCAGGCCCTGGGCGCGCAGGAAGATCCGGCGCGCCTCGTCGGCGGCAAGGGTCAGTTCTGGCATGACCGCAGCCTAGGAGTCAGCACTGACAATCAAGTGAAGTTTCCCCGTGATCTTGGACACGGTTCCGTAACGCCGCGAGGGCTTGGTCTCGTTGGCAGCGCAGACGGGTCTCGTGGTCTTGGAGCGTTCGCCGTTGCGGGAGTTGCCGCCGTTCTTGCCCGACGGATCGTGCCGGTCATAGCCGAGGTGGTCGGTCATCTCGCCCTCGAGAGCGGACTCCAGCAGCCGCCTCGTCAGCTGCTGGAGTAACCCGCCCTCACCGGTCAACTACAGCCCCTCGGCCCGGCTCGGGCCACGAGTTCGTTCAGGAACCGGTCATCCACACTGCCCGACACGGCCTCCGCCTCACTGTCTGTTCTCTATCCGCTCACGTGACCGGCTGGGTTCGAACAGCGTCCTGCATCATATGAGTTGGTCGATGCCGGGGCATGGAAGAGAGGTCTCTTGGCAGCTCGCGGTTGTCGAGTTTAGCGAGAACCAAGAGGCCCCGTTGTCGAAGTGTGCCAGCCTTGTCGACTCCTACCGTGCACACCTACGCAAACGCCGGACCGAGGACCCCGCCGTCCCCGTCAGCCCGCCTCTTCGAAGAGATCAAGGCCCTCGGGTTCACCGCTGTCTGAACCCCCTGCACAAGTACATCAACTAGGGCCGCGCGGACGCCGACCGCAGCCACATTTCCCCGCGCCGGCTCGCCCGAATGATCCTGACCAGGCCCGACAACCTCAAAGCCGGGCAGCACGAGCTCCTGGGCCAAGCTCACTGCAGCCTGTCCCGAGATGACCCGACTGGCTCCCGTCGTCGGGGACTTCGCGGAGCTGTTGACGCCTTGCGCAGGAAATGCAGACAGGCTCTCGCGCTGGATCGTCCAGGTCCGCGCAGCCGATCTGCCTCACCTGCACGCCTTCTCCCGGGGCCTGGATCGAGACCGGGAAGCGGTGATCGCCGCGCTCATGCTTCCATACAGCAACGGCCCTACCGAGGGCGTCAACACGGAGACCAAGCGGATCGCGCGTCAGATGCACGGACGAGCAGGCTTCACTCTTTTTCACCACTGCATCCTCCTCGGACAGCGACACGCTCCGGCACCACCGAAAGTGAGACAGGGTCGTTTCTTTAACAGTTCCCTCCAGCGCGGCGGAGCGGCCGGGTATACCGCGCTGAGGTCGGTTTGTCCTTGGCCAGCCGTGCGCGTTGTTCGACGGCCCTGCAAGGGCGTGCTCAGCGCCCGGTGCGGTAGTGGGCGGCGAGTCCGGTGATGTGTGGGCTGAGCTCGGGGCGCAGGACCAGGTCTTCGTCGTAGTCACCGCCGTTTTGGTGACGGAAGGGCAGCGGCTCGGTGTGCGGGAGGTCCTTCAGGCGCTCGCGCAAGGCGTTCGCGTGGAAGGTGTAAGCGGCCGCGTCCATGCGGTCGGCCCCGTGCACCAGCAGCGGTGGGAGGACGTCGATGCCCGCATACCACAGAGTGCCGTGCTGAAGAGGGAAAAGCAGGTCGTAGAGTTCACCGTTGATGCCGCGCGGTCCCAGGCTTGCCTCGCGGGCGCCAGCGCTGACGATGACCATGGCCCGCTTGTCGGCAAGCGCGCCTTCGCCGTAGCGCAGCTGGCGGCCCTGGGCGTCGTGGATGCCGAAGGCGAAACCGCCGACGAAGACGCGGTCGAACCAGCCCTTGAGGATAGCGGGCATCCCGTACCACCACAGGGGGAACTGCACGATCAGAGTGTCGGCCCACGACAGTTTCTCGTGCTCGGCGGTGATGTCGGGAGCCAGGGCGCCTTGGCGGACGGCCTCCTGTGCCGCGTGGCCGACGATCAGCCGCTCGCCATCCGCGTGGGAGAAATCGCTGGCCGTCACGACCGGGTTGAAATTCATCGCGTACAGGTTGCTGGTGCGGATCTCGTGTCCCTGTTCCTCGAGAGACCGGACGCCTTCGCGATGCAGGGAGCCGTTGAGGGAGCGGGGTTCGGGATGAGCGGTGAGCCACAGGACTTTCACCGTAGGGTCCTTTCTACCAGGTTCATGATCGTTCGCGTGCACTCGAACCGTTGTGGAACAATCGACGCCCGAAGTGGACGGTGGTGGTTCCGGGCCGGGAAGAGGGGAGCCGTACGCCAGTGGGGGCCTGACGGATCGATAGAGGCCAGGGCGGTGGCATATCGCGCTGTTGGTGGTGAACTGTCAGGATCTCTTCCTGGAGCCGCCGGGTTCGGCAGTGAGAGCCGGTTCTTCGGCTTGCCCCAGCCTCGAAGGAACCTCACTGGACGGAAACAGAGTCCCCGTCAGTGGTATGACGGGGACTCATGGTCGGTCGAGGGTGGCTGTTCGACCTACTTAGATTCCACTACTTCATCCGTCAGTAGCGGATAGACACCGTTCTCGTCGTGATCTTCACGTCCGGTCAGCGCCGGCGTGAAGATGCACAGGAAAGTGCTGTCCACGATGGGCTTGATCGTGTGGTTGTCGGCATCATCCAGAATGTGAAGGGTTCCCGGTTCAATTATGTGCTCTTCATTCTCGTCCCGGTCGACCAGGATCATCTTTCCGGAGATGCAGAACACTGCTTCTATGTGGTTCGCGTAGCAGATATCAGTTTCCGTGCCGGCATACACGACCGTCTCGGACACGGAGTATCCGAATCCGTCTGATGCGAGCAGGATGCGCTTGCTCCGCCACGCGCCACTTGCGGCCGTGACGTCACGGTCTGTACCTTCGATCTCCGAAAGCCTACGAACCTGCATGACAGTCCTCCTGATCATCCTTCATGTACGACTTAAGCTGGATCTGTTCTAGTGCGCTTCAGCGATTTCAAAAGCTCGATGTAGAGGCTATTGAACTGGGCGCCTTCGTCCATGTAAGCGGCTCCGACTATTGCACCCTCCCGCAGGTACTTGACGAGCACTCCCTGGTCCAGTCGTTCCAGGTCTCCACGGAGAATCTCCATAGAGTCGGATACCTTCGGGTCACCTGCAATCTGGATACGCAGTCCGAAGACTTCAGTAGCCATGCTGGGGAAGTACTTAATCTGGGAGATTTTCGACTCATATCCCAGAGATGACGCCAAAGACTTACCCGCGAGATCGCCGGTGTCAATCGCATTCTTCCAGAATTCCATGCGCGTAAGGTTTTCTGCCGTCCACGGGTTGGGGTAACGAGCAATATCCCCGGCCGCAAACACATCCTCACACTCTGACACGCGCATGTATTCATCAACGCGTACCCCGTCAGACAGATCCAGTCCGTTTCCATGCAACCATTCCACGTTGGGAACACTGCCGATCGCTTCGATGAAGAGCGATCGATCTGACGACGGTTCCAGATGTGACGCTTCCGGCCCGCTCACATCTCCCGCGGTCCTGCTAGCACCGTCGCAAAGCATTTTCCTTGCAGCATCGCCTGTCACGAACGTAACACCATTCTGAGTGACCCAGCGCCCGAGTGCGAGTGCGATGTCTTTGCCCAGAATGCTCTCGAAGGGTCCGTGTCGCAGTGCTTCCAGCATGACAACTTCGCAACCGTACTCCTTAGCCAGCGAAGTCAGCTCACAAGCAACGAACCCAGCGCCTACGATCGTGACCTTCTTGCTCGTCTGGAGTTCCTGGTGAATAGATTGTGCGTCGTCTAGGCCGCGCAGCGTCCTGTGTGCATGGAAGTCACACTCCCTGTCGCCCTCGGCTGAGGTGCGCGGGCGGACACCTGAGGCGATCACAAGGCGGTCGTATGCGAATGTTTCGCCGGTACTCAGTTGCAGAACCTTGTTACGCAAGTCCGCGGTTTCGACGCGAGTGTCGAGGTGCCAGGTCAGAGCGCTGTTTTCGACTCCATTGACCTTGAGGTCCTCGGTGATAGCCGTTTCGAGGCCGTCCGACAGCGGATACCGCTTCTTCGTGAGTCCTGGCCGGTTGTAGGTGCGGTGAGCCTCGTCCCCGAAGATGACGATCCTGGCGTCAACCTTGCACTTGAGTAGTGCGTTGGCCGCTCGCAAGCCGGCTATGCCAGAACCGACTATGCCGATGAGCGGCTCTGCGCTGGTCATGCGGCATCACGGCTCAGGACGATCGCCTGCAGGGGGCAAGAGTCGATGGCGTCCTCGATTTCTTCGATGTTTTCCTCATCGAACGACTCCTCGTACTGGAGCTCCCCATTGGTGTCGAGCTCGAAGTGGTCCGGAGCCGAAATTGCGCAGAGCCCGTGGTTCTGGCACTTTGCTTGATCAACGAAGATCTTCACGAGTTCCTCCAAGTGTTAACCTGATTCAGGAGCGCGGGGTGAACGTGATCGGTAGTTTGTTCGCACCTGTATTTCCGGAATCAGGCAGCCACTCAGCGTCTTCTCCCACGCGCAGGTCGGTCATTCGCGTAGCCAGTGTTGAGAGAGCCACACCTATGTCCGCCCTGGCGACGAAATGCCCCAGGCAATGGTGCAGGCCGCCACCGAACGCAAAGTGAGGCGAGCGATCAGCATCGAGGTCTATACGGCCAGGGTTGTCGAATGCGGCGGGATCAGTGGCCGATGTCATCGTAAACAGGTGGACAGTTGTCCCCTGCTCAATCATGCGCTCCTTGTGCTGGAACGTCTCGGCCGCCTCTCGCGAAATCCACCGACCGATCGGATTGACGCGAAGCGCCTCTTCGACTGCCTTGGCCGAGTAGCGATCAGGATCTGCGGCCAGCTTCTCCCACTGGTCCGGCTGCTTCGAAAACGCTTCGACAGCCAGAGCCAGTTGATTTCGGGTCGTGTCTATTCCTGCGAATATGAGCAGGATGATGAGATTGATCAGCTCCTGATCCGAGAGCTTGCCGGCATCCTCGTCCCTCGTTTCCACCAGAGTGCTCAGGATGTCGTTCTGAGGTGATTCCCTCCTGCTTCGAACCAGGGACTCTGCGTATTGAGTGAGTTCGACGATGGCTTTGTCGATCTGTGCGATGTTCTCTTGGATGGTGATACCGAGGCCGAGCCCGATCGTGGCTGCGAGCTCATGGACCTGCTTCCAGTCGCGCTCATCGATGCCCAGCATCATGCACAGGATCCTGGTCGCATACGGTGCCGCAAAGCGACTGGCAAATTCAGTTCGCCCGTCATCGATCCATTCGTCTACCAGGCTGTCCGCCAGGAACTGGAACCGGGAATGCAAGGGCTCGATCCGGCGCGGCGAGAACGCGGGATTTACCAGGCGTCGGATCCTGTTGTGTTCGTCGCCCTCCAGTACCAGCAGGGTCTTCTGCCACCAACGGTCGAAGTGCCCATCGACGACTCCGTGCTGCGAAGGCCACTTGGCTGACCCCTGTGTCAGACGAGGGTTCTTCAGGAGGAAACTGCTGTCCTCGTAAGACAGGACGGCAATGCCCCAGTCAGTTCGTGCGTACCAGTGTGTAGCTCGCGCCTTCCGTACTTCTTCTGAGTCCATGCGAAAGTGTTCGTCACTGATGTCGAGATGCAAGGTTGTGGGCTGCTGGGCCATAGCAGACGACTCCCAATCGTCGAATTTTGTGCTGCTCGGTTCTCTGGCGCTTATCGCCGCCTGCCCTCTCGAACCGGAGGCCGGGATCAACCTGTACTGCGGCGCCAGGCGGAGCGCATCAGGGTGGCTGCGGCTCAATTACGCCGCTGGGCGAGACGGCCGGTCGGGGAGCGGCTCGTGTCAGCGGCCTGCGCGACCACGATGAGTGCATGCAGGTGTGGCACGCGGGTTTTGCCAGGGCGGGCGGACCAGGTCAGTCGGCGGTCAGGGGGCCGATACGGTAGAGGACCTCGTCGTGGTGACTGTCGGTGAAGAGGCTGCTGGGGAACAGCACGCGGGTCTCGATGGGGGCCGAGTGCTTCTTGGCGAACTGCTTCAGCACCATGATGATCGCCTTGTTCTCGGCGGAGACTGTGGCCTCGACGTACCGGGCACCGTTGGCCACCTGCTGGTCGGCAGCGGCCTGGAAGAGCTTGACCCCGAGGAAGGGGATGCCGTGGCGCGGGCTGACGGCGGTCTGCCAGACGAAGTAGGTCTCGGGCTCCTCAGGGCGGCGGTAGCCGGTGAGGAAACCGACGAGTTCGTCATGCACGGTCGCAACCAGCGAACCGTCAGCGAAATCCCGGAACCACAGCGAGTAGTAGTAGAGGCTGTTGGAGTCCAAGCCGGGGGTGTCCTCGACCATCTTCCACACGGCGGGGCCGTCCTGGGGCACCGGTGCTCGGAAGACCGCCTGCTTGTTCGCGACGGTGCTCCGCTCTGCGGCGACTGCGGAGGTCGTGGTGATCGTCATGATGGAGTGGGCCCTTTCTCTCTCGGGGGTACCGGGCGCGGTCATGCCGTTTCGTAGACAGCGCGTTGCGCGATGCGCAGTCCTTGGTCGAGTTCGTCGGTGGCGATGGTCAGTGGGGGCAGCAGCTTGAGGACCTCGCCATGGGCTCCGGAGGTTTCGATGAGGAGTCCGAGTTCGAAGGCGCGGCGTGCGGCGCGGCCGGCGTGTCGAGGATCGGAGAGCTCCAGGCCCCAGACCATCCCGCGGCCCCGGTAGGCGGATCCGCTGTGGTGCGTGGCAGTGTCGCGGAGCGCGGCTTCGATGGTCTGGGCATGGGCCAGGGTCCGCTGCTCCATCTTGTCGTCGGTCCAGTAGGCGTTGAGGGCGGCGGCGGCGGTGACGAAGGCGGGGTTGTTGCCACGGAATGTGCCGTTGTGTTCGCCCGGCTCCCAGACGTCCAGTTCCGGTCGGAACAGGCATAGGGACATGGGGAGTCCGTAGCCGCTGATGGACTTGGAGACGGTGACGATGTCCGGGGTGATGCTGGCCTCTTCGAAGGAGAAGAACGCTCCCGTGCGGCCGCAGCCCATCTGGATGTCGTCGACGATCAGCAGCATGTCGTGCTGCTGGCAGAGCTGGGCGAGGGCGCGTAGCCACTGCGGGCGGGCCACGTTGATGCCGCCCTCGCCCTGGATCGTCTCCACGATCACTGCGGCCGGCTGGTCCAGCCCGGATCCCCGGTCCTTGAGCAGCTGCTCGAACCAGAGGAAGTCGGGTGTCTTGCCGTCCATGTAGCGGTCGAAGGGCATGCGGGTGGTGTGCACGAGCGGGACGCCGGCGCCGGCTCGTTTGAAGGCGTTGCCGGTCACGGCCAGGGAGCCCAGCGACATGCCGTGGAAGGCGTTGGTGAAGGAGACGACCGTCTCGCGTCCCTTGACCTTGCGCGCCAGCTTGAGGGCGGCTTCGACAGCGTTGGTGCCGGTCGGGCCCGGGAACATGACCTTGTAGGGCAGGTCCCGCGGGCGCAGAATCGTGTTCTGGAAGTACTCGAGGAACGTGCGCTTGGCCGTGGTCGACATGTCCAGGCCGTGGATGACGCCGTCGTGCTCCAGGTAGTCGAGCAGGGCGCGCTTGAGTACGGGGTTGTTGTGGCCGTAGTTGAGGGATCCGGCGCCGGCGAAGAAGTCCAGGTACTCGTGCCCGTCCTCGTCGTGCATCCGGCTGCCCTGCGCGCGGTCGAACACGGTGGGCCAGCTGCGGCAGTAGCTGCGTACCTCCGACTCCAGGGTGGTGAAGACGCTCAGGTCGGGCTGGGTGAGTGTCATGCCGCTACCTGCTCACGCTGTGTGGCGAGTACGAAGTCGGTGAAGGTATCCACGGAGATGAAGTCGTCCGCGTCCAGCTCCTCGGGGTCGACGACCAGGCCGATGGAGTCCTCCAGGGACATGAGCATCTCGAGCATGGTGGTGGAGTCGAGGTGCAGGTCGTCGAAGAGCTTCACATCTCCGGTGAGGCCGGTGACGGGGCGCTCCAGGACGTCGGTGAGGGCGTTCTCGAGGGCGGTGACAACGTTCTTGCGGTCCATGGTCATGTCCTTACATCTGGTGCGGAGTTGCTGTGGTCGGGTGTCAGGGAAGGTCAGTGGGCGAGGCGGGCCTGCAGAGCCTCGGTGATGACCGAGGTGGCTGAGGTCTGCTCGATCAGGGCGGCCAGCTTCTTACGGTCAACCTTGCCGTTGCCATTGGTGGGCAGGGCGTCGAGGCGGATGCAGCGGCGCGGGATCTTGAAGGGCTCGATATGGTCGCGCATGCCCTCGCGTACCTCATCCGCGGTGATGTCGGCGACCACTGCGAGGAGTGCGGTCCGCTTGCCCTCAGGTGGCAGTACGGCTGCGGAGGTCACTCCGTCGACGCGGGTCGCGGCGGCTTCGACCTCGGTGGTGCTAAGGCGGAATCCGCGCTCCTTGTAGAGGTCGTCCCGGCGGCCGGAGAAGTAGAGGTAGCCCTCCTTGTCCTGCCAGCCGTAGTCGCCAGTGCGCAGCGCGGGGAACAGTCCCTCGGTGCGAGGGAAGCGCTCGGCGGTCAGCTCGGGGCGTCGCCAGTAGCCGGCCATGACGTTGGGGCCTCGTACGACGAGCTGGCCGATCTCTCCGGAGGGCAGCCGGTTGCCGTCGTCGTCGATGATGAAGACCTCGGTGCCCGGCAGCGGCAGTCCACAGGATCCCGGATGGTCGAGGTCTCCGTCGGGCGGCATGATCGCCGTGCGCTTGCATTCGGTGAGTCCGTACATGACCTGGATGCGCAGGTTGGGGAGCGCAGCACGCAGCGCGGTCATGGTGGGCTGAGAGAGGGCCGCTCCGGTGTTCGTGAGCAGCCGCAGCCGGCTGGGTCCTCCGCTGCTGCGGCTGAGGAGCCAGGCGAGCCGGTCCGAGATGGAGGGCATGGCGGGCAGCACGGTGGCCTCGGCGTCTTCCAGGCTGCGCAGCAGCGGGGGGCCGGCCTCGGTGACCGTGCCCAGGTGGAGTCGGGCGCCGCTGAGGGCGGCGAGGTAGACCTGGTAGAGGCCGTAGTCGAAGGAGAGCGGCAGGGGGCAGTAGACGACGTCGTCGCTGCGGTATTCCAGGCATTCCTGGATCGCGGAGGCGGCGAAGATCACCTGCTGGTGGGTGCTGACCACGGCCTTGGGCAGTGAAGTGGTGCCCGAGGTGTAGATCAGGCTGACGGGGTCCACGCTGAGGGCGCCCTGGCCGGTGGGGGTGAGTGACCCGTCGGTGTCGGCATCGAGTGCGGTCTGCAGGAGTTCGTCGAGCCTGAGGAAGGGCACGTCGTGCTCGGCGGCGGTCTGTCCCGCGTCGAGGTCGTCGGAGACCAGCAACTTAGGTTCGCAGTCGCGCAGCACGTGTTCCAGTGGCCCGCCGCGTACCTGTTCGTGCAACACGCTGAAGACGGCGCCCAGGCGGGAGGCCGCGTAGACCAGCATGGTGATGCCGATCCCGTCGGCTGCGGTGACAATGATCCGGTCGCCGCGCCGCAGTCCTTCGCGCTGCAGGAGTGCGGCCATTGCGGTACTGGCAGTCGCGAGTTCTCGGTAGGTCAGGCTGTAGTTCCGCGAACTCAGTGCGGCCGATTCAGGGCTGCGGTCAGCGGCCTCCTCCAGGAGTTCGTGCAGCAGATGCGCTGTGCGGGGCATCAGGCCTCCTCGGCAATGAGGGTGCGGGCGGTCGCCGTGTCAGTCCTGCGGTGTGGGACGACAGTGGTGGCGGTGGCGGCGCACACGAGCTGGGGCTCCTCGAGGACTGCGCCGGCGCTCTCGCCTGCTCCTGGGCGGGCGCTGAGGACTTTGTGTGCCTCGAGCTCGACCACTCGGCGCAACCGGGTCTGGCGTACCAGCCGTCCGCGCGCCTCGATGTAATCGCCCGGCTTCACGGGTGCGGTGAAGCGGACGTCGCTGTACTGGGCCAGCAGGCCCTCGTCGCCGTCCGTGCGGACGGTGATCTCGGTGACGAGATCGCCGAACAGTCGCAGGATGCGGGCGCCGTCGACGAGGTCTCCCCCGTAGTGGGCCTCTTCCTGGCCGATGCGTACGCGGAGGAAGGCCGTGGTCTCCGGGTCTTGTTCACCGGGGGTACTGGGCTGGATGGTGGCGGTCGTGTTGGTGTTCGGCGGCGACACGGCGTCAGGCTCCTTTGCTTCTGTAGGTTCTGTTCGTCCGTTTTCGGCTGTCGCATCGGCGGCCGAGGGGAGGCTGATGGCAACGGCGGCTACGACGTTCTGTTTGTGAGTGATGGAGACCGAGACGGAGGCCGGTGTCAATTGCGCGGCTCGCCCTCGGAGGTGGACGACGGGGGCACCATGCGAGGTGTGCTCGACGCATATATCTCGCGGCGTCACTCCCTGGACAAAGCCAATTCCAAGGACCTTGAGGAGGGCCTCTTTGGCGGCGAATCGTCCCGCCAGGAACTCCAGGCGCCGATCTGCGCTGAGGGTCTTGGCATGAGCGAGTTCCTCGGGGGCGAATCCGAACCGTAAAAACCAGGGTCGCTCGACCAGGCGGCGGAGTTCTGAGCGGTCGAGGACATCCAGTCCGATCCGGACGGCCTGACTTGCTGCGACGTTCATTCGGATGCTGTGCGGAAATCGACGAGGTGCTGCTTGGCCAGCAGGTCCTCTGTGGTGTCGCGTTCCCGGATCAGATGGGCGCGCCCGTCATGCACCATCACCTCGGCCGGGAAGCCGTGGCTGAGGAAGAGCCCGGGCGAGGCAGTAGGCCCGTAGGCCCCGGACCGCTCCACTGCCAGCAGGTCCCCCGGCCGCACTTCCGGCAGCTGGACCTTCTTGGCGACCACGTCGTTGGGCGTGCACAGCGGCCCAGTCACGCTGTAGGCGCGCAGCGCTCCTGCAGCCCGGTTCTCCAGGTGGCGGATCGGGAAGTTGCGCTTGACGAAGCTGCCGACGCCGACGGCTGCCATGTGGTGGTTCGTGCCGCCATCAGCGACCACGAAGCTCTCTCCCATGGAGTCCTTCACGTAGCGGGCCCGGACGACGTATGTGCCGGCCGTGGCGGTGAGAAACCGGCCAAGCTCCATGATCATCCGACAGTGCGGGTTGCGCGCGGAGAAGGGGATGAGAACGTCCGCCAGTCCGGTTCCCAGCGCGTCGAGGTCCAGGTCCTCTTCGTTGTCGAAGTAGGCAACACCGAGCCCGCCGCCGAAGTCCACGGTTCCCAGAGGGAAGCCGAGTTGCCCGGCCAGGTCTTCCGCGGTGGCGAGGATCTGTCGGGTGTTGTGGATGACGTCCTCGTGGTTGAGGAAGCGTGTCCCCATGTAGGCGTGCACCCCCTTCACCCGGATGTTGTGCAGGGCTGCGAGTCGGTGCTTGGAGTCACGCAGTTCGGCTTCGTCGATGCCGAACTGCCGGGGCTTGCCCCCCATCGCCAGCCCGGACCCCTTGCTGCCGAAGGCAGGGTTCACCCTGAGGAGCACCGGGAACTCGTCACGGCTGGCCGTTGCCAGCAGTGAGTCGAGCAGGTCGAGTTCGTCCAGTGATTCGCAGACAATCGCGTGGATTCCGGCTTCGATGCACGCGGTGAGCTCTCGTTCGTCCTTGCCAGGGCCGAGGAAGATGATGTCCTTGGGGTGGACGCCGGCTCGCAGGGCGGTGACCAGTTCGGCGTAGGAGGAGACCTCGGCGCCGGTACCGAAGGAGTTCAGCAGTGCACAGACGCTGACGTTCGGATTGGCTTTGAGTGAGTAGAAAATATCGGCAGTGTCGGGGAGTACGTCGCGCAGCTTGCGGTACGTGTTTGCGAGGACGTCCGCGTCGTAGACGAATAGCGGAGTGTCGAACTTCTCGGCGAGCGCTGACATCGTATTTCCCTGGATGTGCATCTTCGAGGTAGTCATACAATCACTGCCATCCGCCGTCATCATCGGACGAGAGGAATAAGATTCCCCTCTTTACCGGTGAGTTGTCTGAGGTAGATATGCGCTCTTTCATAGCTCGCCTCTCTCGCTGGTTTGCTGTCCGGTGATAACGATTCTGCGAGCTTCCGAGCGGCTAGAGAAGAGGCGACGGGTGGCCTAAATCGGTCCTGACCTGTTCAGGACGGTAGTCGGATTCGGTATCCGGCCATTGAGTCGCGGCGATCGCGACATTCCCCGTGCTGGACCGTTTAAGACCGTGTCCTATGTGGTGAGGCGGACGAGTCGCTTGTAGCAGCACAGGGCGGCGGCGAGGCCGAGAAAGGCCAGGTAGTTGCGAGGATTGCGC
>NZ_JBSFUR010000083.1:0-15569 GCF_053591895.1 Streptomyces sp. NPDC002867 | reverse complement strand
ACGCTATGAGCGCAATGCCGACCACTTCCTCGCCTTCGCCAGCATCGCCTGCAGCCTCATCTGCTACCGCAGACTCACCAAATGAGATGACCTCTTAACCGGCAGAAATTCGCTCATCCAGTGCGGTAGCTCAGGGTCCTCACGCCAGGCCTCGGTGATCGAGACGAGAGCCTGCCACGACGCCTCCGCGACGGATCCAGGGCTATCCGTCGCGAGCTCGGCATACAGCTGACTGCACAAGTGGGACGTGACCTGGTAGAGGGCTTGGCTGACCTCACTCACGCGCGCCAGATCAGACGCAGGAGGCTGCGGCGGTTCTCCGTTGAGTCGGATCGTGGGGGCCACAGCTGCATATGTCCGGCTGTGGATGAAGTCCCGCAACGCGACCACCAGGTCCCACGTCGGCAAAGAGCGCTGGGCAGAGGCCATGTCGGTCATGCGGCAAGGCTATCTGCGAGCCCACCGTTGTTCGAGAGTGCGACCGGCATCGCTTGACGGCATAGCAACGTGAGGTGTCTGGTGGTTGGCCGAGTTACTGTAGTTCTTCGACTGCTCGGCGACGGTGTGGTCGCGGGTGGGGACGGTGCCGGCCACGATCAGCACGGTGTCTTTGCGTAACCGCTTGCGCTGCTGGAGCGCGAGCGCAGGGCCGAGGTGGTCGATGATGCGGTCTGCGGCTGACTTGGACACCCCGACCAGCGGCGCCAGCTGCCGCAGCGTTAGGTTGGTTCGCCAGTACGCAGCAACCAGCAGAACCCGGTCCCCCCAGCGGCAGCTCCACGGCCGGCCCTTGCGGACGGGGTCTGCACCCTCGCGCCGCAGCGCAGTGACTCGCGCCCGCAGCGCAGTGATGAGCTTGCCGAACTGACGCGGGATGAGCCCGGTGAACGGGGCCATCCAGGAAGGCTCCGACGCCGTGATCACACCAGACACAGCAAGATGGCTTCGACCGGCCGCCGCACAGGTGCGGTGGGCGGTCGTGCCGGCCGGGCGGTGGCAAAGCGCCCGACCCGTCGGCGGCGCGCCGGTGCTCGTCGCGTATGTGGTCGCTCCCGGCTTCGACGGGGCGGACTTCAACCTCCTTCCGGCCGCTGACTGATCCCCCTGCCACCACCCCCGAGATTGGTCCTGGTCCTCCGGACGTCTTCGCCAGCACCAACTCCAGCCCCAGCCGGGCCGCCAGTTCCCTCGCCGGCATCCCCTCACCGTCGCCCGGATCGGCGTCAAGCAGCTCGACGATCCGCCGGTACTCCGGCGCGAGCGCCTCGGCCGTCATCTCCTCCCCAACGCCGCGGCACGATGGATCTGGCGACCGGCACCTGCCCGCTTCGGCCTCCGGCGCAGGATCCCGCACGCTGACCACGGGTGCATCCGCGGCATCGCCGGGAGCGGCCAGGGCCTCGGCCAACTCCGCCCGAGCAATCACCCGCCGTTCCAATACCGCCTCGGCCACGCCGAGTTCAGCCAGATCCGGTCCGCCTCCGCCTGGAGCTCCTCCACCCGCACCCGGGCAGCCGCCTCCCGCTCCTCCAGCAACCCCATCACCGAACGCCACCGCCCACCTCCGCATCGTCGAGACCGAACAGAACATCCGACCCCTCCACGAGAACGCCGAAACCATGCCTGATCAGCGGATACTCAGCTATCACATCCGGAAAGCCAACGGCCTCTCACCCTGGATCCTCGCCCCGCCCTGAAGAGCAAGCCTCAGCTGCCGACGCCGACGTTCAGCCGCGAATTGAGCAAGTCTTACTCATGAAAAAATCCACAATCCCTGACACCTTGAAATCACTGCACTTGCAGTCTGACCCGGGTGACATGTGGATACCCGCCCGAGCAGCGCCCAGATGGGGGTCCTTTTAGCAGTTGTCGGCCTAGAAAATACTATCCCAAGGATTGACTTCAATGAAGCTTGCGACGCACATCAACTGGCGGAGAGCTGGAATCTCTGCCGCCGCCGTAGTCATGTCCGCAGGGGCAGCACTCGCCTCCGCCTCCCCTGCCAGTGCAGCTGGACCTATCTCCGGCCCGGTTGGCGGAATCTACTCATGCCAAGACAGCGGAGTCTACAGGGATTCTAACGGGAGCTACCGGGCGTATGCAAACAATTGCAAGCCCTACGCAGGTGCATTTGGCGCCGGAGACAAAAGCGTTCGCCTGAAGGTGAACTGCTCGTGGGGACTTAACTATTACAGCGGCTGGGTGCGTGTCCAACCTGGATATACCACCAATCTGATCGCTCCTAGTCCGTTGTGGCAAGGATGCTTGTGGGGCGTCAACAGCTACTCGCTTGAAGAGAAGTGGTACTGGGAGTAATCCCAAGACTCCGGCATTTCAAAGATCTTGCTGCCTCCGGGCGGCACGAAGCCAGAGCTACGGTGTAGTCCTGGGCACGAAACCCCCGACCGAAAGTGCGGACGCTGTTGGTAAAACCGGGGTCTGCATGACGACGGCCTGCATGACCCCTTGGGGTTGTGCAGGCCGTCGTCGTGTTTCCGAGGTCGGTTCGTATCGTTGCGTGGGGTGGAGCTGGCGGAGATTCCGGAGGGACCGTGCGGTGGCGTTGTCAACTTGAGCGGGCACAACTCGGGTTGGAGTATCGTCCAGGGCTCTTGCAAGTCCCTGACGGAGTCCACCAAGCCTGGAACAGCCCATCGCAGCGGAATCTATCTGACACCCGTCACATGAAACGGTGACGAACTACATTTCCGCCTGCTACGGTGCTCCACGAATCTCTCGGGGCCGACCGAGAGCTTTCGCCCGGCCGACACGCGCATCGTCGAGGCTCTGAACCGCGAGGCCACCGCCGTCTTCCGGAATCAGGCACCGCTGAATCACGTACACGCCCAGATCTACCACAACACCTTTGCCACGGCCGAGCGCAAGCAGTCCAAAGCCAAGATCTCGGCCCATGCCGACAAGACCAAGGTCATGTCCGTCAATGGCATCATGGCCTTCTGCGCCTTCTATTGATCCGAAACTCAATCAGTGAGCCGTTTCCAACCTGATCGCTTGGCTGGTGCGACGGGTGGGCGCCCTGACGTCGGGAAGTGGTGAAGCTCCTGGTAGAAGGATCGTCGACCAAGATCAACCCGCACCACCAGGAGCTTCGCGTGCTGGTTTACCCGTCGGCGATCGATCTGTCCAGCCAGAGCTTGCGCTTCCTCGCCCAGCACCTCACTCGCCGACGGCGCGAGCTGGGCACCCGCTGGCGTAAGCTCCCCGCCGGACAGCAGGCGTTGCTCGCCCTGGCTCACCTGCGCTGCGGCGACACCTACGCCCAGCTCGCCGTCGGCTTCGGGGTTGGTGTCGCCACCGTCTACCGCTACATACACGAGGCCGTCACCGTCCTGGCCGCCGTCGCCCCCACCCTGGAGCAGGCCGTAACGGCCGCCTCCGCCAGGGCGTTCGTCATTCTCGACGGCACGCTGTTGCCCATCGACCGGATCGCCGCCGACCGCCCGTTCTACTCCGGCAAACACAAGAAGCACGGCATGAACGTGCAGGTGATCACCGACCCCTTCGGACGCCTTATCTGGGCCTCGCCTGATCTACCCGGCGCCACCCACGACATCACAGCCGCCCGCACCCACCGCGTCATCGACGCTCTGGCCGAGGCAGGCATCAAGTGCTTTGCGGACAAGGGGTATCAGGGTGCGGGAGGCACCGTGGTCGTCCCTTTCCGCGGCAAGCGCCGGAACCTGTCCGTCGGCAAGCAGGCGGTCAATGTCGCCCATGCGAAGATTCGCGCCGTGGGCGAGCAGGCCATGGCCACGCTCAAGGGCTGGCGCCTGCTGCGCAAGCTGCGCTGCAGCACCACCCGGATCACCGACATCGTCAAGGCCGTCCTCACCCTCCACCTCGCGTCAGCGTGAGGCGGGAACGGCTCATTGATTACCGTGCGCGGTGTACAGCGGACACCGCATCTGGTCGAGTCCGGAGCGGCCGCAGCACTGCCATCCCTTCGTCGAGCCCGACCTTCATGGCGAAGTCGAACCGGTCGACCTCCAAACACAACTCCACATCGGTGGGGTGAGCACCGCGGCGTCGCCCGCTGCGCAGGTCGTCCGCGGCTGGGGAGGTGCGGGCACGGTGCAGATAGGGGCCGGGGTCGATACGAGTCCCGGCCAGGAGCTGATCCAGGTACTCGGCGCAGGCCAGATCCTCGGCGGCACGGCCGTCCTCGCCGGTGGCCACGAACGTCACCGAGTCGGCGCCAGCATCCGTCAGGGCCCGGGCCGTGGCGCCGGCCACGGCGAAACTGGCGCACAGCGCCAATTTAGCCTCGACGACCGCCAGGGCCCCAACCGTTCCCGCTGTGGTCTTTTGAATCACGGTGCGGCCGGCCAAGTCGGCCTCCTGGATCAGGCCAGGGGAGTTGACCAGGTCGAACCCGCTGACCGGTGCCCCATCCTTGAGCGCAAGCCAGCCCGGGTGACACGCCTTGATCGCCAGTGCCTCGCCCTCGTCGGCAGCGAGAACGATCTTGTCTGCTCCGCGGTGGAAGGCCCATGCGGCGGTGGTGAACGCCCGCATGACATCGATTACAACAGCCACCTGTTCGGTGCCGTCCACGTCGGGTATTCCGACTACTCGCGAGTCCATGCCGGGATGGTCGCAGCCCACTGAAGCGGTCCACAAGAACGTTGACGATCTTTCGGCGACTCGGGATCTGCTGGGCGACTGCCTCGCGGGCACGCGCTCGAGTATCGGGGGGAGACCAGCGGCTCGTCGCCTGTGGTCTGACCTGACCATCAGCAAGTTGGAAAGGGCTCACTCGGTCGTGAAGTGAGAGTCAGCCCCCGCCGGCCGACGGCTCCGGTGACCTTGCAGCGTCCTTCGTTGCTCTGGTCGGCGGCACGCTGCTGGTCAGGTCCTGCGTCTACTGCCGCCAGTAACCGGAGTGGTCGGGGGCTCCTGCCCGGAGCCCCCGACCATCAGGGGCCCGCGAGCCATGCACGGCGCGAGGCCGCCCGGCCGAGCGGCGCCCGGCAGGGTGTGCCGGGCGCCGCGGTGGATCGCAAGAGGAGGGCTGTCCGGTGGCCGGGGCCTATCCGCGCCGGTCTGCGAACGGACGGTCCCTCGCGAGGAAGATCGACGAGTTCGCGCCGCTGATCGACTCGATGCTGCGGGCTGAGGTCCTGTTGAAAGCATCGGTGATCCACGAGCGGCTGACCGCGGAGTACGGGTTCACTGGCAACTACCAGCGCGTCAAGCTCTACGCCAGGAAGCCCGGCCCCGGATCGCCGAGGAACTCGGCATCTCCCCGAAGGAACTGGCGGGCATGCACCGCCGGTTCGAGGTGATCCCGGTGCCCAGGCCCAGGTGGACTGGGGTGATGGGGGCAAGATCCTCGCCCACATGGGCATCTCGAAGGTCTACTCCATCTCGGCTCGTGCGGGGTCGAGGTCCAAGCCCATGGAGCGGTATCCGCCGACAGGGACGAATGGACCGAGAACGACATCGCATCTGCACAGCGGTCCGGGGACACCGTCCTGTGGTGGCTCCGGCTGCCCTGCCGGGTCGCGGAGGGAAGCCGGCAGCCACGCCGCATGATCCACGAGAAGCCCACCGCATCACGACTCGCTGGAGTCGACACAGGCCATCCGTGGGGGCCACGGAGGAGCAGAGCGGACGTACGTGAACGAGTGGTGACTTCCATCAGCTCGCGTCGCATCGCGTCGGCCAGCTGCCGGCGGGCCACAGACAGCGCCGTCTCCACATGGCGGGTGCCCGTGACCACGCACAGTGTGTATGACGCGTCCTGAAGCTGGCGCCGGGTCTCCGCATTGCCACCGGACGCCAGGCGCCGCCTGAGCGTCTCGCGGCGTTCGACGAGCTTCCGCAGGAGCGAAGGATGTGCCCTCGGCATGACGGCCGCCTCCATCCTTGCCCTTTTGGACCTGCCTCCTTCACTCACACGGTCGCACCGCCGGATCCGGAAGCCGAGCAGGCCGCCTGGTCATGCATCAGGGACGGGACACCGGCCCTACCCTGCCCTGGAACTCCGGAGCCGTCGAAGGCCATGTCAACCGGAACAAGATGCTCAAGCGCCAGATGTCCGCCCGCGCAGGCTTTCGACTTCTGCGGAAACGTGTCCTGCTGGCGTATGGACGTCGACACTCGTCGGTCGATGGTGAGGGCTCTCCGACACCGCTGAGCGCATCAGTCGGATGTCGTACTCGGTCCAGCAATCGGAGATCTCGATGCCAACCTCGCTGTTGCACCGGGCGCACAGCAAGTTCGGCCCGTTGAGCCCGTCTCGTCTGCAACACCCGTAGAGCCGGGAGGAGTCCACATGGGGCCGCAGCAGCACACCGTCCAGCGGGTTGATCACCCAGGTGGCAGCCGAACCAGCGGGACCGTATGGATCCGGGTCGGCGGAGAAGGAACCCACCCGCACTGTCGACGGGCCGTACGTGTAGTGCTCCCTGCCCCTCACGCGCGGCAGCGGCTTCCAATCACATTGCCCTAGCGGATTCGACAAAGGAGCACTGCACGACCGACATCTGAAAACGATCAGCACCCTCGAAACTTCTCCCGTACGAAGCGCATCCACTGCTGTTTACTGTTGATCATCCAACACCCAAGGCGGCCGAGAGACCAGAGCCGGCTTCCCGTGTAGGTCACGAGTTGTTGTTGAACCGAAACCGCTGCACGGAAGGTGAGCCAGAGCCCGGATCGCGATGCATCCAGCTACAGGTCAGGTCTCATGGCCTTCGTCGGGCTCCGGATCCGTCTCCTCGTTGCCGTCGGCTTCTTCTTCGTCGGCGTCCTCGAACGACAGCTGATCGTCGTTGGCATCCTCATCGCTGTCCTGCTCGGTGATTCGCGTAGCGAGGGCCGGGGGATGAGACCGTGACCACCCGCTACGACAAGCGGGGCTACGTCTGCCTCGGCACCGCAACTGTCGCGGCCCTGGCCATCTGGCTCCGCGCGTGATCGGCCGGGTCGAACGGCTACCGCCCGATGTCTGTTCAGAGCGAGGGCAGGCCGTGCTCGTAGCCCTCGACCTCGTAGTGCTTGAGCATGCGCGATACCCGCTCCCGGACCGACCCTCGCAGGTAGGGGATGGCATTCTTCAAATACGGCCTTGCCTCAAGGAGGCACTCCAGTATCTGGAAATGGACGGCGCCGCGGCGATACGCCCTGGTGTCGTCGTAGATGTCCTCCACGAAGCCAAAGCATCGCCACAGCAGGTCGCTGTCCGGTTCCGCACGTTCCAAGGCCGGCTGGAGAACCGGCCTCGTCAGGAGGACGAGCAGGTTCTCATACAGATAGAGCCCCGTGTCGACTGTCGGCGGCGCCTCATCCTGCCGAAGCCCGTACTTCTCCTCGACCAGATGCCTGGTCTCGGGAACGCGCCCGACCAGCAGAGTCAGGACATCGTCGTCAGGGCATCCGTCCCAGCCGCTCAGCGCCTGCGCGAAACGGGCGGGCCGCAGCGGCTACCCAGGCGAGCTGCTCCGTGACGGTGGCCGGAGCGCTCGCACCGGCACCGGATGCGGCGTTCATGCCTGCCGAACTCCGCGCGCCTCGGAGAGGAACCTGTTCCGTTGCGGTCTGTTCTCCCGCTGGGCTGCCTCCCGGTGAAGGAGCAATGATTATTACTCATCAGCCGGTGAAGCGTTATTGCTCCGGACCCGAGAACTCATGCCCGCTGCGCGGGCAGCGGCGTTCGCTCCGCCTATGCACGAAGGTGGCGGCCCTCGCTGAGCACCGCCACCCGACACGCCGGTCTCATGCTGAAGCCTTGGCTTCGGCCACGCTGAACCACCCGGGCCGTTTCTCGGCCAGCAGGGGCTTCAACGACTCCACTGCGGACCGCAGGTCCTGATCCGTGGGGTCAAGAGGTACAGGCAAACTCTGCCCATAACGGTGCAGCCGCCAGAGATCGAAGATCTCCGCCCCGTCGCCCGCGAAGTCCACATCGATTTCAGAGCCGTTCTGGCTGATGAAGAGGCAGCCTGCTCCGTGGACCCTGTAGAAGTACGTGCCGGCCTCACCGCTGCGACTGATCCGGTGCGAACGGACCAGGCCGAGCACGTCCGCCAGCTGCTCGAGCGGGGGGATCGACGCCCGCATGGCCTCACGAGCCGCGTTGAGAGCATCGACGTAACCGATCACAAGGTCACGCGCTGTCGTCACGTGCGGCCCTCCCGCAGCTCGAGCCCGTCCCACACCGCGTCCCCCCAGCGTCCATGTTCGGGGCGATTGTTCCACGTGGGCTGCCGACGTCTCCGTCGGACGGCATCGTCGTGATCTCCATGTCCGGAGGACAACGACTTGGGCCCTCTCGTTTGCCGCGAGAGGGCCCGCACGCGTCGCACGCGTCGCCCGCAGGTCGCCGCGCAGCGCTGTGGCGGCCGCGGCGAAGGGCGTGGCCACGTGCACCGGTGGGAGTCTTCTTCACCGCCTCGGCGGCCGAAGACCCCCGTCCTCGGTTGCGAATGCGGCGAGTGGGGGTGCTGGCCGCTCATGGCTCGCATCACCGCGATAGCGGATCTCGTAACCTGGGACGCCTTTGAGTAACCGCACCGCAAGACCCGCGACTACATGGCATTCGGTCCGTTCCAGTTCGACCGTCACCAGTACGATGACGCCCTGCGGGCCCTGAGCGCGGTGATCGGCTCCGCCGCCGACGACACATGAGCGCATGAGCATTGGCGTCAGCCCGTCTTGCCGCAGATGGAGTCCAGGGGTAGAGAACAGCGGCAAGGGACTCGTCATCACCAGTCGGCGACGGGCAGGTTGTGCCACCAGTGACCGCATCCGCCGGAACAGAAGCGATCGCGGCGCCGTTCGTCCGTGACCGCGAGTACCGCGACCAGTAGCCGGAACGCCTTGCGTCGTTCGTCGACAGGGGTGAGGCCGGCGATCTTCCCCAGTTGCTGGTCGATCGGGCCGCAGGTGATCAGAACCGCAGGTGTGTGCGTCGGGCGCAGCCCGGCAGGACGGATGCTCTCAGGTCCGTCTTCGGTGACGGCGCGCGCCTGCACGCAGTGATGGCGCAGGAACAGGGGTACCTCGGCCTGCTCCTTCGGGCCGTGGGTGTCGAACCATTCGATGCCCTGTGACATCGGGCGCAGGCCTTCCGGCGAGTTCGTTGAGGATGATGTCCCGCTCGGTCATCATCAGCTCCCGCAGTCCGGCGAGGCGAATACCTCAGCGGTCTCGTCGACGAAAGCGCATAGTTGCTGCATGGCCTGTCGGCAGTATTGCGGGTCAAGGGCCGCCACGGCCCGAACCTCGAGCCATCGGTCCCAGGGACCGGCCGGGGCAAGGAACCGTGTCGTGTACTCGGAGCCGAGAATCTCATCGAGGTACAGGAGCGTCCCAAGAACGACTGCCTGGTCGTAGTCGAGGTCGGGACGCGACAAGTAGTGATCAAGGTATGCGCTGAGCAGTTCGGCATCCGCTGCAGTACCGAACTTCGCAAGGGCGACGCAGTATGCCGCGCCCGCATACGGCCCCTCGCTGGCCAGTAGGAGCCGACCAATGAGCTCGCGGAACTCGGACCTGTGGGCCACAGCAACCAGCCAGGCGGCAGTCTTGCGCTCGCGCCATCCACCCTCGAAGAGGACGCCGAGCTCCGCCGGAGTGATTTCGTACGCAGCCTGAGCCAGATTCCGCACAAACTCGGAGCGCTCGACCGAGCTCAACCGGAACATGCTCCCGCCCAACCGAAGGTATCGCCGATCAGGCGTGACGAACCGCCGAACCAGATCCTGCAACTCGGGATCGCTCTGGACATCACCCATAGGTGCATCCTGGCCCGGGACGGTACGCATGTGCCACAGGTTTGCCGACTGCCTCAACTGACCGTAGTTACTGATTCAGAGAAGGTCGCCATGCCTGTTCGGCTGTTCGCGGCGACCGAGGAGCACCCCGTGCGGCTGCACGAGATCCACACCGCGGACGGCTCCCGGGTCGAGCACAGGCGTTTCTGCCGGGCCGAGGGCCGGGAGATCCCGTACGAGGAGGTGGGCGGGGGCTTTGCGATGCCGGACGGCCGCACGGTACCGCTCACCGACGAGGACCTGGCGCACCTGCCGCTTGCGACGAAGCGCACTATCGAGGTGCTCGGCTTCGTCCCGGGCCAGGACATCGACCCGATCAGCTACGGCCGGCCGTACTACGTCGGGCCCGGCGGCCCGGAGGCCGACCGCTCCTACGTCCTGCTCGTCGAGGCGCTCGCCCGGACCGGATACGTGGCCGTGGCCAAGATCGCCATCAGGAGCCGCGAGCGCCTGGCCCTGCTGCGGCCACGGCACGGCATCCTCGTCCTCCAGGCCCTGCTCTGGGCCGACGAGCTGCGCGACCCGGGCGACATCGCCCCCTCGGCACCGGTCACCGACCGGGAACTGCAGCTGGCCGAGGTCCTGATCAGGGAACTGACCGGCATCGAGGTCTGCGACCTCCACGACGAGTACGCCCACGCCCTGGAGCAGCTCGTCGCGGCCAAGGCCAGCGGCGGCACGCCGGCCGCACTGGAGGAGGCCCCGCCCGTAGTGGACATGATGGCCGCGCTGGAGGAGAGCATCCAGGCGGCGCGAGCCGCGCGCGGGGGCTGACCGCCCAGCGGGGCGCATTGCCCACTGCGACGGTGCACGAGATGCCGAAGAACACCGCGAAGAGGCCCCGGACTCCTATCCGTGACCCATGGCCCGCGTGGTGCCCCCGCTGATGAATCCAGGTGGGCGCACCACCATGCGCACTACCCACTCGACAAGGAAAACCGGACATCTCCACCGGCCAACCCTGTGAGGCCAATGGCCGTTTCACCGAGCTCGGATGGGCGAAGCCCTTCATGGCCTCCGGGACGGCCACCAGGGATGTCACCTGGACCAGGGGGGTGACATCCTCGGAGCCACGACGGCCGATGGAGGAGAGGAGGACAGGTGACGGCACACTCGGTACCTGCCCGTGCGTTGATCGCCACGCTGCTGGCCGTTCTCACGGTCGTGTCCTGCGGCAGCACCGGCCGCGAAGAGTCGGCCGGCGGTGGTGGCGGTCCCTGCGAGGTCCGGCAGGAGATCGACCAGATCACGTCGCGCTTCCCGTCGTTCGGCCGGCTGGAGTCGACCTCGTGGTGTGGCATCTCGCGGGACACCAGCGACGACCGTCTCCCGGCGCGGTCCGACGTCCGGCTGGTCGGGCTGCTCGATGCCATGGACGACAAGGCCGTACGGAAGGACCTCGACGATCCCGTTCTGCGGTTCGAACCCGCGACGCCCACCGACCTGCCGACGGAGATCGAGAAGCTCCTGCCGGAAGGAGCCGAGTGGATGGTGAGCGAGCAGGTCAACAAGCGCATCACCGAGGATCTCTACTTCGGAACCTTCTACTACGACAGGCGAAGCGGACAGGTGCTCTTCGACTGCTCGAACCCGCACCGCAAGGACGGTCCCCCGCCCACGGTGGTATCGAACTGACCGACACGAGGGACTGGCCGCCGCAGCGGGCGACGGCCGGTCCCTTCAGCAGGCGAAACCCGTGCGGAGTTCCCACAAGGGAGGCCCCGTCACCGGCGGGGGTCTCCGTCGCTTCTACTTGCCCTGCGGCTACTTTGCACGGTGGGTCACCGATAGGAGTCCGGGGCCGAGATCCCCGCGAGTTCCCAGGAAACTGAAGGTTCTTCAGCGGGAACCCGAGGGGTGATGCCGCCACTCTCCGGGGTGGCCCCGCGGGTTCGGGTCCAGGCACGGACACTGGCTGGGAGGAAGAGAACTCACGGGATATCGCGGGCGGCATCGGGTTCCATGGCGTAAACGGCGGTTACGGCATCCAGGAAGGCCCTGTGGCGTTCGCTGAGCTTCTCCACCATCCAGGACTCGACCGACCGCCCATCGTCGATCACGCGCTGTACGACAACAAAGGCAAACGACAGCTCGCCGACTGCACTTCGGACCGTATCGGGACCCACCAGCCCGACCCGCAACTTGGCCGAGTGAAACAGTTGCTTCGCTACCTCCGCCTCTGCTTCTGGCGTAGGCAGGATGAGGGCGTTCATGTACGACTCCGTAGCCCCCAAGATCACCTCATAGGCGTTGTGCCGTGCTTGCAGAAGCCATCGCTTCGACTCCACGTGAGCCTGATCCTTCACCTGCTGGCGCGCAGCCTCCACGGTCTTCTCGCCGCCGATACGTGCCCCCCGCGCCGTGAAACCACCACCAATAAGGGCACCAAGCAGGGCCGCCATGCCGGCGAGAAAAGCCGCGAGTCCTTGATCCATAAGTCCCTCTTCCTACGCCCATCGTTGCCAGCGTCGGAAACGGGCGCTTCCCTTGGCTTCACCCGGACCGCAGATCGATCGGACAAGATGCGAACGCTTCAGAGATCCTGAAGTTCCGTCAGCCGACGGTAAGACGCCCCGACGAGGGAGAACACCCTGGTCAGTAAGCCAGCAGATCAACGAGGCTCAGGGGAACTCATGGGATGTCGCACAAGAAGGCGGCCAAGAAGGCGACCGTGAAGAA
Source organism: Streptomyces sp. NPDC002867 (assembly GCF_053591895.1). NCBI lineage: Bacteria > Bacillati > Actinomycetota > Actinomycetes > Kitasatosporales > Streptomycetaceae > Streptomyces > Streptomyces sp. NPDC002867. Next base: position 3,090 of record NZ_JBSFUR010000083.1, on the reverse strand, counting down.
GGCCGCGGCCAAGCAGACGACAGGCCGGAAGCCCGCGCGCCTCCTAGGTCAGCCCGGTCTCAGGGCGGCAGATCTCACAGGGCTTGATGTCGGGGAGTTCCAGCGCGATCAGTGCCTCCTCGCGGCTGAGCCAGCCCATTGGGTGCTGGTACATGTGGCAGCCGCCGCGGTGCAGGATCGCGAAGTCGTCCGCTGTGGCCCGGGACGGCTCGACCTTCCATGAGGATCCTTCGCGGGCGGCACGCTCGCGCTTCAGCGCCGCCGCCTCGTCGGCCTCCAGCTGCCGGATCGTCTCGCGTGTCCGACCGAGCTGGTACGCCTGGTATGCCTCCACGATGCGCAGCTTCTGGAGGCGCGACAGCTCGGGTACGGGCTCGGACATCGCGGTGCCGCCGGTCACGCGGCGGTGTCGACGTCGACCACGGGCTCGGCGGCCGGCCGCATGGCCTGCTTCAGCCGCATCCGCTCCGCCACACGCTTCTCTCCGTCCACGGTCTCCCAGTACGGGTGGGCAGCGACACGGATCGACAGGTCGGTGCACTCCATCCGCAGCCGCTTCACCGCCTGCTTCTGGTCCTCGGTCCACCCGGGACTGGCCTCGCGGCCGCCGGTCACGACGCCGGTGTGCGGGTGCTCGGTCCCGGGCCGGCCCGGCAGGGGTTCCACACTCCACGGCAGGCTTCGGCAGAGGGCGGCCAGCTCGGAGGTCGCCTGGTGAAGGCGGGTCTGCGCGGCGCGCAGGTCGTCGGGGAAGTCGGTTCCGGCCATGACCAAACCATACTCGTGTTCGAATTTGGTCGGCGAGTACCGACACCCGGGCGGTGAGCACGACCCGCGCCCGAGCCTGGCTACGGGAGGTGGGCTCGGGTGCGTGTGCCGTCTGGCATGCCATGTCAGAGAGGGACCCAGGACCACTGCCCGGGCCCCCTCTAATTGAGCTGTCTAGCCAGTCATCGTCGTCCAGTAGGGGCTCGTGCTCGCTGCCCCGGCCACGCTGACGAGCCAGAGGAGCAGAGTCCGCGACAGCGACACGTGTAGGTGCCGGCCGCCCTTAACCTCGAGCCGGCAGGGAGGAATGGACCGAGAACGACATCGCATCTGCACAGCGGTCCGGGGACACCGTCCTGTGGTGGCTCCGGCTGCCCTGCCGGGTCGCGGAGGGAAGCTGGCAGCCAGGCCGCATGATCCACGAGAAGCCCACCGCATGACGACTCACTGGAGTCGACACAGGCCATCCTGTGGGCCACGGGGGAACAGCCGCTGCCGCGATGTGGCTCGTCCGGTCGTGGGCGCTCCGCTCAGCTCGCCACGTTGGACGGGCCCGTTCGGCGGCCCCTGTACCGCCCGCGGCTGGGTGTCCCGGGCCTCCGCTCCCGGGACACCCAGCGCCGGGCATGTCACCGGTTCCGTGTGGCGAACCCCAGGACCAGGATGTTTCACCGACACCGGCTGGGTCTCCCCGTCGACGGCGATCTCTTCACTGTGCGCCCTCGGCACCGGCTTGCCCGTGCCTTCCCGCGCGATGTACTGCGTGAAGGCCTGAACGCCTCGCTGGAAGGCCGCCCGAGCCTTGCCCTAGCGGCCCTCGTCGCGGCCTTCGGCGCCGGGGCGGGAGACGGCTCCTCAAGGGGCTGCACGCCCAGTCCGGCAAGCCGCTCCTGCTGCTCGGGCGACAGCTGCGCCCAGCTGCTCGCCTGGCGTTGCCAGCTGAAGCCACTTGCCCAGGTCATCGTCCTTGAAGGGGACACCCGGCTCGATGGCCGACAGGACACCGTCGGCGTCGTCCAGCTCGCGACCGCCCGCACCGCCGGCCGGAAGACCGATGCTGGCTGATCTCTTGACGTCTGCATGGCTGCGGCCTTGAACCCTCGGGTTCGCGACCGCAGCCATGTCAGGGTCGGGCAGGCAGAGCTTGGTTGGGGCACGGGGCTCTGGCAGCGTCCTGTAGGAGTACAAGGCGATGTACGAGGGCAGCGGAGCAGGATAGGGGCAGGTGTGACGGAGCTCGACCTGGGGATTGTCGGTCCCGCGCAGAGTGATGATCTTTACCACTTCACCGGCCGGAACGGGGCCCGACCAGCGGTAGTGCCGGAGGAGATCCAGCTCATGACACCGCAGGAGCGACTTGATTCGATACTGCGGGAGGAGCAGTTCAGGGTGTTTGCGCCGTTCGGCGCGAGGACGGCCTGTCTCTGTCTCTCGGAGAGCCCACCGAACCACCTTGAGCACCTCATCGGCATAGGCCGGTTTTCCCCATGGGGGATCGTCACGAGGCGGCACCACCTCATCAGACGCGGCGGTGGCGCCGTGGCTTACGTTCCAGATGCCGTATATCAGCAGTTCAAGGCGGCCGATCTGGAGCACTGGGCGGTGCGCACCGGCGTGGATTCGACGTGGATGCACGAGCGTGAGTGGCGCCTACCGCTTCCGGACGGCCGCAAGACCCTCGGGATAGGCAGAGTGACCGCGATCCTCGTGGGCGATCCCGAGTGGCGGCCATCGCTGACTGAAACAGGCGCGTGGGTCGATCGATCGACAGGTGAGCCGCTGGCTGGCCCAGGGGGAAACCCGTACGCCGAACCGCTGATAGACCTGCCTCGCCTGTGGCGCGAGTCGCCTGTATGGGTGTGGGACCCCGCGAGCCGGTCGCTGGTGAAGCACACGCCCGGTGAGCTGTGCTGAGGAGTTCATGCTGTGCGCGTGGCGTGTATGTCATTAAGACCCTTGTGCATGCAGACCGAACAGGCGGGGCTCGACGACGGCGAGTTCGACGAGGAGCACGGTGAGCCGGCCTGGAAGTGGGAGCGCGCCGTCAAGCTGGCCCGCGGCCGCTTCGAAAACCCTGATACCACCATGACCCACCGGCACGCGGTTGTCCGGCCGCCGCCTGCTGCAGACCCCGCACCCCTCCGGTGCGGGGTCTGCAGCGTCAAGAACCCGTATTCAATTCCCGGGCAACTTGGCTGCTTGCATGACGCGGTGGCCGACTGCCGGAGGTCACGTCCGCTGGAGTGGTGTAGTGACGGCCACTCGGTGATCTCGTTTTGAGGCTATGCGGTGAGTTCGGTGGGCAGGGCGGTCTCGTCGGTT
>NZ_JBSFUR010000082.1:0-16090 GCF_053591895.1 Streptomyces sp. NPDC002867 | reverse complement strand
CTCCACCTTCGTGGAGGACCCCTTCGGTCTCGTACCCCCGACCGGATTCGAACCGGCGCTACCGCCTTGAGAGGGCGGCGTGCTAGGCCGCTACACAACGGGGGCAAGATCGTGATCCATGGGCTGGATCCGCTGGGCTACCAGGACTCGAACCTAGACTAAATGAACCAGAATCACTCGTGCTGCCAATTACACCATAGCCCATGGTGGTTTAGACCAGTACCCCCGACCGGATTCGAACCGGCGCTACCGCCTTGAGAGGGCGGCGTGCTAGGCCGCTACACAACGGGGGCCCTAGCGATCCTGCATCGAGAGCGACCGGGTGCGACCCAGGTGATCTCGCGGGAAGGATCTGTACCCCCGACCGGATTCGAACCGGCGCTACTGCCTTGAGAGGGCAGCGTGCTAGGCCGCTACACAACGGGGGCTTTGCAGATGAGCTCTGCGAGCTGGCCTACCAGGACTCGAACCTAGACTAACTGAACCAGAATCAGTCGTGCTGCCAATTACACCATAGGCCACCAAAACGCAACCCCCTGCGGGGATCTTGTTCGGGTTTGCGCTTCCGGTTCCGGGCTTTCGGCCCGCTCCCCTTGGCGCAGGAAGAACATTACCCGAAGGTGGACGGCGCTCCAAAACGGGTATCGCCACGCAGCAGTGCGGGCAGCTGGCCGAGACCGGTGATCCGGGTGAGCTCCGGTCTGCCGCCGAGACCGGCGCGGTCGAGCCAGATGCCGGTGAGCCCCGCCTCGACGGCGCCGCGGGCGTCGATGTCGGGCTGGTCACCGACGTACGCGACCTCGCACGGGGCGAGGCCCATGACCTCGCAGGCGCCGAGGAAGGCGGCGGCTTCGGGCTTGGAGACGCCGAGTTCCACGGCGCACACGACGGCCTCGAAGCGGTCCCGCACGCCGAGGACGCGGAGTTTGCGGTCCTGGTTGTGGATGCTGGAGTTCGACAGGACGGCGTGACGGTAGTCACGGGCGAGAAGGTCGAGAACGGGCACGGTGTCGGGGAACAGCGCCCAGGCGGCCTCGTAGTGCTCGACGTGCCGGCCGAACCAGGCGTCGGCCTCGTCGTCGCTCATCCCCGGCGCAGCGAGGAACTGCCGGACCCTGTCGCGCCGCTGCCCCGTGAACGTGGTCTCCCCGGCGGCGAAGCGGGCCCACTGGACGTCGGTGATCTCCCGCCATGCGACGAGGGCCTGCTCGACGGAGTCGTATCCGCCGGGCAGGCCCTCGTTCCGCAGGTGCTCGCGCATGCCGGCGCGGTCGGCGCTCGCGTAGTCGAAGATCGTGTCGTCGATGTCCCAGAGGACGGCGCGGATCGGCATGTCCCGACCGTACCGCCACGACGCCGCCCGGCCGGGGGTTCGGGGGTACCGCCACGACGCCGCCCGGCCAAGGTTCGCATATGGCCGAAGCCAGCGCTCAGGCCATGGCCTCGGCCGGGACCACGAAGAAGTCCGTCACGAAGCAGACGACCTCGCCGGAGGCGTCGCGGCCGACCCAGGTCGGGTAGGCGCCGTCGCCCCAGCCGGACATGAAGGCGATCAGGTTGTGGCCGGTGTCGGGGGCGGTGACCGTGTGGGGGCCCAGGTACGCGCCGCCGCCCGCGTCGAAGGCGTCCCACAGCGGCCCTTCGTCGCCCACGCAGTCGGGGAAGGACTCGTCGCAGGCCGCGTCGTAGAAGCAGCCCGTGCCCGCGTCCACGCCGTAGGCGAAGAACTCGTCGTCGGCCAGCTCCGCCGGGTTCTGGCCTGCCTGGTGGGCGATCTCCCAGGTGACCGGCTCGGTGTCCCTGATCAGCAGGCGGGCGGCGGCGATCCGCAGGTGGGGCTCGTCGGCCGGCGGCTCGTCGGGCTCCGCGAGCGTGGCGACGGCGCACTCCACCGGGTAGCGGCCTGGGGCGACCTCGGCGGTGAACGGCTCGGACTCGCCCGTGCCCAGCGAGACGAAGGGGTCGCAGGCCACGACCCTGCCGGTGGGCAGCCACAGTTCGCCGCCCTTGACCACGGACATCGTGCCGACGAGCGATCCCATGTCCTGGAAGCGGTTGCCGGGCGTGAAGTGCCAGGAGAAGTCGGGCGCGGGCATGGGCATGCTGGTCCCCCAGGAAGCCGAGACGATCGTGATCGCCCCGAACACTAGTCCCGCGCTCCGACAACGCCGAAGGGGCGGCGGCCCCTTCGGCCACCGCCCCTTCCGAACACACCGACTACGCCGCGAGCTTCGCCAGCGCCGCGTCGATACGGGCCAGGGTCCGGTCCTTGCCCAGGATCTCCAGGGACTCGAACAGCGGCAGGCCCACCGTGCGGCCGGTGACCGCGACGCGGACCGGGGCCTGGGCCTTGCCGAGCTTGAGGCCGTGGGCCTCGCCGGCGGCCAGGACGGCCTCCTTGAGGGAGTCCGCGCTGGACCAGTCGGCCCCCTCCAGTTTCTCGCGGGCGGTGGTCAGCAGCGCGGCCGGGTCGCCCTTCATCGCCTTGGTCCAGGACGCCTCGTCCTCGACCGGCTCGTCGAGGAAGAGGAAGTCGACGTTGGCGGTGATGTCGGAGAGGACCGTCAGGCGAGTCTGCGCGTGCGGCGCGATGGCCTCCCACTTCGCCCGGTCGAAGTTCTCCGGCGCCCAGTTGGCGTGCGGTGCCTGGAGCCAGGGCTCGCACGCCTCGGTGAACGCCTTCACGTCGAGCATGCGGATGTGGTCGGCGTTGATGGCCTCGGCCTTCTTCAGGTCGAAGCGGGCCGGGTTGGCGTTGACGTCGGCGAGGTCGAACTTCGCGACCATCTCCGGGATGGTGAAGATGTCCTGGTCGGCGGAGAAGGACCAGCCGAGCAGGGAAAGGTAGTTGAGCAGGCCCTCGGGGAGGAAGCCGCGCTCCCGGTAGAGGTTGAGGGACGCCTGCGGGTCGCGCTTGGACAGCTTCTTGTTGCCCTCGCCCATGACGTACGGCAGGTGGCCGAAGGAGGGGATCTCCTTGGCGATGCCGAGCTCGATCAGGGCCTTGTACAGCGCGATCTGGCGCGGGGTGGAGGACAGCAGGTCCTCGCCGCGCAGCACGTGGGTGATCTCCATCAGCGCGTCGTCGACGGGGTTGACGAGCGTGTAGAGCGGGGCGCCGTTCGCGCGGACGATGCCGTAGTCCGGGACGTTGTCCGGCGTGAACGTCAGCTCGCCGCGCACCAGGTCGGTGAAGGTGATCGGCTCGTCGGGCATCTTGAAGCGCACGATGGACTCGCGGCCCTCGGCGTCGTACGCGGCCCGCTGCTCGGCTGTCAGCGTGCGGCACTTGCCGTCGTAGCCGGACGGGCGGCCGGCGGCGCGGGCGGCGTCGCGGCGCGCCTCCAGCTCGAGCGCGGTGCAGTAGCAGTGGTACGCGTGACCGCCGGCGATCAGCTTCTCGGCGACGTCCTGGTAGATGTCCATCCGCTGCGACTGGCGGTAGGGGCCGTGGGGGCCGCCCACTTCGGGGCCCTCGTCCCAGTCGAGCCCGAGCCAGCGCAGCGAGTCGAGCAGCTGGTTGTACGACTCCTCGGAGTCGCGGGCCGCGTCGGTGTCCTCGATGCGGAAGACCATGGTGCCGCCGTTGTGCCGGGCGTAGGCCCAGTTGAACAGGGCGGTGCGGACCAGGCCCACATGGGGGTTGCCGGTCGGGGACGGACAGAAACGTACGCGGACGTTCGCGTTAGCCACGCTTGATCACCTTGTTGGTGAGAGTGCCGATGCCTTCGATGGTGACGGCGACCTCGTCGCCGACGTTCAGGGGGCCGACCCCCGCGGGGGTGCCCGTGAGGACGACGTCGCCCGGGAGCAGCGTCATGGCCTCGGTGATGTGCACGATCAGGTCCTCGACGGACCGGACCATCTCGCTCGTACGCCCCAGTTGGCGCTGTTCGCCGTTGACCGTGCACTGGATCGTCAGGTCGGCGGGGTCGAGGTCGGTCTCCACCCAGGGGCCGAGCGGGCAGGAGGTGTCGAAGCCCTTGGCCCTGGCCCACTGCTTCTCGCGCTTCTGGGCATCGCGCGCGGTGACGTCGTTGGCGCAGGTGTAGCCGAAGATCACGTCCTTGACGCGTTCGCGCGGGACTTCGCGGCACATGCGGCCGATGACGACGGCGAGCTCGGCCTCGTGGTGGAGCTCGTTCGAGAACGAGGGGTACTCGATGGCGTCGCCGGGGCCGATCACGGAGGTGGTGGGCTTGAAGAAGGCTACGGGCACCTCCGGGATCTCGTTGCCGAGCTCCGCCGCATGCTCCGCGTAGTTGCGGCCGATGGCCACGACCTTGTTGGGGAGCACCGGGGGCAGCAGCCTGACCTTGCTCAGCGGCACCTTGGTGCCCGAGAGCTCGAAGTCGGTGTACGGAATGCCCTTGATGATGTCGAGGAGGAGGCCGTCGGGGCCTTCCTCGACCGCGCCGAAGGCGACATTGCCGTCGATGGAGAACCTGGCGATGCGCACGGGTTGCTGTCGCCCCTCACTACTCACTCGCTGACCGGCCCTGCTCACTGACCGGAGACTGACGCTCCAGGCTAACGCGGCGGGGCCTGCCCGACGTGCCGATAAGGGCGTGGGCAGGCAGGCGTCCTTCCCACCCAGGGGCTGGGGGTCCTCCGGCGAAGCCACGGGGAGAACCGAGCCTCAAGAAACGCGCGCGGGTGAACGGGAGGGGCGTCGCGCCCGTACTACTGCACGGGAGCTTCCATGAGGATGGTGCGGCGGGGGTTGGCCGTCTGCGTGGGAAGATCGACCGCGTGCTCCGGCTGCTCCGGCGTCTGCAGCTCGTTCGCGTCCTCGAGGTGCGCGAGCGTCGTGCGACGGGGGTTGGCTATGTTGCGGAACATCATCGTCGTCTTCATCGGTGGTTTCAGACCTTGTCGGAGTAGGGATGCTGCGGGAAGCCCCGTTGACGGAACGCCCGTCCTTGTAAAGCGTCAGGCTAAACATTCCATTCCCACGGAAAGCCATGGGGAGGCGCTGATCTACGTGTGAGTTTGCTCACGAAGAGAGTGTCATTTCGGGCAATCCAGGCTGTGGATCTTCCTTGCAGGATCGGACATTCCGCCACTGAAGGCGCCATTCCGCTCCTGATCATCGCGACTGGGACACCCCCCACCCCTAAGCGACTCATTCCATAAAGTCCGTTTCCTCCGTGAACGCTTTCTACGACTTGTGACATAACGCTTACACCGTGTCACGGAGGTCACAGGCCGGTACGCGGCCCTTGTTGGAGATCCGGCACTGTGCTGGAATTCCACGCACCGCCGCGGTTTCAGGCCGGCGCGCAAGGGGCGCAACGCAGCGCCGAGTGGCGGCGGGAAGGGGGAGCAGCGCCGGTCAATCACGACCACCATGGGGCAGCGATCGATGCCCCGAGACGCCGACACCGTCCCGCCGTGCAAGCGGAGGGACGCCTGGTCCAGAGGTTGCGACGCTAGTGCAGGGACGTTTCAAGAGGGATGGCCTGGGGTCCCCCCAGGCCCGCCAGGGCCGCGGGGAAGCTGCGGCGGAACAGGAGTCGCGCGGCGGGACCGACCGCGGCTCCTCGCCCCAGCACGCCCACAACCAGGGACCGGCCGCGCCCGGTGACGGCGGCGAGCGTGGCGCGCGCCCCGGCACGTCGGCGCCCTCCGCGGACGGCGCCAAGGGCCCGTCCACGGGGAAGGGCCCCACGGACACCGGCTCACGAATAGCACTGCGGAACTGGCGCATCAGCACGCGTCTGGTCTCTCTGCTCACCCTGCCGGTCGTCGCGGCGACCACGCTGGGCGGACTCCGTATCCAGGAGTCCATGGACGACATGAAGCAGCTGGACCACATGCAGCTGCTCACGGAGATGACCCGGGCGGCGACCGACCTGGCGCAGGCGCTGCAGTCCGAGCGCGACCTGTCCGCCGGCCCGCTCGCCAACGGCTCCCCCGTCACGGACTTCAAGGTCTCCGGCCCGCGCAACCAGACCGACCTGGTCAAGAAGGCGTTCCTCGACGCCACCCGCAACATCCCCAACACGGACGACGACGAGGCGCTGGAGAGCATCCGCGCCAACGCGAACCAGATCGCCGTCCAGGTCAACGGCCTCAACAAGATCCGGTCCACGGCGTACGAGGGCGACGTCCCGAACTCCCAGACGGTGGAGGCGTACAGCCGGCTCATCGAGTCGCTGCTGAGCCTGTCGCAGGACATGGCGCAGGCGACCAGCAACCCGGAGATGATCAAGCGCACGCGTGCGCTGGCGGCGTTCTCGTCCGCCAAGGAGTACGCGTCCATCCAGCGCGCGATCATCGCCGCCGCGCTGCCCGGCGGTGACGACGCCAAGGCCCCCGGTCTGTCGGAGAACGACCGCCTGTACGGCAAGGCCGCCGTGGAGAACGGCGAGACCGAGCTCAAGGCGTTCAAGGCGATCTACGAGTCCACCGGCGGCGACGCCGAGGAGCTCACCGCCACGCTGGACAACGGCAACCCGACCATCGCGGCCTCCGAGCTGTACGCCAAGCGCGTCCTGGACACCGAGGGCCAGATCAGCCGCCTGCCCGAGCGGTCGCACCTGGACTGGACCGACGACTACTCGGTCCGCGTCAACGCGATGAAGCAGATCGAGGCCACCCTCCTCGGCCAGATGGAGACCAAGGCCCGTGAGCTGCGCGAGGAGTCGCAGCGCGACGCCATCATCAACGGTGCGCTGATCCTCGTCGTCCTCGGCGTCTCGCTCGTCGGCGCGTTCGTCGTGGCGCGATCCATGATCCGCTCGCTGCGACGCCTGCAGGACACCGCCACGAGGGTCGCCCAGGACCGGCTGCCCGAGCTCGTCAAGCAGCTGTCGGAGGCCGACCCGCAGGACGTCGACACCTCCGTCGAGTCCGTCGGTGTCCACTCCCGGGACGAGATCGGCCAGGTGGCCGCGGCCTTCGACGACGTGCACCGCGAGGCGGTCCGCCTCGCCGCCGAGCAGGCCCTGCTGCGGGGCAACGTCAACGCGATGTTCACCAACCTCTCGCGCCGCTCCCAGGGCCTCATCCAGCGTCAGCTCTCGCTCATCTCCGAGCTGGAGTCCCGCGAGGCCGATCCGGACCAGCTCTCCTCGCTGTTCAAGCTCGACCACCTCGCGACCCGTATGCGCCGGAACGGCGAGAACCTCCTCGTCCTCGCGGGCGAGGAGCCGGGCCGCCGGTGGACGCGACCGGTCCCGCTGGTCGACGTCCTGCGTGCCGCCGCGTCCGAGGTGGAGCAGTACGAGCGCATCGAGCTGGCGGCGGTGCCCGCGACCGAGGTCGCCGGCCGCGTCGTCAACGACCTCGTGCACCTGCTCGCCGAGCTGCTGGAGAACGCGACGTCGTTCTCCTCCCCGCAGACCAAGGTCCGGGTCACCGGTCACGCGCTGCCCGACGGACGGGTTCTCGTCGAGATCCACGACACCGGCATCGGCCTCTCCCCCGAGGACCTCGCCGCGATCAACGAGCGGCTGGCTTCGCCACCCACCGTGGACGTCTCGGTCTCCCGCCGCATGGGTCTGTTCGTGGTCGGCCGCCTGTCCCTGCGGCACGGCATCCGTATCCAGCTGCGCCCGTCGGACTCCGGCGGCACCACCGCGCTCGTCATGCTGCCCGTCGACGTCGCCCACGGCAAGAAGGTCCCGGGCAAGCCCGGTGCGGGCGGCCCCGGCGCGGCGGCGCAGGGCCCCGGCGGCGACGCTCCCGGTCTGGCGGGCCGTCCCGGCGCCCCGGCCGGCGGCAGCCGTCCGGGCCTCGGCGGCGGTCCCGGTGCGGGCGGTGCGCCCTCGGGCGGCCGTCTCGGTGCCGGTGCGCCGCGCGGCCAGGTCGGCGCCCCGTCGGCTCCCCGTGCCGCACTGCCGGGACGTGACGGTGCCCCCCGCCCGGCCCAGGGCGGTCAGCACGCAGCCCCGCACGACCCTCAGCGTCAGGGCGGCGCCTTCGGCGCGGCCCGTGGCGGGCAGGGCACTCCGGCTCCCGCCCGTAACGAGGCCCCTCAGGGTGGCTTCCGTCAGGGTGCGCCGGGAGCGGGCGACCGCGGCCGGCAGCTCCCGCCGACCGGCGGACCGCGTGCCGAGCTGCCGGGCGGCTCCCCCGCACGGCGCGAGGAGCAGCGTCCGCAGCGTCCGCAGACCACGAGCTGGGGCAGCGGCCAGGCCCCCACTGCGCAGCAGCGCCCGGCGGCCGACGCGCCGCGCGGCCACGAGGACCACGACGCCTCGCGCGGCCTCGGCGCCACGGCCGAGTTCGCGCGGCCCGACTTCAACGCGCCCGCGGGTCCCGGTTCCACGGGCCAGTTCGTGCGCCCCGACGTGTACGGCGGCCAGAACGGCGCGCAGCCGCAGGACCCGGCGCAGACCGCGCAGTTCGCCCGCCCGGACTTCCAGGCGCCGCAGCAGCCGGCTCCGCGCCGCCCGGACGAGGGCTTCCCCCCGGCACGGCCGGCAGCCTCCCTGCCCGCTCCCCACCAGCCCGAGGCGCTGCCTCCGGCGTCCGGCCCGGGGGACGGCCGTACGCCTCTGTACGACACGCTGGAGACGAACTGGTTCCACGGGGCGCAGGGCGGTCAGCAGGCCGAGCAGCCGCAGCAGCCGGAGCGTTCCGCTCCGCGGATGCCGCTGCGCTCCCCCGCGCCGAACCCCGGGAACCCGGGGAACCCGGGCAACGCGCCCTCGGCGAACGGTGCGGCCTGGCGCACCTCGCCCAACGACGAGCTGGTGCGTCAGGCCGAGCGGGTGCGCAAGCCCGCGGCCGGCGGCATCACCACCTCGGGGCTGCCCCGTCGCGTCCCGCGAGCGAACCTCGTCCCGGGCACCGCGCAGGAGCAGAACCACAACTCCGGTCCGCAGGTCTCACGCGCGCCCGACGACGTACGCGGCCGGCTGACCAATCTGCGCCGGGGTATTCAGCAGGGCCGGCAACAGAACAACTCGACGACCGGCAGCTTCAACCTCGGCCCCACTCACCAGCAGGAGCGATAGTTGAGTCCGATGAGCCAGGCGGCGCAGAACCTGAACTGGTTGATCACCAACTTCGTGGACAACACCCCCGGGGTGTCGCACACGGTGGTGGTCTCCGCCGACGGTCTTCTGCTGGCGATGTCCGAAGGTTTTCCGCGCGACCGCGCCGACCAGCTCGCGGCCGTGGCGTCCGGGCTCACCTCGCTGACCGCGGGAGCCTCCCGGATCTTCGAGGGCGGTCCGGTCAGCCAGACCGTCGTCGAGATGGAACGCGGCTTCCTGTTCCTGATGTCCGTCTCCGACGGATCGTCGCTGGCCGTGCTCGCGCACCCCGAGTGCGACATCGGCCTGGTGGGCTACGAGATGGCCCTCCTGGTCGACCGCGCGGGCAGCGTCCTCACCCCTGATCTGCGCGCCGAACTCCAGGGAAGTCTCCTGCACTGACGTTCCGGCGGCCGCTGCGACCCCACTCGCCGGCCGGCCGCCGCCACCGCACCGACAACCCGAACGGCCGCCCCAAGGCCCCCCACCGGCCCCATCAGACGGCACAGCCGACCACTTGCTGTCACGCCCGGAGGATTCATGACCCCGCCACCCGCCTCTCACGATCCGTACGGCACGTCACTCGACGCGTACGGGGACGAGGGCGACCAGCCGCTGGTGCGTCCGTACGCGATGACCGGCGGCCGGACCCGGCCGCGCTATCAGCTCGCGATAGAGGCACTGGTCAGCACCACCGCGGACCCGGCACTGCTCGCCGGGCTGCTCCCGGAGCACCAGCGGATCTGCCACCTGTGCCGGGAGGTCAAGTCGGTCGCCGAGATCTCGGCGCTGCTGTCGATGCCGCTGGGTGTCGCGCGCATTCTCGTCGCCGACCTGGCGGAGGCCGGCATGGTGGCGATTCACCAGCCGGGCAACGGAGAGGCCGGCGGTACGCCGGATGTGACACTGCTCGAAAGGGTGCTCAGTGGACTTCGGAAGCTCTAGCGGCGGTTCGGCCCGGTCGACGACCTCCGCGAAGATCGTGGTGGCGGGCGGATTCGGCGTGGGCAAGACCACGTTCGTCGGCGCCGTCTCGGAGATCAACCCGCTGCGTACCGAGGCCGTCATGACGTCAGCGTCGGCGGGCATCGACGACCTCACGCACACCGGCGACAAGACGACGACAACCGTCGCCATGGACTTCGGCCGCATCACCCTGGACCAGGACCTGATCCTGTACCTCTTCGGTACCCCCGGACAGGACCGCTTCTGGTTCATGTGGGACGACCTCGTCCGCGGCGCCATCGGCGCCGTCGTCCTCGTCGACACCCGGCGGCTCGCCGACTGCTTCCCGGCCGTCGACTACTTCGAGAACAGCGGACTGCCGTTCGTCATCGCCCTCAACGGCTTCGACGGACACCAGCCCTACAACCCCGAAGAGGTACGCGAGGCCCTCCAGATCGGACCCGACACCCCGATCATCACCACCGACGCCCGCCACCGCGCGGACGCCAAGAGCGCCCTCATCACCCTCGTCGAACACGCCCTCATGGCACGGCTCAAGTAGACGACGCCATACGGCAGTTGTCGTAGTTGTCGGGTAGCGGGCTGTGTCATTTGACACGGCCCGCCCCGCTGTTCATAACGTTTCGACAGAGAATTGCGGCAGAGCTGCCACCCCTTGCACACGTTCGGTGTCACTGTGCTCACATGAGCCTCGCCTTTTGACGGGGCTCGTTCTTTATGCCCGTTTTATCTGAGGGTTGGACCACTCGGAATCTCAGATTCCAGGTGTTTGGAATGGGACGGCTCGGCGTGCTGGAATTCGTCGAACTGCCGAGTAGTACGGCTATGAACGAACCACGGCACAGCGTAGGTGCCGACGCCGAGAGGTTGTTGGTCGAGTGAGGCGAAGCAAGACGAGCTCCGCAGAGCAGCAGGCGCGGGGCAACTTCACCCCGCCGCCGCGCACAGCGGTGACGCCTGCGGACACGTCGGGTGGTTCGAGCGCGTCCCCGGCCGCCGGCAGCTCCAGCAAGCTGTCCCCGCGCAACTGGCGGGTGCCCACCCGCCTGAACGCGATCCTCCTCATACCCGTCCTCGTCGGACTGGTCATGGGCAGTTTCCAGGTGAAGCAGTCCATAGACACCTGGAGCGAGGCGGAGGACGCCGAGAAGACGGCGCTGATCGTGCGCGCCGCCTCGGAGTACGGCCAGGCCCTGCTCAACGAGCGCGACCTCACCGCCTCCACGCTGCTGCTGGCCACCAGCGAGGCCGACCGCAAGAGCCCCGCCGTCACCGAGGCGTACGAGACCACCGACGCCGCCGCGGCCAAGTTCCGCGAGGCCGTCGAGGACATGCCCGACGGGCAGGGTCTGGAGCGCCGTCTCGAGCTCTTCGACAAGGAGGAGCCGAACCTCGCCAAGCTGCGCCAGGCCGCCTACTCCAAGGCGCTCGACCCGGTGCAGACCGAAGAGGGCTACGTCAAGGTCCAGCACGTGCTCATGGAGTTCTCCAACGAGCTCGGCCTCGGCACCGGCAACGTCACCAGCTACGGCCGTACCGTCTACGCGGTCCAGCTCGCCAAGGCCGCCGCGTCGCTGCAGCGCTCGATCGGCATGCACCTGCTGATCCGGCCCAGCCAGGACGAGACCGTCTTCGCCAGGCAGACCGTCGCGTTCAACTCGTACAACTACCTCGAGCAGATCGCCATCGGCGAGTACGTCTCCGGCGGCACCGAGGCCGACACCGCCAAGCTCAAGCAGATCATGACGGGCAAGGCGGCGGACGGCGCGAAGCGGCTGCAGGCCGCGGGGCTCAACCCGCCGAAGGGCCCCGACGGCTCGTTCTTCACCGGCATGGCCGGTGCGATCGGCTCGGGTCTGACCCCGAAGCAGCTCAAGGCCAAGGACGTCACGCCCGAGACCTGGATGGGCGCGGCCACCGCCAAGTTCGACGGCTACACCGAGATCGAGCAGGACCTCGTCGACCGCGCCGTGACCGAGGCCTCCGAGATCTCCGACGACGCCCGCAACGACGCGATCACCAACGGCGCCATCGTCGTCATCGCCCTGCTGGCCGCCTTCGTCCTGGCCGGCCTCATGGCCCGCCAGATGAGCCGCTCGATGCGCCAGCTGCGCACCGCCGCCTTCGGCATCGCCGAGCAGCGGCTGCCGATGCTCGTCGACCAGCTCTCGCGCACCGAGCCCGGCCGCGTCGACACCCGCGTCCAGCCCATCCCGATCGACTCCCAGGACGAGATCGGCGAGGTCGCCCGTGCCTTCGACCAGGTCCACCGCGAGGCCGTCCGGCTCGCCGCCGAGCAGGCCATGCTCCGCGGCAACGTCAACGCGATCTTCACGAACCTCTCGCGCCGCAACCAGTCCCTGATCGAGGGCCAGCTGACGCTGATCACCGACCTGGAGAACAACGAGGCCGACCCGGACCAGCTGGAGAACCTCTTCAAGCTGGACCACCTGGCGACCCGTATGCGCCGCAACGGCGAGAACCTCCTCGTCCTCGCCGGCGAGGAGCCCGGCCGCCGCTGGAACCAGCCGGTGCCGCTGGTCGACGTGCTGCGCGCCGCCTCCTCCGAGGTGGAGTCCTACGAGCGCATCGAGCTCACCGGTGTCCCGGAGACGGAGATCCACGGCCAGGCCGTGACCGACCTCGTGCACCTGCTGGCCGAGCTGCTGGAGAACGCCACCACGTTCTCCTCCCCGCAGACCAAGGTCCGCGTCACCGCGACCCGTCTCCCCGACGGCCGCGTGATGATCGAGATCCACGACAAGGGCATCGGCCTGACCGCCGAGGACTTCGCGGACATCAACCACAAGCTGGCCAACCCGCCGACCGTGGACGCCGCCGTCTCGCAGCGCATGGGCCTGTTCGTGGTCGGCCGCCTCGCCGACCGGCACGGCATCCGCGTCCAGCTGCGTCCCTCGGGCGAGCAGGCCGGCACCACCTCGCTGGTCATGCTTCCCGACGCCATCACGCACGGTGGCGGCGGCGAGGCACTGCCGCAGGACGACTTCACCGTCTCGCAGATCATCCCGGAGCAGCAGTCCTACGAGGCCGCCCCGATGCGGACCGCGGCCGAACTCGGCTTCGACGACTCCCGCTACGAGCAGCCCGGCGACAAGGCGCAGCTCGACCCCGTGGGCCGCTCGCTCATGCGCGAGGAGCGCCGTGCGGCGCTGGAGGCGCAGGCACAGGGCGGTGACCGCCCGCTGTTCCGCGACGAGACGGCCCCCTACGCGCAGGAGCGGCAGCAGGAGTACGGCTCCGAGTACGGCCAGGAGTTCTCCGCCCAGGGCTACGCACAGGAGCAGCAGGGCTACGACCAGCAGCCGTACGGGGAGCAGTCGTACGACGATCAGGGCTACGGCGACCAGGGTTACGGCGAGCAGGGTTACCGCGAGCAGGGCTACACCGACCACCAGGGAACGGCCGGCGGCTACCCCGAGCACCAGGCCCCGCAGGAGCACCTGCAGGACGCATATGCGGAAGCTGACTACCAGGGTTCGCAGGGTTCCCGGCAGCAGTACGACGGCACCTATGAGACCCAGTCCCACCAGGCAGAGTGGTCGGATCAGGACAGCTACCCGGCTGCCTATGAGTCGGATTTCCGCGCGGAATCGGAATCTGCCCCCAGCGCTCCCGCGAACGGCTCCGAGCGCGTAGGCTTCGAGCGTCCGGGACCCTCTCCGAGCAGCGGTCATGAGATGACCGCGTCCGGTCTCCCCCGGCGCGGCAGCGGTCAGCCGTCACAGCCTCAGCAGGAGGCCCAGCGGCAGTGGCAGCAGCCGGCCGAGCAGGCCCCGCAGGCTCCCCGGAGCGGGCAGGCCGGGGAGAACGGCACCGGCGGCGGGTCCTCCTCCGACGAGTGGCGTTCGACGAACGACGAGCGCTGGCAGCGGGCGGAGAAGCTCCGCGAGCCGAAGGCGGGCGGAGTCACCTCCTCCGGTCTCCCCCGGCGGGTTCCCAAGGCGAACCTGATCGAGGGCACCGCGGAGCAGACCCCGCAGGGCGGCCCACAGGTCTCCCGCGCCCCTGAGGACGTGCGTGGCAGGTTGAGCAACCTGCGGCGCGGTGTCCAGCAGGGACGCAACGCGGGAACGGACACGAACGGACCGGCCACTTACGATCGACCCAGTGGCCCGGGTAGTACCTACAACCAGGAGCGTTAGTGTGAGCCCGATGAGCCAGGCGGCGCAGAATCTGAACTGGTTGATCACCAACTTCGTGGACAACACCCCTGGGGTGTCCCACACCGTGGTGGTCTCCGCCGACGGACTCCTGCTGGCGATGTCCGAGGGTTTCCCGCGTGATCGTGCCGATCAGCTGGCGGCGGTCGCCTCCGGGCTGACCTCGCTGACCGCGGGAGCGTCCCGGATCTTCGAAGGCGGTGCCGTCAACCAGACGGTCGTGGAGATGGAGCGCGGCTTCCTCTTCATCATGTCCATCTCCGACGGGTCCTCGCTGGCCGTCCTCGCCCACCCGGAGGCCGACATCGGTCTGGTGGGCTACGAGATGGCCCTCCTGGTCGACCGCGCGGGCAGCGTCCTCACCCCCGACCTGCGTGCAGAGCTCCAGGGAAGTCTTCTCAACTGAGAAACGGACAGTGCATTTCCCGCCACCGCACCATAAGGTGCGG
The DNA here is from genome assembly GCF_053591895.1 of Streptomyces sp. NPDC002867. Classification (NCBI taxonomy): domain Bacteria; kingdom Bacillati; phylum Actinomycetota; class Actinomycetes; order Kitasatosporales; family Streptomycetaceae; genus Streptomyces; species Streptomyces sp. NPDC002867. The sequence goes on along the minus strand of NZ_JBSFUR010000082.1, from coordinate 1,507 downwards.
TGGCGCGGCTCCACAGGGACAGGGACCGGCGACCGGCAGTCGGAGGAGGAAACGTGGCAACACCCCCAGGCGGACACCCATTTGACGGTGCTCAACAGTCCCAGGGTGAGCACACTCACAACCGCTTCAACTTTCCTTCGACGCCAAGCAGACAGGACGGCGCCCAGCCGTACCAGCAGCCGCAGCCGCCGTCGGCCTACGACCCGTCGTACGACCGCTCTTACGACACCTCGTACGACCCGTCGTACGGACAACAGCAGCCCCGTATCCAGCCGGTGGCGCCGCGACGGTCCCCCGAGCCCCGGACGGCCTCGGGGGCCGGCCCGGCTGCCGGGCCGGCCAAGCACAACCCCCTGGTCCGGCCGTACGCGATGACCGGCGGACGGACCCGCCCGCGCTACCAGCTCGCCATCGAGGCGCTGGTCAGCACCACGGCCGATCCGTCCCGGCTGCAAGGGCAGTTGCCCGAGCACCAGCGGATCTGCCGGCTGTGCTTCGAGATCAAGTCGGTTGCCGAGATCTCGGCACTTCTCTCCATCCCCCTCGGCGTTGCCCGGATCCTCGTCGCCGACCTGGCCGAGGCCGGACTTGTCGCCATCCACCAGCCCGGCGGCGACGCGGCCGCCGGCGGCCAGCCAGACGTGACACTGCTCGAAAGGGTGCTCAGTGGACTTCGCAAGCTCTAGCGGCGGTGCAGCCCGCTCAACCACCAGCGCGAAGATCGTGGTGGCGGGCGGATTCGGCGTGGGCAAGACCACGTTCGTCGGCGCCGTCTCGGAGATCAACCCGCTGCGTACCGAGGCCGTCATGACGTCAGCGTCGGCGGGCATCGACGACCTCACGCACACCGGCGACAAGACGACGACAACCGTCGCCATGGACTTCGGCCGCATCACCCTGGACCAGGACCTGATCCTGTACCTCTTCGGTACCCCCGGACAGGACCGCTTCTGGTTCATGTGGGACGACCTCGTCCGCGGCGCCATCGGCGCCGTCGTCCTCGTCGACACCCGGCGGCTCGCCGACTGCTTCCCGGCCGTCGACTACTTCGAGAACAGCGGACTGCCGTTCGTCATCGCCCTCAACGGCTTCGACGGACACCAGCCCTACAACCCCGAAGAGGTACGCGAGGCCCTCCAGATCGGACCCGACACCCCGATCATCACCACCGACGCCCGCCACCGCGCGGACGCCAAGAGCGCCCTCATCACCCTCGTCGAACACGCCCTCATGGCGCGCCTGCGCTAGCCGGTCGGGCGGTCCCTGTCGCCCTGTGGAACGGCCCCCGAGGCTCCGTCCGGAGCCCCTCGGGGGCCGTTGCCGTTCCCGGCGGGCGGGGACGCCTGAGGCGGGCACTGTTCCCCTACCCGCCCCTTCCCGAACCGGGCTCCGCCCGGACCCGGTACCGCGCTTCGCGCGGTGTCCTCAAGCGCCGGACGGGCTGGATTTCGCTGCGCGAAATCAGCCCCGCCCGCGATTGAGGCGCGGGGGGTGCCGACCCCGGCCG
>NZ_JBSFUR010000081.1:0-16498 GCF_053591895.1 Streptomyces sp. NPDC002867 | reverse complement strand
GAAATGGCTGTGGGGCAAGCGCATTGGGGTCCGCATCGCCCGCAAAGGCATCGAGTCCAGCGAACGTCTCGGCCGCCGAAGGTGGGTCATCGAGCGGACGATGTCGTGGCTGACCGGCTACCGCCGACTCAACCACCGCTACGAGCGACACCCGGGCAACTACCTGGCCTTTCTCGGGCTGGCAGCCGCCATCTGCTGCTACAAACGCTTCCGCAACCTCACCATGTAGGACACGGTCTTAGATGACGGCCTGGGGCTCTGGCCACGGCCATGGTTGGGCCGGTGTCCCGTCTGCTTCTAGGCCATAGCGCAGTAGCCGCTTTGCCGTTGCCTCGTCGTACAACTCCGCCAGGTACCGAAGCGCGGCGGTGTCGCCGGCGTCTGCGGCCTGCCGGGCAAGTCGCTCGACCCCGTCCCGATCACGCGCTTCTTTCCGCAACCGCAGCAAGCGCCGCCAGCCCATGGTGTCGCCAGTTTCTGCGGCCCGCCGTGCGAGTCGTTCGGCTCCCTCCTGGTCCCCGGCCTGCTCCCGGGCCTGTGCCAGGTTCTGCAGCGCAATGGTGTCACCCGCGTCTGCGGCGTACTGGTGCAGCCGCTCCGCCCCCGCCGGATTACCGTTCCCTTCCCTGAGCGTCGCGACTTCTCGCAGCACCCGGGTGTTTCCGGCGTCTGCGATCTGCCGTGCGAGTCGTTCGGCTCCCTCCTGGTCCCCGGCCTGCTCCCGAAGTAGCGTCAGTTCTGCCAGAGCACGTGTGTAGCCGGCGTCAGTGGCCTGTCGTGCGAGTCGCTCGGCTCCCTCCTGGTCACCTGCCTCTTCCCGGAACTTCGCCAGTTCCCGCAGTGCGGAACGGTTTCCGGCGTCTGCGGCGTCCTGGTACAGCCGCTCAGCTCCGGCCCGGTCACCGGCTCCTTCCCGCAGTGCAGCTAGTTCTCCGAGCACGCTAGTGATCCCAGCGTCTGCAGCCTGCCGTGCGAGTCGCTCGGCTCCGTCCCGATCACCGCTACTCTCGCGCAGTGCCGTTACCTCCCGCAGACCGCGGGTGTCCCCGCGGTCTGCGGCTTGTCGGGCCAATTGCTCAGCTCCGTCCCGATCACCGGCCCGCTCCCGCTGCACAGCCAAGATTGATAGTGCTTCGATGCTTCCCGTAGCAGCGACCTGTCGAGCAAGCTGCTCGGCTCCCTCCCAATCACTGGCACTTTCGCGCAGCTCAACCAGTCGTCGCAGTGCCATAGCGTCCCCCGCAAAGGCGGCGGCTCGGTACAAGTGTTCGGCTGCCTCCGAGTCAGGTGACGGTCCTGCTTGCTTCACCGCCACTGATAGTGCGGTGGTGTCGTCGGCTCTATGCCGGACAACAAGTAGGCTCTCCATTGCCGTGACATCGTTGGCGTCTGCGGCGGCCTGGAAGGCACGGTCCCATGCCGCCTGTGCATGTCGATCCGCCAGTCGCACTAGTTGAGAAGCGTCGCCGGCGTCTGCGGCCTGCCGGGCGAACCGTTCGGCTCCCTCCAGGTCCCCGGCCGTCTCCCGTAGCCCCGTCAGAATGTGAAGTGCGGACCGGTTTCCGGCGTATGCGGCGTCCTGGTACAGCCGTTCGGCTCCCTCCAGGTCCCCGGCCGTCTCCCGCAGCCCCGCCAGTATGTGAAGTGCGAAGCCGTCCCCGGCGTTGGCGGCCTGTCTGGCAAGGCGCTCAGCTCTCCCCCGATCACCAGCCTGCTCCCATGCTTGAGCCACGCGCGACAACTGATAGAGGTCCCCGGCGTTGGCTGCCTGACGGGCAAAGCGCTCGGCTCCCTCCAGGTCCCCGGCCTTTGCCCTCAGCGCAGCCAGTTCTTCTAGCGCGATAGGGCTCCCGGTAGCCGCGGCGGCTTGGTACAGCCGTTCGGCTCCTTTAAGGTCACCGGCCGCCTTCCGCAGTCTCGCCATCGTCCGCAATGTGTCAATGGCCCCGGCGTCTGAGTCGGCGGCGGTGCAGTACAGGATGGCCGCGTGGCGGTATCGGTGACGTGCCTGTGCAGCATTCGCCAGCTTGGTGAGGTCGGCATGCCCCGGTAGATGCCGGGCGGCGGAAGCCCAGAAGGTGGCGGGCGGGCACAAGGCCCATCGGGTGAGGTGGCCGTGCTGTTGCAGGTAATCGGCCAGACCTATCACGCTGCGTTGTGCGCCCATGCCGGAAGAAGGGGGGACGCTCTGCAACGCAGATGTGATCCCTTTGATGGGTGCGCGAGCGTACGCAAGGGCACCTTTGAACCATGCGTCGGGGTCTGCTGCGGCGCGTTCGGCCTCACTGAGGTAACCGGGTGCCGCATGTTCCAGGAAGTCGAGAGGCAGCGGGCTCGTAGCACTCAGCCTGTGTGCATCCATCGCTGCGCTGATCAGCGCCTGCCCGTAGATCCCATGCTCTCCGACTGGGTGTTCATAGTGCTCGACGAGGTCCGGACCGGCAGCCAGGGTCTGCGTGATGTCTGGGGTTCCCAAGGCCACCACAGCGGCCAGCGATGGGTCCCCGCTAGCTGCAGATCTCACAGCGTCCAGACTGCCAGCGAAGGATTTCGGCAGGTAGATGCGGCTTGCTTGGACGAGCAGAGCGCGGGCGTTTGGGTGCGCGTCGGGTTCACTGCAATTGGCGGGCTGGTTAGAGGTGAGAGCTTTGTCGTGGGTGGGCCACAGGGTGGCGATGACGAGGAGTGGGCCGGCGCCATCGAGACGGCGCAGCAGTGCGGCGGCGGCAGCCTCCCCGTACTCGCCGCTGAGGTGGGTCTGGGCCTCGTTGAGCCACAGCACGGTGCAGGGTTGCACGGCCTCGGCTCGAAGGATCTCCAGAAGATCACGAGCATCGGTGGGGAATACCAGGTTGAAGTTATCCGGGACCGAGGTGCGGACGGCCTCGTAGGCGGTCCGGGTCTTGCCCGTACACGACTCACCTCGTACCAGGACTAGTAACGGCTCCTCAGCATTCACCGCTGTGGTCAGGAGCTGGCGGAGCTCATGGTCGTGTGACCGAGGTACGTAGGTCGGCAGGATGAACTCCGCGCCCGGCTTTCCGATCGTGTTGCCGGAGATGGCACGGTGAACTCCCAGGCGTTTCGCGGTCCATGACCGCACGGGCCGACAGCGGCCGTCGTCTTGCACTGACTGGCTTCGGCGTCTATCCGGCGCTGCCACCTGACCGGCAGAGGTTTTATGTTTTTCCGCTGTGACGAGCAGCTTTACCAGCGGGGCGGGGTCGAGGCCGAGAGCGTTGGCGAGGAGGCGCACGGTCCTCTTGCTCGGAGCTCTTGCGGTCATGCTGAAGGCTGCGCTGACGGTGCCGTGGCTGAGCCCTGTACGGGCCTCAAGCCAGTCCTTGGTCCGGTCTTTCGCCTCGCGGGCGGCTTCCAATTGGCGGCGCAGTTCGTCAAGGGCCGCTTGGATGTCGGCTGCCTGCTGTGATGTGGAGTGGTGCGGTGCGTCCACGAGGTCCTGCCCCCCGCCGTCTTGGTGCTGTGCGTTCAACTTCGTTTATCCACGTTCACCGTCAACACCGTTGAATCTAGCCTGCATCAGATTCAGCTCGTCAACCGCTGGTCCCAAGGGATGAAGGGCTGTGTCGATGATCGCGTTCATGGTGGTGCTGGGTTGTTTGCTGGTGGTGCTGGTGGCCTCGCTGGTGGGCGCTGCAGCGGGGTACCTGAGCCGTCGGTCTGGTGCGTCGTACCCGGCGGCGGTCCTGCGGGCAGGGGCTGCATTCGGGGCCACGCTGATCGTGGTGGCCGCGGTCGCCGGGGCGCTGGCGGCGGTGGTCGCCCTTTTGCTGTGAGCCCTCGGCCGGTTCTGGCCGCTCACCGCGGGGGTGGGCGGCCAGGTGGCGGGTCAGGGAACGGGTTGGAGTCGGGGCGCGGGCCCGCTCGTAGGCCGAGGCCAGGGCGGTGCCGAGGTCGTCCTCGGTGTGGATGAGGGCCGGGGCCGGCGCGTCGAGGTGCGGAGCCGGCCGGGCTGGGCGGTGCGGCCGCGGCTGGGCATCTGGTCGGCCGGACTGTCCCCGCAGGCGCGGACGTGGGCGTCGGGGACGTCGGGGGAGGGGGCTTGGGGCCGGACTCGGCGCGCTGGACAGTGCTGCGGGAGACGTTGGCGGCTGCGGCCAGGGCGCTGGGGCAGCCGCGCGGCTCGGCGCGGGGCGAGCAGGTGCTCGGCGAGGTGTGCGAAGGGGCGCTTCGGGGCGCCGCAGTGACGGGAGCGGGTCATGTCCGCTTATCTGGACAACCTGAGTTGTGCGGCGGTGGGTTCCTTCGATCAGGTGTCACCCCTGTGAGGACGACGTCATCGGTTCCTTGCCGGGCGGAGGGCGCCGTCCCGCCCGGGGTTGCCGGCCTGCCGGCTCTGGAGGAGCAGGAGGATCCTCTCGACCAGCGGCGCCGAGAGCGAGCGCACCAAGAACGATGGCGAGGACGGTCCAGAACACTTTCATGAATGCCCCCCAAGGCCCAGAAATGTGGGCATGAAGGTAGCGCCACGCGGGCTGTTGCGTCTGCCGCTCGTACGGTTACGGTGCCCGGCACATCAGCGACCCGAAGGGGGACTCATGGCCCGGCGACTGTCCAAGGTCGGTACCAACAGCGGTAATAACGGCTGCCCCACCCTGTACCAACTGCCCAGGACCGACGAGTACGTGGTCCAGGGCGACCGCATCACCGACCCCGCCGAGCTCGGCCAGCTCGAGAACCTTACTGAGGAGGAGGGAGCGGTCGTCGTCCCGCGCGAACTCCTCGCGAACTTCGGCCCCAAGGAGCCCGTGCACGTGCCCCAGTTCATCGCCTTCGACGAGTTCGACGGCATGTTCACCACGCTCAAGCACAGCGCCTGGCGGCTGGAGACCCGCCGCCGGTACGCCTGGGACGAGCAGCAGGACACGTACCGGCAGTTCGTCACCGAGGGCCGCGTCGACTGGGACCTCGATGACCCGTGGTGCCGCGAGCGGCGCGAGCAGGTTGCGCTTGGGAGGCGGTTCGAGCGGGTGCGGATCCTCGACGAGCCGCCGACGGCTGGCCAGCAGTACCTCCTCGACAACGCACGGCGGAACACGGCCGCCGGGGAGGACATCCGGGTCCTGTCCCGGACCTGGGCGGAAGCGCTGCGGCTCCCGGAGGAAGACTTCTGGGTCTTCGACGCGCGGGTAGTCGCCCTGCTCCACTTCGACCAGGACGACGAGATGACCGGCGTCGAGCTCATCACCAACCCGGTGAACGTGCTGCGCTATCTCCAGGCTCGGGAGGCCGCCTGGCACCACGCACGGCCCTACGCCGAGGCATAGCCGCTACCGTGCCCATGTGAGCACGGACTTTCAGCAGGCCCGCACGTCGCTCGGCGCGCGGCTCCGAGAGCTGCGCGCCGGGCTCACCGGACGAGACCTTGCCGACCGGCTCGGCTGGACTCAGTCGAAGGTCTCGAAGTTGGAGACCGGAAAGCAGACGGCGACCGCAGAGGACCTGCGCGCCTGGGCCGCCGCCACAGGACACCCTGACGCCGCGGCCGAGCTGGTCGCCCACCTCGATGGGCTGGAGTCCCGGCACCGGTCGTGGCGCCGCCAGCTCGCCGCCGGCCACCGGCCCGTGCAGGACGCGCTGACGGTGGAGTACGAGCGCTCCACCGTGCTCCGCGCGTGGGAGGGCTCGATGGTGGTCGGCATGCTGCAGACCGCCGACTACGCCCGCGCCGTGTTCCAGGCGTACGCGGACCTGCACCAGTCGGTGCGGGACGTAGACGACTCCGTGCGGGCCCGGCTGCGTAGGCAGAACCTGATGTACCAGCCCGGCCGTACCTTCCACATCGTCATGTGGGAGGCCGCCCTGCACACGCGCCTCTGCGCTCCGCCGGTGATGGCGGCTCAACTCGACCGGCTTGCTGGCGTCGTCGGCCTGGACACCGTTCGGCTCGGCATCGTCCCGTTCGGCGCCGCCGTGCGCATCCCGCCGGGGCCCGGGTTCTGGCTGTACGACGAGCGGCTGGCCGTCGTTGAGGACTGGCACGCCGAGCTGTGGCTTGACGATACGGACAGCGTCGGCGTCTACCTCCGGGTGTGGGAGCTGCTGCACCAGGCCGCCGTGTACGGGGCTCTCGCGCACCGGCTGATCGCCCGCGCTCGGGCGCAGCTCGACACCGCCTGAGCATCCTGGCGAATCTGCCAGGCGGCCCGGAGAATATTCGAGAATCACAGCCGCCGTTGATTCTCGCTCGCTCCTACCGTGCTGGTCATGGACGCACAAGCCGAGGGACAGGGTTGGTGCCACTGGCACGAGGGCCCGTCCGAGACAGCCGTACAAGTCCGCCTCGTCGAGCGCCAGTCTGGGCCGCCGGTGCCGCTGTACGCGTGCGCGCCGTGCCGCGAGCAGCGCAACCTCGCCCCCGCGATCGGGCAGGTGGCTGTATGAGCCAGCACCCGACCATCCGTCATCAGGTCGGCGACTACGTCACGACCGACGACGGCCGCACTGGGCTCGTCACCCTTGTCCTCAACGGCTGGAGCCGAGTCCGCTTCCACCACGGCCCCGCCCGCAGGGCACCCCGCGAGCAGACGTTCCGCGAGTGGGACCTCAAGCACGCCACTGCCGAGGATGAGCGGTGTGGCGTCCACGATCGACGAGGCGGTGGTGTTCGCGCGCCGGATCACGCACCTGCGCAGCTACCTCGGCGCCTACACCTGTGCCTTCCGCGAGGGCGACATCGTCCACCTGTCCGGGCGCTGGTGCACATCCAGGGCCCTGGCCACCTCGGCGGGTTCGGCATCGAGCTGACGCCGTGGAGCGCCACCGAGAGCTACCTCGCCAACCTCGCCCGCTGAACCTTCCCGGGCGCCACGGAGCGCGCCCGGACACTGTCCCTATCTGGAGGTCCGTGATGACCGCTGATCCGCACGCCTTCATCTCCGCCGAGGCCCACTACGCCCGGTTCCGCCCGCAGTACCCGGACGAGCTGTACACGCTGCTCGCCGACCGGTTCGCGCTGGACGGCACGCAGCGCGCCCTCGACCTGGGCTGCGGCCCGGGCACCGTGGCCCTGGAACTGGCCGGCCGGGTCGGCTCCGTGTTCGCCGTCGACCCGGCGGCCGGGATGCTCGAGCACGGCCGGGCCCTCGCCGAGGAACGGGGCGTACGCAACATCTGGTGGCAGCAGGGCGACTCAAGCACCCTGCTCACCCTGGGCCTTCCGCCGCTCGACTTAACGGTCATGGCCAAGTCGTACCACTGGATGGACCGCGTCCAGGTCCTGGCCGACCTGAACAAGCTCACCACCGAGCGGGCCAGCGTCGTCATCCTCTCGGCCGGGCCGCCCGGCACCACGCCCCTGCCCGGCTGGGCACCGGTAGTCGCCGAGGTCCGCGCCGCCTACCTCGGCGCCGTATGCCGGGCCGGGACCGGGGTCTACCCCGAGCCAGAGAAGACCTACCAGGCCACGCTGGAGCGCTCGCCGTTCTCGACCGTCGAGATGGTGCCGTTCGACCAGGTGGTGGTGCGCAGCCTGGAGGAGCTGATCGGGCTGCAGCTGAGCAACTCCTTCTCCACCCCAGCCCAGCTCGGGGAGCGGCGGGAGGCGTTCGAGGAGGACCTGCGCCGGGCGCTGCTGAAGTTCGACTCCTCGGGCCGGTACGAGGAGACCATCCACACCGAGGCTCTGATCGCCACCCGGCCGTAGCGGGGCAGATGCCCGTCAGCTGACATCGCCGGCGCCATCGACGCCGGGCCACCTCGGGCAGCCGCCGATCGGCAACGTGACACGCGTATGCGTGGCGGCCCCGTCCAGACGCTGGACGCGGAGGCTCACCGCGGCCGGCTGAGAGCTGGCACCGGATGGACCCGAGGCAGCATGGTGGCGAATTACCGAACGAGACGGCTCACCATGGCGGCCGCACCTGCCACTGCTCCCAAGACGGCTGCGCCGACGCTCAAGGGTGCAGCCAGCGAGGGGTGGACACGGGCGACGTAGACCGCGGCTCCTGTGATCATGAGTACCATCGCCAATCCGAGCAGCAGCACAGCAGTACGCAGCTTCCGGTCCGCGCGGTCCTGACGTGACGCGTCCGCATTCGTGGTCATGACGTATCGGTTCCTTCGTGAATCGGGCGCGCAACGGCCGCTGCCCATATAGGCCGCCGCGATGGCACGCGTCTGGCAGGCTGGTCTTCGCGATCAACCCGCTGGCAGTCGCCCGCTATCGCGACCGTCACTCCGTCGCCCGGAAGAAGTCTGACGCCGTCGATGCCGCGGTGCTGGCGAACATCCTGCGGACCGACATGGCCGCCCACCGGCCCCTGCCCGCGGACTCCGAGCTTGTCCAGGCCATCACCGTGCTCGCCAGGGCCCAGCAGGACGCCGTCTGGGACCGAGGCCAGGCCCACAACAGGCTCCGCTCAAGCTGCGGGAGTTCTCCCGGCGATCCTGGAGGCCTTCGCCCAGCACAAGCACGGCTTGCGCTCACGGGAGGCCCGCACCATCCTGGCCGCCGCACCGACGCCGACCCAGGCCGCCAGGCTGACCAACCGACGCCTTCAGGCATTGCTCAAGCAGGCAGGACGAGTCCGCGGCATCCAGGCCGAAGCAGACAGGATCCAGGAAGTCATCCAGCGCGACTACCTCCACCAGCTGCCCCAGGTCGAGGCCGCACTGGGTCGGCAAACAACGGCTCTGCTCAGACAGCTGAACACCGCCTGCCAGAACGCCGACGAACTGGAAGAAGCCACCGCACAGGCCTTCAAGGAACATCCGGACGCGGAGGTCATCCGCAGCTTTCCCGCCCTTGGATCCTTAACCGGAGCCCGTGTCCTGGCCGAGATCGGCGACGATCGGACCCGGTTCGCGAACGCCAGCTCGCTCAAGGCCTACGCCGGAAGCGCCCCCGTCACCCGGGCCAGCGGCAAGACCTGCGTCGTCATGAGCCGAAAGGTCAAGAACCAACGGCTGGCGGCTGTCGGCTACGTGTGGGCCTTCGTCTCCCTCACCAGATCACCCGGCGCCAGAGCCCACTACGACCGCCGCAGAGAAGCCGGCGACCGCCACGTCGCCGCTCAGCGCAACCTCTTCAACCGCTTCATGGGCATGCTCTTCCACTGCCTCCAACACGGCCAGCACTTCGACGAGACGAAAGCCTTCCCAACCCAGCCACTGGCAGATCATTCCGCCATCGCGGCTTGACGCTTATCCGCGTGGGATGTCTTGTCCGCGATGACCGCGTCGGGCTTGCGGCGGGGCCGCCCGGAGCCGGTCCGAGGCACCCTCAAGGCGTCCATGACCTCGTCGAAGACGGTGGAGTCGTTGACGTTGCCGGGCGTGACGACGCCGACCAGGGGCAGGCCCCGGCCGTCGCAGGCGAGATGGACCTTGCTGGTCAGCCCGCCCCGGGACCGCCCGAGCGCCTGGCCAGCCGTCGTGCGTGCCGGATCTTCCAGTTCGCCCCCCGTCGCCGCCTTTTTTGCGGGCGCCGGCGGCGTGCACCTTACAGACCCTTCGGCACCTGCACATACGTGACCCTCGTCTCCACCCCGCTGTCGACCAGGCGGCCGTCCGCGTCGAAGGCCCCGACGCCGTCCGTCATGCCGAAATCGTTGTCGTTGATGATCGCCAGGGTGTCCCGGCCCGTGACGGCGATGCCTTCGATCTTGCCGGGGATGCCGTCGAGCGTGCCCAGGTCCACGACCAGACGCTTCCTCAGGACCGGAACTCCGGACGCTGCCGGGTCGTCGAGCTGCTCCAGCGAGGGAGAGGTGGCCGCGTCGTCCCAAGCCGTGCCGAGGATGTTGGCGTCGGGGGTCAGCGGAACGCGCTGCAGCCGCGCTGCCTTGTCGGTGCGCTCCTCGACGAGGAGGGTGTCGCCGTTCAGCGCGACGACGGAGGAGATCTTCAGCTCGCTGGTGTCGTCCTCGCTGGAGTCGACCTCGTTCACCGAGTCGAAGTGGTACGCGTACTCCGCGGTGACCGCTTGCCTCATTGGCGAGAAGCGCAGCAGACGCGCCGTGAGTGACGCATCGCCGGCGTTTTTGTCCGGCACGGAGAGGGGGCTCTGTACGGCCATCACCAGGTCGCCGCCGGGCAGTTGGGCGAGCGCTTCGAAGCCGCGGTTGAGCTTCCGGTGCAGCAGGATCCCGGGCAGTGCCTCGACGACCGGATAGTCCGCGCCGCGCAGCTGCAGTCCGTGCGGAACGTAGCGCGTGAGGACCTTCCCGTGCGCGGAGACATGGACCAGAGAGGGCCCGTACTCGTCGACCAGCCAGAAACTGCCGTCCTTGGCGCGCACGATTCCCTCGGTGTCGAGGCCGTTCGCGTCATACCTGAGGGGTGCCTTCGCGTCGTACGTGTACGGGGCCTCGTCGCGCCCCTCCTGGTTGGGCAGGCCCGTGACGGGCTTTCCGGAGGATGTGGTGAGCGGGATCGCGTCGATCACCTTCACGGTGGCTCCGGAGACCCGGATCTTCACGATGGACGGGTCGAAACCGGGGACCGGGAACGTGCGGCGCTTGGTGCCGTCCACGGTGATCAGGCCGTTGGGCCCACGGTCGGTCACCGTCCAGAACTCTCCCGCCCGGTCGGCGGGGTAGATGTCACTGCCGATCCCGCCGAGATCCACTCCGCGATCGTCGTCCACCGTGCCGGGCAGCAGGGAGTTGCTGAACTCGGCGAGTGGAATGTCGCCGAGCGCGGCGGTGGCGGTGACCCGTGGCTCCGTGGGGCGGTCCTTGGTCTGCGCTCCTGTCGCTGTGCCGGCCACCGCTACCGCGGCGATCACGGCGAGTGGCACACCTGCGGAAACGTAACGGCGGACGCGGCGCCGACCGGCGGCGTGCGGGAACATCGGGCCTCCTGGGACGGAAGGTCGTGACGGCGGCCAGGATTCGCCGCTTCCCTCAACTGAGGGGGACCGCAAGGTGAACCACGGACAACGCTTCGACGGCGCCTCCCGCCGGGGGACCAACGGCGCCACCGTCACCCCAACCGCCATCGCCACAGCACGCGGCGCGCCGCCTGGCGCGGCCGGGCCGGGTGAAGAAAATGGCCGGGCCGCGGCCGTCGATGCGGCGCGCGCCCGAGCCGTGCGCGGCAGGAGCGCCTTGATGAAGTGGAGAATCTCTTACCGCGCTGGGAACAGCTGCTTGCACACCACTTCCGCACCACTGAGCCCTGATGCGCCCATCGTCCACCTCCTTGGCGGCCGGGCGCGCCGCCCTGAAAGGGTCTGGACAACGCAAAGGCCCGGTTGGGGATCACCCCCCTGGCCTGGGCCTTCACTGTGGAGCGAGTGACGGGAATCGAACCCGCGCTCCGAGGTTCGGAATCACAAGGTCGCAACGAATCGTCCGCGGCCCGCTGGTCTGCGTATACGCTCCGCACAGCTTGTGGCTGTCGCTGCTCTCGAGTTGTCGGCACTGCCTGTGAGTGCCCGCTCGTTCTGGCATGGATCGGCACGTTCTGGCACGTTCAGCCAGGAGTGCGCCACGGCACTGGGGCCAGTTCAGGGACGTGAGGACCGTTGAATCAATCCCCATGACGTCACCACACGTGACGTGAGGTGCCGTTAGGGGTAACGTGCGCCGTACACTTTTCAGCCTGCTGGCCGATACACAACCAGGGACCGTGATGCAGGAACGTCTGATGTTGCCCGCTCATGTCCATCAGGACATAGTGCCCACCGACCTCCAGGCGTGGCATGCTCCTGACATTATGGGCGCGCGTGGCAAGGCAGTTGAGCGCCACATGGTGCTTCTGGCGGTGTTGCCGGCCGTGCTGGTCGCGATCATCGGAGCCGCAGGCGCTGCTCTCCTGTTCACCGCAGGCGTGGGCCACGTCGACAAGAGCGCCTTCTGGGGTCTGCTCAATGGCACGCTGCTGCTCGTCTGCGTGATCCTCTCGGGCGCAGCGTTCATCGCCGCGGGGAAGGCGCGGGCCGTGGCTCGCAGCCATATCGAGTTGAGCTCGTTCGTGGCACGGAGCCAGGCCGAACTGGCCACGTTGCGACGGCAGATGGAGCCTGGCCAACAGCTGGCAGAAAATCAGCGGCATCAGCCAGGCCCGTTGCCCGAGCGGACGGGTGATGCGCTGGAACGGCCGGGGCAAGAGATCGCATCCGCTCAGCGCGTTGCCGAGGCGACTGAGGTGGAGCTCGGGGCGCGGGAGCGTGGCGGCGAGCACTTCGAGGTCTTCGCCAATCTGGCCCGAAGGCTGGAGTCTCTCGTGCACCGCGAGATCGGGCTGCTGGACGACCTGGAGAACGAGGTCGAGAACCCGGACCTGCTCAAAGGCTTGTTCCATGTGGACCACCTGGCCACCCGTGTCCGGCGATACGCCGAGAATCTGGCCGTGCTCGGCGGCGACGCCTCCTACCGCCAGTGGACCCGACCGGTCAGCATGGCCGATGTGATGCGTTCCGCGGCTGCCGAGATCGAGCAGTACTCGCGGGTCAAGATGGTGCCTCCGGTGGACGGGACGGTGAGCGGCCACGCGGTCGTCGACGTGGTGCACCTGCTGGCGGAGCTGGTGGAGAACGCCACGGTGTTCTCCCGTCCCCAGACGCAGGTGCTGCTGCGTGCCGAGCACGTCACCGCCGGGCTGGCGATCGAGGTCGAGGACCGCGGTCTGGGCATGACCTCCACCGAGCGGGACCAGATGAACGCCCTGCTCGCCTCCCCTGAGAGGATCGCCTTGGGCGAGCTGCTCCAGGACGGTCGCATCGGCCTGTATGTGGTCTCTGTCCTGGCCCGGCGGCACGGCATCGTCGTCCAACTCAAGAGCAATGTCTACGGCGGTACACAGGCGGTGGTGGTGCTGCCGCACGAGCTGCTGGGCCGGGGCCCGGACGTGGTGGAATCACAGCAACAACAGTCGGACCTCACTCCTGCCGTCCCTCATGGACACGCCGACGACGCGACGGAGCAGGCACTTGAGCCGGACACGTCTGTCGCTCGGGGGCCGGTACCGGTACCGGCACCGGCGGCCGAACCACTACACGCCACCGTCGCGGCCCCCACGCAGGGAGATGCTCCCCCCGTGCTGCCCCAGCGGCGCCGTCAGGAACATCTCGCCCCGGAATTGCGGCAGTCTCCCCAAACTGTCGTGGTGCCCAAGGAAGACGATCACGATCCCGGCCTGATGGCCGCGTTTCAGAGCGGCGTCCGCCTGGCTGAGGACTCCAAGGAAACTGACACCTCCCCGTCCCTCGGCGGGGAACCGGACCCGGCCCCCTAGCAGTTTCACGTCATTGAGGAGAAGTGGGCAGTTGTGGTGAGTGAAGATCTCTCTTGGCTGTTGAGCGGCCTTGTGCAGCGAGTACCGCATACGCGCAGTGCACTGCTGTTGTCCTCGGACGGTCTGGTGATGGCCTCGGATGGACTGGACAAAGACGCGGCGGATCATCTGGCGGCCCTCGCCAGCGGGCTCCACTCTCTGGCGCGCAGTGCCGGCAAGCGATTCGATGACGGCGGTGATGTGCGGCAGGTCGTGACCGAACTCAGCAGCTCGATGCTTTTTGTCTCCACGGCCGGGCAGGGCGCCCTGTTGGCAGTGCTGGCCGGACGCGAGGCGGATGTGCCGGTGCTGGGCTACGAGATGACCATGATGGTGAAGAGCGTCCGCAGCCACCTGGGGGCCGCTCCCCGTCAGCCGGCGGGGCAGTGAGAGATGCCGGATGACCCGGACGATCCGCATAGGCCGTTGCTCGATGATGCCCTGGGGCGGCTGGTTCGGCCGTACACCGTCAGTGACGGACGCACCAGACCCACCTGCCAATTCGACTTGATGACCATGGTGGTGGCCACGGGTACCGTGCTGCGGACCAACCTCGGATTGGATCACGGACATGTGCTTGACCTGTGCCGGACGCCGGTCACGGTGGCTGAGATCGCGGGACACACGCGGATGCCGGCAGCGGTGATCAAGGTGCTGCTGTCCGACTTGATGGAGCGTGGGGCGGTCGTCACACGGCGCTTCGACATGGGAACACCGGGGTCATATTCTCCCCCCGATCGAGATCTATTGGAGGCGTTGCGGGATGGGCTCCTCAAACGGCTCTGAGGCACCCGGCGCCGACTCCCTTCCGATGGGGATCAAGGTTTTGGTCGCCGGGGGTTTCGGGGTGGGCAAGACCACCTTTGTGGCAGCAGTGAGCGAGATTGAGCCGCTGAGCACGGAAGAACTGCTGACCGAGGTCAGTGCTGCCACGGACAGGTTGGAGGGGGTGGAGAACAAGGCCACCACCACGGTCGCGATGGACTTCGGCCGGATCACCCTCAGCCCCCACCACGTGCTCTATCTGTTCGGCACGCCCGGTCAGGAGCGTTTTTGGTTCATGTGGGACGAGATGTCCGCCGGTGCGCTCGGTGCGATAGTGCTCGCCGACACCCGTCGGCTGGACCACAGTTTCGCGGCGGTCGACTTCTTCGAAGCGCGAGGCATCAACTTCGTCGTCGCGGTCAATGAGTTCGACGGGGCGCACCGCTATGAGCCGGAAAAGGTGCGGGCCGCGCTGGACCTCAAGCCCGAGGTCCCAGTGGTCCTGTGTGATGCCCGCCTGTCCAGCTCGGGTATTCGGGTTCTGCTTTCCCTCGTGGAGCATCTGATCACTTCAAGGAGTTCGCATGGCTGAGATGGTGTACAAGTCTCCCTTCGGAGGGGAGATAGCGATCGCCGTGCGTCATCTGCTTCTCCCTCCGGAGGACCCTGAGGCAGAGGCGCGGACACGCCGGCTTCGGGAACTGGGGATCGAGGACAAGCCCGTTCCGGAGTTCGATGACTTCGCGCGTGAACTCGCGCAGCGCACGGGGGGGTGTTACGCGGGGGTCAACTTCCTTGTCGACGAGAGCCGTCAGTACTACGCGGGCTTGTACAGCGCGGCCGCCGACACGACCGTGAACCTGGAGTCCCCCCTTCTCGACGATCCCGTGCCCGGCCGGGTGATGCCTCGCGCCTTCGACATTGGTTTCTGCCCGCATGTGGTCAAGCGGCGCAAGGCTCTGGTGCTGGAGGATGTCCGCGACTACCCACGCTTTGCCGGGAACCACGTGGTCGACGCCATTGGGATCCACTCCTACCTGGGCGCTCCGCTGATCGACAACACGGGCATGGTGCTGGGCACGATCTGCGTGGTGGACCAGGATCCGCATCCCTGGGGTCAACAGGGGCTGGAGACCATCAAGACGATGGCGGCCGAGCTGGTGGAGCGCATCGAGCGGCGGGCGCACGGCGCGTGAGGAAACCTGTTCGAGAGGGGGTCTTCGGCCGTCGGCAGGAGCGGGCACGTCTTGCCAGCGGCTGTGCCCGGCCTATCCACCCGCAGCGCTGAGAAGACCAGGTGGACGTGCGCCCGGGGGACGTGTGAACCATGGTTGGTCGCGGTTCGCCGCCCGATCTGGGGTTCTGGCTCGCTTTCCGTGATGCGCGCACGCTGAGTTACGGCTGGTGCTCCGATCAGGCTTCGGGAAGTTGCCTGAAAATGATCAGGGCCGATCTTGGTGTGGTCGACAGTGCGGCGTCGTGGAAGAGGCGTCGCCCCGCCTGGAGGGCCTGCTGTTACCGTCCATCGCGGACGTGTCGGTGCTGTCGCTGGACGTGAGTCACGAGGCGATACGCATCGACCTCTGCAGTACGGCGGCCGGGGCGGCATGCCCGGACTGTGGGAGCGAGTCGACCCGGGTGCACAGCTCTTACCTGCGGTTGACTGCGGACGTACCGAGCGGGGGACGGCGGGTGGTCCTCCGACTGCGAGTTCGACGGTTCTTCTGTCCGGAGTCGTCCTGTGCTCGGCGGACGTTCGCTGAGCAACTGCCGGGACTGACCCGGCGGCACAGCCGGTGGACGGAGCGGTTGCGGTCGACTCTCGCCACGGTAGGTCTCGCCCTCGCTGGCCGCGCTGGCGCCCGGATGGCGCGGGCCTTCGGGGTGCCCATCAGCCGCAGCGCGGTGTTGCGGCTGCTCGAAGCTTTGCCCGAACCGGATGTCCCGACCCCGCGGGTGGTTGGTGTCGATGAGTACGCCACACGCAAAGGACGGGTCTACGGCACGGTGCTCGTCGACGTCGAGTCCCGCCGGCCGGTGGATCTGCTGCCTGGCCGGGAGGCGTCCAGCCTGGCTGCATGGCTGGCGAAGCGACCCGGCATCGAGATCGTCTGCCGGGACCGCGCCCCGTTCTTCGCGGAAGGCGCCACAGCCGGGGCACCCCAGGCGACTCAGGTCGCCGACCGCTGGCATCTGTGGCACAACCTCGGGGAGGCCGCCGAGCGGGCTGTCGCCCGACACCGCCAGTGCCTTCGCGTTCCGGTCCCTGACCGCGAGGGGAAGGCCGAACCACCGGCGCTGGCCTAGGCACTGTTTCTCGGATCACGTGCGGAGCCAGATCGTGAGGGCCGCGAGGGTGACGGTGCCGAGGTAGATGTAGGCGCGTTTCTCGTAGTGGGTGGCGACGGCGCGGAAGCCCTTCAACCGGTTGATGGCCCGTTCGACGGTGTTGCGCTTCTTGTAGCGCTCGCTGTCGAATCCGGTGGGCCGA
>NZ_JBSFUR010000080.1:0-17035 GCF_053591895.1 Streptomyces sp. NPDC002867 | reverse complement strand
TTTGCTGCTCCGTGGCTTCTGACCGGGTTGGGGCCGGGACGATGTCCCGGCCGCCTCTCTCGTTCTCCGCTGTCTCTCGTTCTCCGCTGTCCTGCGCGGCTCAGATCCTGACCTGGACCGCGCGGGCGAGACGGTCGTGCAGGCCGCGGCCGTCGCGGTCCCAGACGAGCGCCGGCACGGCGAGGCACAGCAGGACGCTGCGGACGACGACCCGGCCGAAGCCGAGGCGGCCGCCGTTCTCGGAGACGACGCGCAGTCCGAGAAGCCGCTTGCCGGGGGTGCACCCGACGGTGCCGACGGTGAGCACGCTCATCACGAGGAAGACGATCAGGGTGCGGTTGGACGTCGCCTGCTGATTACTGCCCGCGAACAGTCCGTATGCGATCAGGAAACACAGTCCCCAGTCGAGGAACAGCGCTCCGAAGCGACGCCCGAGCGGCGCCACGGAGCCCGGCCCCGTCTCCGGCAGACCGAGCCGCCGGCCCCGGTAACCGAAGTCGACACCCATGTCCTCGGCCGCCGCGCGGGGCCCGGAAAGCCACGATCCGATTGCTTGCCTGTTGTCCACCCGACCACGGTACTGCGCCCTCTTTGGATCACTTCGGCCCGGGTCCCCGCGCCGGCCACGGGTGCACTCGGCACCCGTGCCGGTTAACTTCGTCGAAACAAATGGGTCATGCTTGAGAAATCCGGTCTGCCTATGGTCGGGTCCAGCGTGTGCCACCGCACTGGCCGCACGGACGAGCTGCAACCCCGCCCCTCCCCGGGTGGGAGTAGGAGGAGTTGGATGTTCCAGAACGCCGACGAGGCCAAGAAGTACATCGCTGACAACGACGTAAAGATGGTTGACGTCCGGTTCTGCGACCTTCCTGGCGTCATGCAGCACTTCACGATCCCGGCGACGGCCTTCGACCCCTCGGACGAGCTGGCGTTCGACGGCTCGTCGATCCGCGGCTTCCAGGCGATCCACGAGTCCGACATGGCGCTGCGCGCCGACCTGTCGACCGCCCGTCTGGACCCGTTCCGCCGCGACAAGACGCTGAACATCAACTTCTTCATCCACGACCCGATCACGGGTGAGCAGTACAGCCGCGACCCGCGCAACATCGCCAAGAAGGCCGAGGCCTACCTCGCCTCCACCGGCATCGCGGACACCGCGTACTTCGGCCCCGAGGCCGAGTTCTACGTCTTCGACTCGGTGCGCTTCAACACCGCCGCGAACGAGGGCTTCTACCACATCGACTCCGAGGCCGGCGCCTGGAACACGGGCGCGGTCGAGGACAACCGCGGCTACAAGGTCCGCTACAAGGGCGGCTACTTCCCGGCCCCGCCGGTCGACCACTTCGCCGACCTGCGTGCGGAGATCTCCCTGGAGCTGGAGAACGTCGGCCTGCAGGTCGAGCGCCAGCACCACGAGGTCGGCACCGCCGGCCAGGCGGAGATCAACTACAAGTTCAACACGCTGCTCGCCGCGGCCGACGACCTGATGCTCTTCAAGTACATCGTGAAGAACGTCGCCTGGCGCAACGGCAAGACCGCGACCTTCATGCCGAAGCCGATCTTCGGCGACAACGGCTCGGGCATGCACGTCCACCAGTCGCTGTGGCAGGGCGGCTCCCCGCTCTTCTACGACGAGGCCGGTTACGCGGGCCTGTCGGACACCGCCCGCTACTACATCGGCGGCATCCTCAAGCACGCCCCGTCGCTGCTGGCCTTCACCAACCCGACGGTGAACTCCTACCACCGCCTCGTCCCCGGCTTCGAGGCCCCGGTCAACCTGGTGTACTCGCAGCGCAACCGCTCGGCGGCGATGCGTATCCCGATCACCGGCTCGAACCCGAAGGCCAAGCGCGTCGAGTTCCGCGCGCCGGACCCGTCGTCGAACCCGTACCTCGCCTTCTCCGCGCTCCTCCTCGCGGGCCTGGACGGCGTGAAGAACAAGATCGAGCCGGCCGAGCCGATCGACAAGGACCTCTACGAGCTCGCCCCCGACGAGCACGCGAACGTCCCCCAGGTCCCGACCTCCCTCCCGGCGGTTCTCGACGCCCTGGAGGAGGACAACGAGTACCTGCAGGCGGGCGGCGTGTTCACGTCGGACCTGATCGAGACGTGGATCGACTACAAGCGCACGAACGAGATCGCCCCGATCCAGCTGCGGCCGCACCCGCACGAGTTCGAGCTGTACTTCGACATCTAAGATCGCCGCAGGTCAGAGCGGGTTCCGCTCGCCTGGGCCGTCTGTGGGCCGTCGGCCGTGCCCTTCCCTCACCGGAAGGCACGGCCGACGGCCTTTCCCGTACCCGGCCCGGCTCCGCCACGGCGGCGCTCCCCCGGTCGCGGGCCGCCCGGCGCGGGGCGAATCTGGGGACATGAGCGAGCCGAGCAACCACCCGCGGGGGGACGCGCCCGTGCCGCCGCAGCACCCGGGGAGGAAGCGCCGGAAGTGGCTCTGGGCCGTACTCGTCGTCCTGGTGCTGGTCGTCGGAGGGTGCCTGGCCGCTGTCGGTCTCGTCGTGAGCGAGGTGTCCGACGAGGACGCGGTGGACAGGACCGTCACGGTCACCTATGAGGTCACGGGCGACGCCCGTGATGTCACGGTCTCCCTTTCCGTCCAGGGCACGGGGGACCTGCGCACCGAGCAGGAGCTGGAGCAGGTGACGGGTCTGCCCTGGCGGAGGGAGATCGAGACGTCCGGACAGGAGATGAGCAGCACGCTCGTCGTCACGGTCGGCGCGGACGGCGGCAAGGCCACCTGCCGGGTGCGGGTCGACGACGGGCCGGTGCGGACCGCCACTGCCTCCGGGCCCCGCGACACCGCCACCTGCAAGGCACCCTGAGACACCCGCGTGTCCCGTGACCCCTCTACGATCCCTGTCCATGGGGATCGCTGTGCAGAAGCTGACGTACTACCCGGTCAAGGGCTGCGCCGGGACCGATGTGATGTCCGCCGTGACCGGGGACGCGGGGCTCGAGCACGATCGGACGTTCATGGTGGTCGACGCCGTCGACGGGTCGTTCCGCAGTCAGCGGACACACCCCGCCCTGGCCGCCGTACGGCCCCGGGTCGGCGAGGGCGGGCGCATGCTGACGCTGCGGGCGGGCGGGGTCGAGGATCTCGTGGTCGACGTGGACCCCGGGGGCGCGCCGCGGCCGGTGAGCCTGTTCGACAAGCCGGTCGGGCACGCGATCGACCAGGGCGACGCCGTCGCCGAGTGGCTCTCCGAGGTGCTCGGCGTCAAGTCGCGGCTGGTACGGGTGCGCGACGGGTTCGACCGGGACGGGTGGGGGGAGACGCCCGGCAAGGTCGCCTTCGCCGACGCGCATGCCGTGGCCGTCGTCTCGCAGGCCTCGCTCGACGGGCTCAACGCACGGATCGAGGCCGCGGGCGGGACGCCGGTGCCCATGGACCGCTTCCGGGCCAACATCGTCCTCGACGGGTGCGCCGCGCCGCACGACGAGGACCTGATGCGGCGGCTGGAGATCGGAACCGCCCTGCTCGCCCATTCCGTACGGGCGATGCGCTGTTCCGTGCCGCTGGTGGACCAGGTCACCGGGCGGCGGGCGGGGCCCGAGCCGGTGCGCACCCTCGCGACGTACCGGCGGGAGCCCGCGTACGACAACAAGGTCAGCTTCGGTGCGAAGGTGGCGGTGCTGCGCGGCGGCACGCTGTCCGTCGGGGACACCGTGCGCGCCGAGTGGTACGAGAACGGGGCGCCCGATCCCAGGCGCCCCGTCTCCTGAACGCGTCGGATCAGCGGCCGTAGCGGATCAGGGCCCGGACCATCCGGCACGTCGTGTCGGACGGGGCGTGCACGCCGATGCGCTCGGCCGTGGCCCGTATGCGGCGGTTGTCGGCGGTCGCCGGGTGGTAGACGCCGGAGTCGAGCAGGGCGATCGTGAGGCGCATCGCCTTCAGGCGGCGGTTGTGCGACACGTACCACTCGCGCGGCTGTCCGGCCGGGAGCGGCTTCTTCTGATGGGGGATCAGGGGCTTCGTCGTGAGTGTGGCAACGGCCATCGGCAACCTCCTGGCGCGGTGGCGGGACCATCCCGAACTGCTGTTCATTCTACCGGCGGGCACTGACAATCGCCGCTGGCCAGAAGGCGTTTGAGGCAGCGTGAGCGGTACGGTGTGCGGCATGGAGATCTGGATCAACCCCGCCTGTTCCAAGTGCCGCAGCGCCCTCACGCTGCTCGATGCCGAGGGCGCCGACTACACCGTGCGGCGCTATCTGGAGGACGTGCCGACCGAGGACGAGATCCGGGAGGTGCTGGGCCGGCTCGGCCTCGAACCGTGGGACATCACGCGTACGCAGGAGGCCGCGGCGAAGGAGCTGGGACTCAAGGAGTGGGCGCGGGACGAGAGTTCACGGGACCGCTGGATCGCGGCCCTCGCGCAGCACCCGAAGCTCATCCAGCGGCCGATCATCACGGCGGAGGACGGCACGGCGGTGGTGGGGCGTACGGAGGAGGCGGTGCGGGACGCGATCGGCCGGGGCTGACGCCCGTGCGCCGGGCGGCGATCGGCCGGGTCCGCGCGCCTGCCGGTGCCGGTGCCGGTGCCGGTGCTGTCAGCGTTCGTCGGTGCCCGCCACCTTCGATGTCGCCAGCGCGATGCGGTTCCAGGTGTTGATCGTGACGATCAGGGCCAGCAGCTGGGCCAGTTCCCGGTCCTCGAAGTGCTCGGCCGCGCGGGCGTAGACGTCGTCCGGGACTCCGGCGCCGGCCACCAGGGTCACCGCCTCCGTCAGTGCCAGGGCCGCCTGTTCCTTCTCGGTGAAGAAGTGCCTGGCCTCGCGCCAGACCCCCGTCATGTGCAGGCGTTCCTCGCTCTCGCCGGCCTTGCGGGCGTCGGACGTGTGCATGTGGAGGCAGTACGCGCAGTGGTTGAGCTGCGAGGAGCGGATCTGGACCAGCTCCACCAGCGTCGGGTCCAGGCCCTCGCGGGCCGCCGCGTCCAGGCCGATCACGGCGCGGAACGCCTTCGGCGCCAGCTTCGCGAAGTCGATGCGGGAGGGGGACGCGGTGTTCTGTGTCGTCGTCATGCGGACGAATCTATGAGCCCGGGCGACCGGCTGTAGGGTGCATTTCCGTGGCAGAATCCTGGGTCAATTTCGCCGAGCGGATCGGCCTCGATCTGCATCTGGAGCTGGCCGGCACGGGCAGTCGGCGGGCCGTGCTGACACAGGCGCTGCGTGAGGCGGTGCGCAGCGGCCGGCTGGCGGCGGGGATGCGGCTGCCGCCGTACCGTTCGCTCGCCGCCGATCTGGGGATCGCCCGCAACACCGTGGCCGACGCGTACGCCGAGCTCGTCGCCGAGGGCTGGCTGACCGCCCGGCAGGGGTCGGGTACGCGGGTCGCCGAGCGGGCCGCACCGCTCGCTCCCGTCCCGCGGCGACGGTCGCCCGCGCGGCCGGCCGGGGCGGAACCCGCCACCGGGAGCGATCGCCGACGGCCCCTGCCCGGGTCGGCCCCGGCAAGGCGGCCCGAACGGCCGAGGCGGGCCGTGTACGACCTGGTGCAGGGGCAGCCGGACCCGGCGGCGTTCCCGCGCGGGGCGTGGCTGGCGTCGGTGCGGCGGGCGCTGAACTCCGCACCGCACGACGCCTTCGGTCCCGGCGATCCGCGCGGCCGGGTGGAGTTGAGGGAGGCGCTCACGGAGTATCTGGCCCGGGTGCGCGGGGTACGGACCTCGCCCGGCCGGATCGTCGTCTGCTCGGGGACCGCGCACGCGCTGCGGCTCATGGCACGGGTCGTGGGCGGGCGCTGGGGCGTGGAGGCGTACGGGCTGCCGTTCCACCGCGGGCTGCTGGAGGAAGCGGGGGTGCGGACCGTGCCACTGGCCGTGGACGGCCAGGGGGCGGACACCGGCGCGCTGGGGCACGGGGAACGGGCCGTGCTGCTGACTCCGGCGCACCAGTTCCCGACCGGCGGCCCCTTGGATCCGGCGCGGCGCGCGGCCGTCGTGGACTGGGCGCGGGCGGCCGGCGGGGTCGTGCTGGAGGACGACTACGACGGCGAGTTCCGGTACGACCGGCAGCCCGTCGGCGCCGTGCAGGGGCTCGACCCGGACCGCGTGGTGTTCATGGGGTCGGTGAGCAAGAGCCTGTCCCCGGCGCTGCGGATCGGCTGGATGGCGCTGCCGGAGGCGCTGGTCGACGACGTCGTGGCGGCCAAGGGTGAGCGCGAGCCGTACGCGAGCGCCGCCGAGCAGCTCACGCTCGCGGACTTCGTCGCCTCGGGGGCGTACGACCGGCATGTGCGCCGGATGCGGCAGCGGCACCGGAACCGGCGCGACCGGCTGGTGGCGGTGCTGGCCGAGCGCGCGCCGCACGTGCGGGTGTCGGGCATCTCGGCCGGCCTGCACGCCGTGCTGGACCTGCCCCGAGGGAGCGAGCGGACCGTGGTCAAGGCGGCCGCGTGGCAGGGGCTCGCGGTGGAGGGGCTGGCCGACTACCGGCATCCGCACGACACGGGGGCCGGGCGCGACGGCCTGGTGGTGGGGTACGCGACGCCGCCGGAGCACGTGTACGAGGAAGCACTGGACGCGCTGTGCCGCGCGCTGCCGCCGGGGTGAGCGGCGGCGGAGGGCCAACTGCCGCTTCCTTAAAGAAAGTTAAGGAAGAGACGGACGTGATCGGTGAGCAGTCGCCGACGGCTACTCGTACGTAAGGGCACAAGGAACCAACCGGCCGCCCCCGCGGCCGGGGACAGGAGCCCTTTCGTGTCACGCAAGAAGACCCTCAGCGGCAAGAAGAAGATCGCCCTCCTGGCCGGCGCCGCGGCGCTGGTCGGCGGCACTGCGATTGTCATGACCGGCACAAGCCAGGCATCCGTCGCCTGTGACGGTCTCGCCCAGGCGATCAGCAACAACGAGAACTTCATCGCCGGTCAGCGAGCCAATGCGGACGCGCAGTCGGCGGCACGGATCGCCAACCGGGAGGCGGTGATCGCGCAGATCAGGGTCCAGCAGGAGGCGGCCGGCTGCGACGCCGGGGCGGGCGGCGGCGACCAGGCGGCGCCCCCGGCCGAGGAGGCACCCCCGGCCGAGGCACCCGCCGAAGAGGCACCGCCCGCCGAGCAAGCGCCCCCCGCGGGTGACGACGGCGGCCAGGACGCCGGCGGCGGGAACGCGGGCGGCGGCGCCGCGGGCGAGGTCGTCTGCGCCGGCTCTACCGTGACGCTCTCCGGCGAGGGCGGCGCACCGGCCGCCTCCAGCAACGAGTTCCCCGTCGGCACCCAGCTGAAGGTGACCAACCTGGACAACAACAAGTCCACGACCGTCGAGGTGACGTCGGTGTCCGGCAGCTGCGCGCTGCTGAACAACGCGGCCTTCGAGCAGGTGCGTGAGGCCGGCAAGTTCCTGATCCGCAACGCGCGGATCGAGCGCGTCGGCTGACGCCGCACGGCCGGGCCCGCATCCCCCACTCCGGCGGGCCCGGCCGTTGCCGGCCCCCGGGACGGTGCCGTCCGCGCTCCCCTCCCCGCTGTCCCCCGGCGGAGCGCCCGCCTCCGAGCCGCACACTCGGAGCGCACCGGACGGCACCGTCCCGTCTTTCCCACCCGGCCGGGCACACCCGCACCACCCGGCCGGGCACACCCGCACCACCCGGCCGGGCACACCCGCACCACCCGGCCGGGCACACCCGCACCACCCGGCACCGCCGGGGCCGCGCCCACGCACGCGCGTCAGCGCGTCGCCGCGGACGCCTTCCGCTCGGCCTCCGCGAGGATCTCCGTGATCCGCAGTCCGAACCGCACGTCGCACGGGTGGGGCCGCCCCGTCCGTACCACGCCCATCAGTTCGTTGACCGCCGTGCGGAACGAGTCCACCGGATTGCCCCAGCCGTCCGGCAGTTCGGCCTTGCCGTGCTCCCCCAGCAGCACCAGGCTCACGCCCGCCGCGTTGAGCGGCGCGGCGAGGCCGAGCGTCACCGTACTGGAGGCGCCCGAGGCGTGCCGGAGCACCATGTGGGTCGTGTCCGAAGGGCCGCGGGCCGCCGTCAGCTCCACCACGTCCCCCAGCACCGGGAGCAGCGCGGAGAGCGCGTGGGGGCCGACGTCCCACAGGCCGCCCTTCTCCCGCCGCCACGGGGACGCCGCGAACGGGCTCTCCGCTCCCGGCGAGAAGAGCGCGCCGAGCCACTGCGCATGGGCAGTGAACCAGCCGCCCACCGCCGCCTGTTCCGCGATCCACCGCGCGGTGTCGGTGGAGAAGCGCAGCGTGCAGAACACGACGGACGCGACCTTCGCCTCCTCCACGGCGTTCACGGCGTCCCGGGCGGCGGCGACCGTCGTCGCCACCGGCTTGTCCAGCAGCAGATGGCAGCCGGCGGCTGCCGCCCGGGCCGCGAGCGGCGCCTGCACGTCCGGCGGCACGGCGAAGGCGATCGCGTCGTTGGAGGCGAACAGCGCGTCGATGCCGTCCTCACCGGTGAACGCCGTCGTGCCGTGGGCGTCCGCGAGCGCGGCGGCCGCCTCCGGCCGCCGCCCCCACACCCCGCCGAGGACGACGTCCGGGTGG
This sequence comes from Streptomyces sp. NPDC002867, assembly GCF_053591895.1. Classification (NCBI taxonomy): domain Bacteria; kingdom Bacillati; phylum Actinomycetota; class Actinomycetes; order Kitasatosporales; family Streptomycetaceae; genus Streptomyces; species Streptomyces sp. NPDC002867. Next base: position 8,511 of record NZ_JBSFUR010000080.1, on the reverse strand, counting down.
CCGGAGAGCGCGGGGGCCTGGGTCATCGCGGCCCAGGGGCCGGCGCCGAGAAGTCCGATACGCAGGTGCTTGGTCATGGACACCAGTGTGCCCGCGCGACGGCTGCGCGACCCGGCCCTCGTGCGGCGCGTCCGCCCCCATGGATGCGGGCGTCCGGCCGAAAAAGAGCCCTGTATACGACGCGGGCGGCCGGCGACGACCGCGGCCCCGCACCCGGTGCCGGCGAGGGCCTGTACGGGGAGCTGGTGCACCAGGACGCGCACTACGGCGCCGCCGTGCGCGAGTTCACGGCCGCGCTCCCCTACAGTCCGCGCCCCGAGGACTCGCGGATCCGCCGGCCGTCGCGCAGGCGCAGAAGCGGCTGTGGGCCGAGCAGCACGACACGCTGTTCGCCGGACGGCTGCCGGATCCCTCGTACGCCTTCGAGCGCGTGTACCGGACGGACGGGTTCACGCTGCGGCGGTCCCTGCCCCCGTTCCGGCGCGGGGTGGCGGAGCAGCACATCGGCGAGGTGATCACGGAGCCCACGGGATGTGCCGCATGTCTCAGGACGTTTTCCGTCTGCCGGAGGCGCGGATCCGCCGCGGGCGCCTGCTCCAGGTGCTCCACGACCACGACCGGCGCCTCGGAGGTACCGCGAAAACGCTGAGTACGGCCTGTGAGGCGCTGGTCGGGCACATCCGGGACCGCGGGGCTCCGGGTCGCTGCCGAACGCGCACGAGGCGGCCCGTCGCGCACGCGCGACACGCCGGGCATAACGGTGAAATGTTCCGCGTAACACGGGGTTCACAAACGGGCAACGGCCGGGAAATCGCGCGTTGCCAAGCTGCGCGGCATACCGCTGCACCCGCAAAGGATGAGGTCCGTGAGCATCAAGGCTGAGTACATCTGGATCGACGGCACCGAGCCGACCGCCAAGCTTCGCTCGAAGACGAAGATCCTGGCCGCCGGTTCCTCCACGGCCCTCGCCGACCTGCCCATCTGGGGCTTCGACGGGTCCAGCACCAACCAGGCCGAGGGCCACGCGTCGGACCGCGTGCTCAAGCCGGTCTTCGTCTGCCCGGACCCGATCCGCGGCGGCGACAACATCCTCGTGCTGAACGAGGTCCTCAACATCGACATGACGCCGCACGAGTCCAACACCCGTGCCGCGCTCGTCGAGGTCGCGGAGACGTTCGCCGCGCAGGAGCCGATCTTCGGCATCGAGCAGGAGTACACCTTCTTCAAGGGCTCCCGTCCGCTCGGCTTCCCCGAGGGCGGCTTCCCGGCCGCGCAGGGCGGCTACTACTGCGGCGTCGGCTCGGACGAGATCTTCGGCCGTGACGTGGTCGAGGCGCACCTGGAGAACTGCCTCGCGGCGGGCCTCGGCATCTCCGGCATCAACGCCGAGGTCATGCCCGGCCAGTGGGAGTTCCAGGTCGGCCCGCTCGCGCCGCTGGAGGTCTCCGACCAGCTGTGGGTGGCCCGCTGGCTGCTCTACCGCACCGCCGAGGACTTCGACGTCGCCGCCACCCTCGACCCCAAGCCGGTCAAGGGCGACTGGAACGGCGCGGGCGCGCACACCAACTTCTCCACCAAGGCGATGCGCGAGGGCTACGACGCAATCATCACCGCGTGCGAGTCGCTCGGTGAGGGCTCCAAGCCGATGGACCACGTCAAGAACTACGGCGCCGGCATCGACGACCGCCTGACCGGTCTGCACGAGACCGCCCCGTGGAACGAGTACAGCTACGGCGTCTCCGACCGCGGTGCCTCGGTCCGCATCCCGTGGCAGGTCGAGAAGGACGGCAAGGGCTACATCGAGGACCGCCGTCCGAACGCCAACGTCGACCCGTACGTGGTGACCCGCCTGCTGGTGGACACCTGCTGCTCGGCCCTGGAGAAGGCCGGCCAGGTCTGATCAACGCGTGACCCAAGGGGCGTCCGCCGACCAGGCGGGCGCCCCTCTCGCGTAGGGTCGCGCAGGGTACGGGTCGCCAATTCCGGTCCGTGTGGCCGAAACTCCGGGCACGTAGGAAAGATCACGTACCGACAGGTGGAAGAGGTCTGCTGTGGTGGTTGCGGGTCTGCTTCAATAGGCACATGGCCGACTACCGGAACGACGCGCAGGGTCGCAGCGACCTCGAGCCGTTCTGGCCTTCCCGGCAGCACCACGACTTCGACCGGGTGTGTTGCCCCGCGGTGAACGCGCGGGCCCTCTAAAGCCGTTCTTCCCGGCCTTCGGCCAGCGCGCACGACGTACGTCCGTCCTCACGACGCATCGACGACTTCCTCCGCGCGAAAGAGCTGACCTCCCATGGCGAACAGCCGTTCCTTCTCGACCGTTTCCGCCGCTTCCGCCGTCTCCTCCCCCGTCCCCCAGGGCCGCGTCACGACCGACCGGGCAGCGCCTTCGGGCCGGCACCGGCTGCGTGCCGTCGACCGGGACGAGGTCGTGGACGTCGCCGACCTCCTGCCGCCGGGCGCCACGTGGCTGCCCGCCCCTCCGCACACCCTGCCCACGTTGCCCGGCCGGCCCCCGATGGTCGGCTACCTCGTCCTCGTACCGGCCGACGAGCAGCCGCCCCTGGCGGCCGCCGCCGCGCCGGAGCGGCCGGCCGGCGAGGGCCCGGTGGCGATCGACTCGGTCCGGCGCACCGCCAGCGTGGACGGTCGGGAACTCGACCTCACCTACCTGGAGTTCGAGCTGCTGGCCCATCTGGTGGCACACCCGCACCGGGTGCACACGCGCGACCAGCTGGTGACCACCGTGTGGGGCTACGGGCACGTCGGCGACGGCCGGACGGTGGACGTCCATGTCGCCCGGCTGCGGCGCAAGCTCGGAGCCGACCACCGCCGCACGATCCAGACCGTGCGGCGGGTCGGCTACAAGTACGCGCCCTGAGGCACGGGTCCGGTCCCGGTCAGGCCCGGGACCGGGCCCTCGCCACCGCGCCGAGTGCGACGTCCACCGCGAGGAACACCAGCAGGCTGATGCCGAGCATCGGCACGAACCAGCCGACGAGCGCCGCCGCGGCGGCCGACGGCAGCAGCGCCGTGAGCGGCACCTTGCGCCAGGCGCCGCGCGGGATCGGGCGGCCCACCGACAAGGTGCGTTCCTTCGTGGGCCTGCGCTGCCACCACATGCGGTAGCCCCACACGATCAGCAGGATCAGGGCGACCATCAGCGCGGCGAGCGCGAGCTGGTTGACCAGGCCGAACAGGACGCCCATGTGGCCGTCGATGCCGAACCGGGTCAGCTTGGCGAGCAACGGGTAGTCCTCGAAGCGGAGTTCGTCGATGATCCGGCCGTCCGCCGGGTCGACGGCCACCGAGTCGAGGTGGACCGGGTACTGGGTGTCGGTCTCCTTGACGACGTATCCGTCGCCGTCGGCCGGCAGGGTCACGGAGATCCTGCCGTCGACGCCGTAGCCGCGGGCCGCCGCCACGGCGTTGTCGATGCCGATGTCGGCGCCTTCGTGCCCGCCGCCGCTTCCGCCGCTGTGTCCCTCGTGGCCTTCGTGACCTCCGCCGCTGCCGCCGCCCGGTGCGAGGGCGGCCGTGACGACGGGGGTGGACCCGCCGAGCCGGGACTGCACCGCGTCGATGTTCTCGCCCGCGTAGCGGGACCACGTCAGCCCCGTGGCCGACAGCAGGACGAGACCGGTGACGGCCCACAGGCCGACGGAGCCGTGCCGGGACAGGGTCCTGCGGCGGCCTTTCGCGCCGCGCTCGGGCAGCACCAGATCGCGCTTGGTACGGCGTCGGCGTCCGAACCACAGCACCAGCCCGCCCAGCGCGACGACCCACAGCCAGCTGGCGGCCAGCTCGCTGTAGTGCCGGCCGAGTGCGCCCAGGTGCAGATCGGCGTGGAACTCGGAGAGCCAGGCCCGCAGCGGGAGCGCGCCGGAGCTGCCGTACGAGGGGAGTTCACCGCGTATGTCCGCGGTGTAGGGGTCGACGAAGACGGCGAGGGACTTGTCCTCCGCCACGTCGGGGGAGGACATCAGGACGCGGGTGGTCGCGCCGTCCTCGTACGAGGGCCACACCGCGGTCACCGTGCCCTCGGGGTGGGCGGCGCGGGCGGCGTCGACCTGGGCCGAGAGCGGGACGGAGCGCTCGCCGACGGGGACGCGCAGTTCGTGGCGGTAGACGAACTTCTCCGCCTGGAAGGACAGCGAGTACAACAGGCCGCTGACCGCGGCGACGAGGAGGAGCGGGGCTGTCAGCAGCCCGGCGTAGAAGTGGAGACGGAGCAGGAGGGGGCGCAGCGCGCCGCGCGCTTCGGGAGCGGTGCTCGCGCCGGATGATGTGGTGCCCTTGCTGGGGGCGTCGATGGACATGAGGGTCCCAAGGGGTCGGTGGTGACATGGGGAATCGGCCCCAGGTCAGACAGCGGCTCCAGGGGCCGTGGCACGGGGAAGGGGGTACGCGGGCGGGCCGCGGCGGACCACGGTGTGCGCGAGGACGACGCCGTGGCGGCGCTCGTCGGCCGCGTCGGCGGCGGGCCGGGGCGCGGCGTCCGGCTCGGGCAGCCGTACGGCGCCCGGCAGCAGCCGCAGCGGTGTGAACGCGAAGGACAGTGCGGCGTGCGCGAGTCGGAAGAACGCCGCCTCGCCGTGGGCCAGCCACAGGGCGCAGCAGGCGGCGGCGAGGAGGTGGACGGCGAGCATGCCGGCGCCGAGGCTCTCGGCGGCGGTCTGCGCGGTGTCGTAGTGCTCGTGCTGCCCGTGGTGGTGGGGTGCCGTGGGTCCCTCGCCGGAGAACAGCAGGTGCAGTCCGCCCTGCACGGCGAGCAGTCCGGCCCCGATGGAGCACGCGCTCCGGCGGCGGCCGGCCGCGAACCAGCCGGCGGCGGCGGTCACACCGAGCGCGGCGAGCAGTCCGGAAGCGGGGATGTCGTGCGCAGACAGGGACGAATGCCCTATCGCCGCCAACGTGACGGCCACCGCCGCGAAAAGCGCGGCCCGCAAGGCGCGCATCGGCGACCGGGCATCCGTCATCGTCGGCACATGCTGCCATCCCCGCGCCCGGACCGGGAGAGTGACCGCCGGTACGGACCATTCCGGCCCGGGTTCCCCTGGCAGCGGAATCACTGAGGACGGCGGCCGGCGCCGGGCACAGTCGTGACCATGAGACTTCTGGTGCTGGGCGGGACGGAATTCGTGGGGCGCGCGGTCGTGGAAGGGGCGCTCGCACGCGGATGGCAGGTCACGGTGTTCCACCGCGGGAGGCACCCCGCTCCGGACGGGGCGTCCGACCTGATCGGCGACCGGCTGGCCCCCGGCGGCCTCGCCGCGCTGCACGACGGCGAGTGGGACACGGTGGTCGACACCTGGTCGGCCGCGCCGTCGGCCGTGCGGGACGCGGCGCGGCTGCTGGCGGGGCGGGTGGGTCGCTTTGTCTATGTGTCGAGCTGCTCGGTGTACGCGTGGCCGCCGACGGCCGGGTACGACGAGAGCGCGCCGCTGGTCGACGGTTCGCCGGACGCGGGCGACGTGCCGTACGCACAGGCCAAGCGGGGCGGCGAGCTGGCCGTCCTCGACGCGTTCGGCGCCTCCCGCTCGCTGCTGGTGCGCTCGGGCCTGATCCTCGGTCCGTGGGAGAACGTGGGCCGTCTGCCGTGGTGGCTGGAGCGGATCGCGCGCGGCGGTGACGTCGTCGCGCCGGGACCGCGGGACACACCACTGCAGTACATCGATGTCCGCGACCTGGCCGAGTGGACGCTGGACGCGGCGGCGGCGGGCCTGGAGGGCCCGTACAACCTGGTGAGCGAGCCGGGCCACACGACGATGGGCGAGCTGCTGGAGGAGTGCGTGGCGGCGACCGGGTCGTCGGCACGGCTGCGGTGGACGCCTGCGGACGTGGTGCTGTCGGCGGGCGCCGAGCCGTGGTCCCAGCTCCCCGTCTGGGTCCCGGCGGCCGAACGCCCGGACATGCACGGCGCGTTGCACGGGGCCGGGGTCTCCCGGGCGCTGGCGGCCGGCCTGCGGTGCCGGCCGGTGCGGGAGACGGTGCGCGACACGTGGTCGTGGCTGCTGTCGCTCGGCGGGCCGGCGCCGCTGCGGCCGGACCGGCCGCGGGTGGGCCTGCCGCCCGAGCTGGAGGCGGCGCTGCTGGCGGGGCGGCCCGGGGCGTAGCCGGGTCCCGCCGGCCGCGGGCCGGTCAGCCCTGGTACTCGGTCAGGTCGATCGCGTAGACCCGCAGCGGATACCCGTACACGGGGTGGACCGTCTCGCGCTCCGGCGACATGCCCAGCTTGCCCATCACGTTCTCGGAGGCGGTGTTGCCGGTGCGGCAGATGCTGACGACCCGGTCGAGGCCCCGGTCCTGGAGGGCGAACTCCAGAACGGCCTGAGCGGCCTCGGAGGCGTAGCCCTGCCCCCAGAAGGGGCGGCCGAGGCGCCAGCCGATCTCGACGGCCGGAAGCACCTCGGGCAGGAAGTCCGGTACGGACAGGCCGGCGAATCCGGCCAGTTCGCCCGAGGCGAGGAGCTCGACGGCGAACAGCCCGAACCCCTCCTCGTCCCACTCCTCCTCCCAGCGCTCGATGCCCTCCGCCGTCTGCTCGAGGTCGCGGACCGAGCCGTCGTCGATCCACTGCATCACCGCGGGGTCGGCGTTGATCTCGGCCATGGGCACGAGGTCGTCATCCGTCCAGCGGCGCAGGCGGAGGCGGGGCGTGAGGATCTCGGTCATGCACCCATTGTGCCCGGTTTGACGCTGGAGGTTGCTACGAATCAGTGGTGGCGGTGAACACCCCATGCGCCACTCCCGTATGAGACGGCGCGCTTCTCCCTCTGCCGGGACCCCCCTTAACCCACACACCCCCCGGCAACGAAGCAGAGGAGTTCCATTGGGACGCACATCAAGAAAACGCTCGACGCTGGCCAATCGGGCGATCGCCGCCTCGGCCGCATTGATCCTGGGCGGGGGCGGGCTGGTAGCGGCCAATACGTACGCCTCCGCAGGCGAAGGCTGGTGGCCGGGCGGGCGGAACGACGGACAGCAGAGCAGCACCAAGGCCACGGCCGGGCAGCAGGTGTCCACCATCGACTGTCCCGACGTCGGCAACTCGCTCCAGGAGGTGCCCGACCAGCAGCGCTTGGCGGTCGACCGTGAACTGGCCACGCTGGACACCCAGATCACCACGGCGTACCAGCGGTTCGCCGACAACCGTGAGCGGGTGCAGGCGGACCGGTCCTTCGCCGAGAACCAGATCCTGTCCCCGTTGCGCAACGAACGCCTGGCGATCATCCAGCGGATCGTGGCGCTGATCGACCGCTCGGCCGAGCGCCCGCAGGGGCTGGAGCAGATGGCTCCGTGCACCCTGCGCGACGACGGCAACGACGACGGCGACGGCGACGGCGACGGCGACGGACAGAACAACGACGGGGACCAGAACGGAGACGACCAGAACGGAGGCGACCAGAACGACGGTCAGGACCAGAACGACGGCCAGAACGACGGCGACGGACAGAACGACGGGGACGGACAGAACGACGGGGACGGCGACGACGGCAACGGCAACCAGGGCGGCGCCGGCCAGGCCGGCAACGGGCCCGAGGCGGGCGACTTCGTCGAGATCCAGAACGTCCAGCCGAACGTCCAGCAGCCGCCCAACCAGAACGGTTCCTCCCAAGGCACGTTCACCACGGACTGCGGTGTGAACGCCAACGGCAAGTTCAACCCGGACAACGTCATCGTCGCCCCGGGCGTGAGCAATGGCGCCCACCATATGCACGACTACGTCGGCAACCAGGCCAACGACGCCTTCGCCAGCGACGACGACCTGGCGGCCGGTGACACCACGTGCCGCAACCAGGGCGACAAGTCGACGTACTTCTGGCCGGTGCTGCGCCTGCAGAACGGGCAGCAGGAGAACGACGCCAATGCGGACGGCGGCGGCAACGACCAGAACGTCGGTGAGATCCAGACACCGTCACAGGTCACGATGACGTTCGTCGGCAGCCCGGTCAGCAAGGTGACGGCGATGCCGAGGTTCCTGCGCATCATCACCGGTGACGCGAAGGCGTTCGTCAACGGCGACGCCAATGCCAACGCCTCGTGGAGCTGCACCGGATTCGAGGACCGTCAGCTGAAGGACAAGTACCCGATCTGTCCCGAGGGCAGCCAGGTGGTGCGTTCGTTCAAGTTCCAGAGCTGCTGGGACGGCCAGAACACCGACAGCGCCAACCACCGCACCCATGTGGCCTTCGCGGACGAGGACGGCAACTGCCCCAACGGCTTCCAGGCGATTCCGCAGCTGGTGCAGCGCATCGTCTACGACGTGCCGCCCCCGGTGTTCGACGGGGAGAACGCCTCGGTGTTCGCCGTCGACTCCTTCCCGGAGCAGCTGCACAAGCCGGTCACCGACCACGGTGACTTCATCAACGTCTTCGACGAGGACCTTATGAACGAGGTGGTGGACTGCATCAACGACGGGCGCAGGTGCCAGTGACCCGCTGAACGGACGATGCCGGTTCCGCCTGGAGCGCTCCAGGCGGAACCGGCCGCGCCGGGTGGGCGGGC
>NZ_JBSFUR010000079.1:0-18292 GCF_053591895.1 Streptomyces sp. NPDC002867 | reverse complement strand
ATGCAACTCGCCGCCCGCGCCCACCGCGCAGGCCTCGCCCTCACCGCCAAGGACATCTTCGTCCACAAAACCATCGCCAAACTCGCCCCCGCCGCTCAGGAGACCGGGACGGAGGTCCCGCAGGCCGCCGCGACCGGCCCGCTGATCTCCCTCACGGACGCCGAGCGCGCCGAACTCGAGGCGCAGGGACGCCCGTTCACCGACGTTCTGCCGCTGACGCCGCTCCAGCAGGGCATGCACTTCCACGCGATGCTGGCCGCCGACGGCGTCGACGTCTACACGGCCCAGGCGCCGGTGCGGCTGGCGGGCGACCTCTCCCCCGCCGTCCTGCGCAACGCCTTCGACGCGGTCCTGGCCCGGCACACGGCGCTGCGCGCGTCGTTCACGCTGCTGGGCTCGGGGCGGCTGGTCCAGCTGGTGCACGAGGACGTACGCACGCCGTGGCGGGAGATCGACCTCTCCGCCGCAGGCGAGGACGAGCGCCGGGCGCGCGTCGCGGAGCTGCTCGCCGACGAGCGCATGCGGCGTTTCGACCTCGCCGAGCCGCCGTTGCTGCGGGTCACCCTCGTCCGGTTCGCGGCCGACGACCACCTGCTGGTCGTCTCGCACCACCACGGACTGCTCGACGGCTGGTCGCTGCCGCTGTTCTTCCGCGACCTGTTCGCCTGCTACGCACGCGGCGGCGCGGATTGCGGTCCCGCACCGGTGCAGTTCACCGACTTCCTGCGCTGGCTCGGCGGACAGGACGAGGACGCGGCGACGCGGGCCTGGGCCGGGGCGATGGCCGGATTCGACGAGCCCACGCTGGTCGCGCCGGACGCGGAGGCCGCCACCGCGACCGTGCCGCATCTCGTGACGGACGCCCTCGACGCCGAGCGGACCGCGGCGCTCGCCGCCGCCGCACGCCGGTCGGGCCTGACCCTCAACACCCTGGTGCAGGGCGCCTGGGCGGTGGTGCTCGGCCGGCTGCTCGGCCGCGACGACGTCGTCTTCGGCGCGACCACCGCCGCGCGGCCGCCGGAGCTGCCCGGCTCCGGGGACATCATCGGCCTGCTGATGAACACCGTCCCGGTCCGCGTACGCCTCGACCCGGCACGAGCGCTCGTCGCCGTGCTCACCGACGTCCAGGAACAGCAGGCGGAGCTGCGCCCCTACCAGCACCTGGGCCTCACGGCGGTGCAGCGGGCGCTCGGCGTGGGCGAGCTCTTCGACACCGTCGTCGACTTCGCGAGCACGCCCTTCGACGGGGAGGCGATCCAGGAGCAGATCCCGGGTCTGCGGATGTCCGTCGACGGCGAAGCCGTGCCCGGCGCGTCCCACTATCCGCTCAACCTGGTCGTGGCCCCCGGCGAGCGGCTCGGCCTCGAACTCAGCTACCGGGCCGACCTGTTCACCGCGGAGGCCGGCGCCGCTCTGCTCGCCCGGGTGCGCAATGTCCTCGACGGCTTCCTGGCGGACCCGGCCGTGCCCCTCGGCCGCATCGACCTGCTCACGGCGGACGAGCACGCGCGCCTGCGCGCGGCCGCCGACGGCCCGGCGCACGAGCGGCCGGACACCTTCCCCGCGCTCTTCGGGGAGCAGGTGCGGGCGCGCCCCGACGCCGTCGCGGTGTACGACGGCGCAACGGCCGTGACGTACGGCGACCTCGACGCGCAGGCCAACCGCCTCGCCCGGGTGCTGGTGGCGCAGGGCGTCGGCCCCGAGGACGTGGTCGGGGTCGCGCTGCCCAAGTCGGCCCTGTCGGTGCTCGCGGTGCTCGCCGTGCTCAAGGCCGGCGCCGCCTATCTGCCGCTGGACCTCGGCCACCCGCCGGAGCGCCTGCGGTACGTCCTCGACGACGCGCGGCCCGCGCTCGTCCTCACCACGAGTGAGGCGTCGGACCTGCTCGCCGGGGCGGGCGCCGAACGGACGCTGTGCCTGGACGCCGACCGCATCGGCGGGCTGACCGCCGGCATGCCGGACGACGACCTCACCGACGCCGACCGGGTGGCGCCGCTGCGGCCCGGGAACACCGCGTACCTGATCTACACCTCCGGGTCGACCGGACGCCCCAAGGGCGTCCTGGTGCCCCACCACGGCATCGCGGCCATGATCGCCCAGCAGCGCGCCGGACTGGCCCTGCGCGCGGAGGAGCGGGTGCTGCTGTTCGCCTCGCCGGGCTTCGACGCCTCGGTGTGGGAGCTGGCGACCGCTCTGCTGACCGGGGCGAGCGCGGTCACCGCGCCGGCCGACGAGCTGCTGCCGGGGCCGGCCCTCGCGGCCACGGTCACCCGGCACGGCGTGACCGCGCTGCTGCTGCCGCCGTCCTCGCTCGCGGTGATGCCCGAGGGCGGCCTGCCGGCCGGCGTCACCCTGGTGGTGGGGGGCGAGGCGTGCCCGCCCGACCTGGTCGAACGCTGGTCGGCCGGGCGCCGCATGGTCAACGCGTACGGTCCGACCGAGGCGACCGTCATGGCGACGATGAGCGGCCCGCTGGCGGGCCGGACCGTGCCGCCGCTCGGCGACCCGGTCGTGGGGGCCCGTGTGTACCTGCTGGACGGCGCGCTGCGGCCTGTTCCGGCGGGCGCTCCCGGCGAGTTGTATCTCGCGGGGGACGGCCTCGCGCGCGGCTACCTGCGCCGCACCGCACTCACCGCGGAACGCTTCGTCGCCGACCCCTTCGGGCCGCCCGGTTCGCGGATGTACCGCACCGGCGACATGGCGCGCCGCACGTCTCAGGGCGCCCTGGAGTACCTGGGCCGCGCGGACGAGCAGGTCAAGGTGCGGGGCTTCAGGATCGAGCCGGGCGAGATCGAGGCGGTGCTGGCCGGCGACCCGTCGGTCGCCCAGGCGGTCGTGGTCGTCCGCGAGGACGGCGGCGGCCGGCGGCTCGTGGCGTACACGACGCCGGCCGAGGGCGGCCGGCCCGAGCCGGCGGCCCTGCGCCGGCGGGTCGCCGACGCCCTGCCCGAGTACATGGTGCCCGCGGCCGTCGTCGTGCTCGACCGGCTGCCGGCCACGCCGAGCGGGAAGCTCGACCGGGCCGCCCTGCCCGCGCCGGACTTCTCCGGATCCCGCGAGAGCCGGGCTCCCCGGACGGCGCGCGAGGAGCAGTTGTGCGCACTGTTCGCGAAGGCCCTCGACGTGCCGCGGGTCGGCATCGACGACAGCTTCTTCGACCTCGGCGGCGACTCGATCAGTTCGATCAAGCTCGTCACCCTGGCCCATGCCGACGGCCTCGACATGACGCCGCGCGACGTGTTCGGCCACAAGACCGTGGCGGCGCTCGCCGCCGCCGTGAAGGACCTCGCGCCGGCCCCGGCCGCCGATGCGGCGGACGACCCCGACGAGCCTCTGATCACGCTGGACCCGCACGAACTCGAGGCGTTCGCCGAGGACTGGCGGGACGACGACTAGGCACCGTCCGGGCCCTCAGCGGCCCGCGCGGCGCCCTCGCACCACCACTGGACCAGTACGGCCGGGACCCTGCTCGGCCGGTCCGGTGACGCACCACCACGCGGTCCGGCACCCGTGCGCGGACCGCACAGGACCGAACGACGGACGACCCGATCGGGTCACGACCTGGTGAGGACGACGACATGACAAGCACCTATCCCGCTGTGGACGCGGCCCGCCGGGACGGCGCCGACCGGGATGCCGACGGCCGCGAGATCCTCCTGGAGTACCGCCTCGATCCCGACGAGGCCGCCGAGTTGCGCGCCGCCGCGTCGCGGCTCGGCGACTCGCACGGGGCGCCCGACCTGCCGGAGTTCTACGACCGCGACCACATGGCCGAGGAGTTGCTGCCCGCGCGTCTGCGGGGCTTCCTCCTGTCCTACCGCCGGACCGAGGGCGCGGCCGCGTGCCTCGTGCACGGCTTCCCCGTCGACGACGAGCAGCTCGGCCCCACGCCGGAGCACTGGCGCGAGGCCATCGAGAGCAAGGCGGCCAGGGAACAGGAGCTGTGGCTGGCGATGTGCGGCATGGTGCTGGGCGACCCGTTCGGCTGGGCGACGCTCCAGCAGGGCCGCATCATCCAGAACATCCTGCCGATCCGCGGCGACGAGATGCGCCAGAGCGGCTACGGCAGCGAGAGCCTGCTGGAGTTCCACACCGAGGACGGCTTCCACCCGAACCGCTGCGACTACCTGCTGCTGTTCGGTCTGCGCAATCCCGACCGGGTGCCGACCGTCGTCGCGTCCGTACGCGACGTGCGGCTGAGCGACGACGACCGCACGGTGCTCGCCGAGGACCGCTTCCACATCCTGCCGGACACCGAGCACGTCCGGCAGTTGGAGGCGCAGGCTCCGGGCCATCCCGCGCTGGTGAAGCTGTACGCCATGGTGGACCGGCCCGTGCCGACCGCCGTCCTGTTCGGCGACCGGTTCAACCCGTACCTGCGCATCGACCGGCCCTTCATGCACGTACGCCCCGGTGACACGGAGGCCGAGGCCGCGCTCGACCGGCTCATGGACGAGCTGCGGCGCGTGCAGCGGAACGTCACGGTGGGTCCCGGCTCCCTGCTGATCGTCGACAACTACCGTGCCGTGCACGGCCGTCTGCCGTTCACGCCGCGCTACGACGGGACCGACCGCTGGCTCAAGAAGCTCACCGTCAGCCGCAACCTGCGGCGGCATGCGAGCGGTTACGCGCTCGCACACCACCGCGTCATCGTCTGACCTCCCCTCGGCGCCGTCCCGCGTCCCGCACCCCGCACCCCGCATCCGCAGAAAGGCGGCACCTCCCCGTGCGCACAGTCATCGTGTCCGGCGCGTCCAGCGGCATCGGCCGGGCCACCGCCGAGCGGTTCGCCCGCTCCGGCGACTACGTGGTCAACCTCGACGTACAGCCTCCCGCGCCGGGCTCGGCGGACGGCCCCCGCGACGGCGGCGGGCACCTCCGCTGGATCGAGCTCGACGTCGCGGACTGGAACCGGACCGGCGAGACCGTGGACCGGGTGCACGCCGAGCGCGGCGGCATCGACGTCGTCGTCGCGAACGCCGGCATCAGCGTCCGGCAGAGCATCCTCGACCTGACCGAGTCGCAGGCGCGGCGCACCCTGGACGTGAACCTGATGGGCGTTCTCGCCCTGTGGCGCCACGCCGCCCCGCACATGCTGCGCCGGGGCGAGGGCGTGCTGCTCGCGACGGCGTCCGTCAACGGCTCCCGCGGCTATCCGCTCTACGCGGACTACAACGCCAGCAAGGCGGGCGTGGCGTCGCTGTGCCAGACCTTCGCCGTCGAGCTGAGCCCGCTGATCAGGACGGCCTGCGTCGCGCCCGGCGCCGTCCTGACACCCATGCAGCGCGCCGAGTACACCGACGCCATGCTCGAGGAGGTCAACGAGCGGATCCCGGCCCGCCGGCACGCCTCGCCCGAGGAGATCGCGGACGTCTTCCACTTCCTGGCGTCCCCGCAGGCCGCGTTCGTCTCGGGCCAGCAGTTCGTCGTGGACGGTGCCGAGACGGCCGGTGCCACCACCGCCTTCTTCCCCGGCCCCACGAAGCCCCTGGGCTGAGCGCGCCCCACGCCTACCGTCACCGAGTTCGAGGAACCCCATGGAAACCCGCCCGGCTCCCGCCCACGGCCCGCTCGACGCCCTGGATCTCGCCGATCCGCTGCTGCACGCCCACCACGACCTGGGCCCGCTGTGGCGCCGGCTGCGTACGGAGGCGCCGGTGCACTGGCAGCCCGCGACCGGCAGCCGTCCCGGGTTCTGGGCGGTCAGCGGCTACAGCGACATCGTCTCGGTGCTGGGCGACAGCGAGACCTTCACGTCGGAGCGCGGGAACGTGCTCGACACCCTGCTGGCCGGCGGCGACTCGGCCGCCGGCCAGATGCTGGCCGTCACGGACGGCCGTCCGCACCAGGCCCTGCGCAGCGCGCTGCTGAAGCCGTTCTCGCCGCGGTCGCTCGACGTCGTGATCGAGAGCGTGCGGCGCGGCACCCGGCAACTCGTCGAGGAGGCGGTGGAGCGGGGCCGGGTGGACTTCGCCGCGGACGTGGCGGCGCACATCCCGCTCGCCGCGATCTGCGACCTGCTCGGCGTGCCGGCCTCCGAACGGCAGCACATCATCGACCTCACCTCGACCGCGCTGTCCTCGGCGGACGGTGTGCCCGACGAGGAGGCGACCTGGTCGTCACGGAACGGGCTGCTGCTCTACTTCTCCGAACTGGCGGCCCAGCGCCGTGCCAAGCCGTACGACGACGTGGTCAGCCTCCTCGTGACGAAGGAGATCGACGGCCGGCCGCTGACGCACGAGGAGATCGTCTTCAACTGCTACAGCATCATCATGGGCGGTCATGAGACGACGCGCTTCGCGATGATCGGCGGACTGCACGCGCTGATGCGGCACGAGGACCAGTGGCAGGCGCTCACGTCGGGGCGGGTCAGCACGGCTTCAGCGGTCGAGGAGGTGCTGCGCTGGACGACCCCGGCGCTCCACAGCGGCCGGACGGCGACCCAGGACGTCCTGCTCGGCGACCAGTTCGTCGAGGCGGGCGACATCGTGGTCACGTGGCTGGCGTCCGGCAACCGCGACGAGCAGGTCTTCGACCGCCCCGACGACTTCGACCTGGCCCGCACCCCCAACAAGCACCTGTCGTTCGCGTACGGTCCCCACTTCTGTCTCGGCGCGTTCCTGGCGCGCGCCGAACTGGCGGCGCTGCTGGAGAGCCTGCGCGATCGGGTCGCCTCGGCCGAGCCCGCGGGCACGCCGCGGCATGTGTACTCGAACTTCCTGAGCGGCTTCTCCTCCCTGCCGATCACCCTCACCGGCCGGCGGGCGCCCCGCTCCTGAGAGCTCGCCGCGCAGGGTTCCGGCCCGCCGGGGGACACCCTGGCCCGCAGGACCGGGAGCCGCCGCCGCGGCTCCGAGCGCCCCGGCGCGCCCGCCGGGGCCTGCCCTCAGGGGCGCGCTCCGGGCCCCGTGCGGTACGGGCGAGCGCCTGCGCCGGCACGGCGAGGCCGGACGCCCAGGATCCCCGCACCGCCGGCGCGGGGTGCCTGCCCGCACCGGCGGGCGGGGGCCGAAGGGGCCGGCGCCCCGGCGGATGAACCCCGCAGCCGCTATCCCGGCGTTCCGGCCGCGCCCGCGGGGCCCGGCGGCGGGACCCGCCGGTCCGCGACGAGTGCTTCGAGCACCGCCGACACCGTCTCCTCCGCATGCGTCCGGTGGAAGGAGTGGCCTCCGGGCAGGACCCGCATCCGGTGCGCCGACGACGCGTACAGCGCCCACGGCTCGACCTGTGCCGGGGTGCTCACCTCGTCCTGCGCGCCGGCGAGGGCGAGGAGCGGGCAGCCGACCGCGACCGGCCGTGGGATGCGGTACCCCTCCGCCAGCGCCATGTCCGCGCGCACCGGGCGCAACAGGTCCCTCAGGAAGTCGGGGAAGGCGAGGAGTTCGTCGGGCAGTCCGCCGGTGCGCCGCAGCCAGGCGACCAGTTCCTCGTCGCTGCCGTGTGCCACGGCCGCCCTGCCGAGCGGCACGTGCGGCGCGCGGGCGCCCGAGACGATCAGGGCGCTCGGGGGCCTCAGGCCGCCGTCCCGTTCGATCCTGCGCGTCAGCTCGTACGCCACCGCCGCTCCGAAGCTGTGGCCGAACAATGCGTACGGCATGGACAGTTCGCCGCGTATGCCGGCGAGGACGGCCTCGACCAGGGGCTCCAGCGCCTCCGGGACCGGCTCGCCGATGCGGGAGCCGCGGCCCGGCAGCTCCAGCGGGGCCAGCTCGATCCCCTCGGGCACGTACGGCCGCCAGGCGTGGAAGGTCGCCGAACTCCCGCCGGCGTGGGGCAGACAGAGCAGTCTGAGCCGCGGCCGGCCGACGGCGTAGCGGGCGCTGATCCAGCCTGTGGGCGATGTGTGGGCGTCGAGGGTGCTCATGCCCACCAGCCTCGGGCCTGCCGCACGCCCGGGCCAGGCAGCCGGGCGGCAGTTGTGGCCGGATCGCGCCCCGGCAGCACCGAGTTGCCGTGTGCTTGCCGGGCCCGTTGCCTGGGAACGGGTGCACGGGCCGACCTAGCGTCGACGGCATGACTCACACTCCTGCCGCCGTCGGCGCCGAAGCCGTCTCCCCTGTGGTGTGCGGAATGGTCCGGCTGATCGCTCCGCGCAAGCTCGCCCAGGTCGACCCGGACCTCCGCCTCGTCGGCGATCTCGGATTCCACTCCCTCGTGCTCGCCGAACTCGGCTACAACCTCGAGGACCTGTACGGCCTGCGGACGCTGACGCCCGAGGAGGCGATGAAGCTGGAGCGCGTGCGCGACGTGATCGAGTTCGTCGGCACGGAGGTGGCGGAGGGCCGGGCACAGCTCCCCGACGCCGAGGAGGTCGCCGACCTCTTCGCCCGCTACGGCGCCGACGAACCCGCGGCATGACCGGCCACGCCTTCGACCGCCCTTCCTACGTGCTGGCCGCGGACCTCGAGCGCACGCTCGGCGACCCGGACGCGGAGAGCGGCCCGTTCAGCTACGCGGAGACGGTCGCGTACGAGGAGAACGACACGCTGCCGCCGGGTGCGGTCGACCTGGTCCGGTCGTGGGGGTTCTCGCAGTACCTGGTGCCCGAGGAGTTCGGCGGCCGGCTGCGGAACCTGGAGCAGCTCGTCCTGCTGACCCGTTCGCTCGCGCGCCGCAACCTGACCGTCTCGGTGATGTTCGGCTCCGCGCTCCTCGGCGTCAACCCGGTGTGGCTGTGGGGCGACGACGAGCAGCGGGCGCGCGTCGCGCGGGGGCTCCTCGACGGGGACCTCGCCTGTTTCGCGGTGTCGGAGCCGGATCACGGCAGCGATCTGGGCACCAACGAGACGACGGCGGTGCCGGACGGCGACGGGTTCCTCGTCACCGGGGAGAAGTGGCCGGTGGGCAACGCCACCAGGGGCCGCTTCGTCACGGTCTACGCGGCCGTCGAAGGCGTCGGGTCCTCCCTGCTGCTGCTCGACAAGAGCGAGCTGGACGAGGGGAGCTTCGACAACCACCCCTTCGTCCGGACGGTGGGGCTGCGCGGCCACGATCTCAGCGGCATCACCTTCCGGGACACCCGGGTGCCCGCCGGTGCGCTGCTCGGCCGCCCCGGAGGGGGTCTGGCCGGGATTCTGCAGGTGCTGCAGATCACCCGCACCGCGATCGGCGCCCTGTCGATCGGCACCATGGACGCGGTGCTGCGGATCGCCCTGCGCCACGCGCGCGAGCGCGTGCTGTACGGCCAGGAGATCTACCGCATCCCCGTCATCCGGCGGCACCTGGTGCACGCGTACCTCGACCTGCTGATCGCGGAGTGCACGACGCTGCCGGTGGCGCGTTCGCTGACGGTCGTCCCCTCCCGGCTGAGCCTGTGGTCGTCCGTGGTGAAGTACCTGGTGCCGACGCTCGGCGAGGAGGTCGTGCAGGAGGCGGCCCGCGTGCTCGGCGCACGCAGCTACCTGCGCGAGGGGGTGGCCTCCGGCGCCTTCCAGAAGCTCCAGCGCGACCATGCGATCGCGAGCATCTTCGAGGGCACGACGCATGTGAACCTCCACAGCATCGCGTCGCAGCTGCCCGCCGTGGCCCGGGTGGCCGGCCGGCCGGCCCGCGGCGGTGACGACGTCCTGCGTCAGCTCTTCGACTGGTCCCGGGAGGCGCCGGTGTGGCGTCCCTCGGGCAGGGCGCTGCGGCTGACCAACGCCAGTGAGGACGAGATCACCCGGGGCTGGGAGCCGGCCGTGGACCGGGCCCGCCGGGTGGCCGAGAGCGAGCTTCCCGCGCCCGTGGCCGCCGCGCTCGTCAAGGTCCTCGGTGAACTCTCCGCGCGCCGTGCGGTGTTCTACACGCGGATCGCCGACGGCTCGCTGGACGCCGCGACGACGGAGGGGCAGGACCGGGCCGCCGAGCACTGCGTCTTCCACGCGGCGGCCTCGTGCCTCTACACCTGGCTGTACTCGTTCGAGCGTGAGCGCGCATCGGCCGGGGGCACCGGATGGCTGGTGCTCGCGTTGCAGCGCCTGCTGCGTCGGCTCGATCCCGCGGCGGAGCTGGACGAGAGCCTGCTGCCGTGGCTGGAAGAGCTGATGCTGGCGAGCCTCGACGGTCCGGAGCACTTCTCGCTGCGGACCGTCAAGGCGGCCGCCGGGGCGGCGGGGGGCGCCACCGGCTGATGGTCCCGGGTCAGGCGGCGGGATATCCCGCGCCGCTGCCCACGGCCACGGGCTCACGACGGCCCGGCTCCGACGGCCGGGCCGTCCTCGTGTCCGTGGTCCGCTCCGCGTGCGTCACGACGTGCCGCACCAGTGCGTGGATGCGGTACGTGTACTGCCGTTCCCGGTTGATCTGGACCAGCGAGGCGTCGGCGAGCTCGGCGAGCAGATGGGCGACGCGCATCATTCCGAGGCGGCGGCTCGGCTGGGCGCTCAGCACGTCGTCCAGCGAGAAGCCGTCCGGCAACGCGACGAGGTCGTGCAGCAGTTCGCGGTGCTGCCCCGGGAGGAGGTCGTAACTCCACCGCACGCTGTCGGACAGCGTGCGGTGTGCGCTGAGGCCGCCCGCGTCGACCTGGTCGAGCAGGTGGAAGAGCGTCTCCTCGTGCAGGAGGGAGGTCAGCGGCAGCGACCGGAGCCGCTGGGCCGCGATCTCGATGGCCAGCGGTACACCGTCGAGAAGCCGGCACAACGCGGTGGCCTGCGGCAGGTGGTGGGCGAGGTCCAGGGTCGGCAGACTGGCCTGCACCCGGCGCAGGAGAAGCTCCACCGCGCTCGGCACGGCAACGTCGCGGGACTGCCGGCCGTCGACCCCGAGCGGCTCGACCTCCCAGGTCTCGGCCGCGCCGGCGGCCAGAGCCCGGCGCGAGGTGACCATCAGGTGCAGGCCGGGGTGCTCGTCGAGCAACTGCCGTGCGATGCGGGCGGTCTGCTGCGCGACATGCTCGGCGCCGTCCAGGACGAGCAGGCGCCGGGCGTGGTGCGCTCCGCCGTGGGAGCCGGGCGCCTCGCCGGTCAGCTCCTGTGTGACGCGCGTCAACTCGGCGCGCGTCCGGGCGGGGTCGAGCCGTTCGGGCGGGCAGTCGCGCAGGTCGACGACGGCGACGCCGTCCCGGAACAACGGCCGGAGCCGGGAGGCCGCCGCCAGCGCCAGCCGGGTCTTGCCGACGCCGCCGGGGCCGGTCAGGATGATCAGCCGGCTGCGCTGCGCGGACGCGAGGATGTGGCGCATGTCGGCCTGCCGGCCCACCATCGGGTCGCGGAGCGGCCGGGGACCGTGCCACGGCGACAGGGTCGCGGTGCGGCCGCGCTGCGGGTCCGAGCGCTGCTCGGGCAGGGCGGGCCAGCCGCTGCTGTCCCAGGGCGCCGCCTCGGGGAGCGCGGCGGGCGCCGCTCCCAGGGCGGTGAGCAGCAGGGCGACGGACGTCCGGCGCGGGTTGGTGTTCGACCCGGTCTCCAGGTTGCGGATGGTCCGGACGCTGACGCCGGAGCGTTCGGACAGCTCCTCCTGCGTCCAGCCGGAGACCCTGCGCTGGTTGATCAGGAAGTCGCGCAGTTGATGAATATCCGTCCTGTCGAAGGAAATGAACTCACTGGGCATCGTCATGAAAAGAATCCCCCTTTTTCTTGCATGAGACGTGTGCCGGCCCAGCACATCCCGTTACGTGCGCATGAATCGTCGGACACCGCCGGATTGTCGAGTCGGAACGCCTCGGGGCAGCCCACGGCGACGCAGGTGCGGGCACGTCACCGCTGGTCACCGGTGAGCGATGTTTTCCGGTCGCCCTCGTCGCCCCCGTTGCCTGCGACTGGGCATGTGACCATGACTCAACAACGCGGCCGAGGATCGTCGTTGTCGCTCAGACGGACAAAACGCGAACCTCGGACCGCAAGGGCATCAGATCGCCTCGTTCGGCATGACAAACTCCCCCGGGTGTGTCCACGCGGCCTGATCCGGACCCTACTCGACAACGCGTACGAGTGGGAACGGTGAACGTGGCAGGAAAGGGCCGTATGACCTCTTGCTGCCACGTCCCGCAACAGGAATGAAAATGAACATGTCAGCATTCCGGTGAGGCGGACGCGGCCAGAGCCACCACGGTCAGCAGATACCCGGAACGCACAGCCCAGCGGCCCGGGAAGGCCGCCGCACCGGCGGCCGCGCGGGGCAGCACGGCACCCCTCGGCGGGACACCGTGGAACGTGCCGTCGGAGCGCAGCCGTACGGTGAAGTCCCGGAAGCCGAAGCGGGTTCCCAGCCATGGCGAGAACGCCTTGTAGGACGCCTCCTTGGCACTGAACAGCAGGCGGTCGAGCGGCAGTTCGCCGGCCCCTGCGAAGTCCTTCCGCAGCCAGGCGCGTTCCCCGTCGGTGACGATACGCGACGCCACGATGCCGGGAAGGGACTCCCGGGGCTCGGCGTCGATACCGATGGCGGCGTAGTCGGCGGCGCGCGCGACGGCGGCGGCGCGGTAGCCCGGGCAGTGGGTCATGCTGCCGACCACTCCCACCGGCCACTGCGGGGCGCCCATGGGTCCGGGGACGAGCGGCTGCGGTGTCACTCCGAGAGCGGCCAGCGCCCTGCGGGCCAGGCCGCGCACCGAGGTGAATTCCCTGCGTCGCTCGTCGAACATTCCGGCCACCGCGGCCTGTTCGGCGGGAAAGAGCCTGACCGCCGATTCCGGACCCGAGTCGCCGAACGCCTCGCAGGCGCGCACCCTGGCGGGCACCAGGTCGGCGATCACTCGGCAACTCCTCACCGGGGGCGGCCCATTGACGCGCGAGCAACCCGATGCGGACACGTGTGCCACACGCGCACCTCGTGTGAAGATGGTGCGCACGTGGCAAGAGGGCAAGGGGGACACGGGGGCGTGACTCAATGCTGGAAAGGCTAGGATTCGACAGCCTTACGGACGCAGTGTACAAGCAGCTCGTTACCGGCCGGTATCAATGTGTGGAGGAACTGGCGGAAAAGCTCGGCCTCTCCGAGCAGGACGTGCGCACGGCCCTTGAGCAGCTGGAGAAACTGGAGCTGCTGCGCCCCCTCGGCAACGGCCTCGGCCGGCTGGTGGATCCGCGTCTCGGGCTCAAGAGCCTGCTGCTTCAGCAGATGTCCGGGATCGAGGCCCGGCTGCAGGAATTCGAGGAGGACCGGGCCGCCGTCCTGGATCTGATCGACACCTTCGCGGACGGCCATCCGGTGTGCTGGGAGACCGGCAGCGAGTACCTGACCGGGCACGAGGCCGTCGCGGACCGGCTCCGCACACTCGCCGACACCGTCGACACCGAGTGGCTGGCGTTCGTCCCGGGCGGCGCCCCGTCCGCGAGCTGGCTGGAGACCGTCCAGCCGCTGGAGCGCCAGGTCCGCCGCCGCGGCGTGTCGACCCGTACGGTCTCCACGGACAGCATCCGCGGCGACACGAGAGGCTCCCTGAGAGCCGTCTGGGGCGGCGGACTCGGCAGTCCGGTCAGGACGGTGCCGTCGCTGCCGGTCCACATGCTCGTCGCCGACCGGTCGACGGCCCTGCTGCCCGCCGACCCGTCCGACCCGTGGCGCAGTGTCATGCAGGTCTCGACACCCGGCGCGCTCGAGGCGCTGACGGCCCTCTTCGAAGGGGTCTGGGAGCGCGCGGTCCCGCTCGGCACCGCCGGCGAGCCGGACGAACACGAGCTGACTCCACGGGAGAGGGAGCTCCTGCGCCTCCTGGCCCGTGGCCTGAACGACGACGTCATCCGCAGGCGCCTGGGCGTCTCGCTGCGTACGGTGCGCCGGATCGTCGCGGACCTCTGCGTCAGGCTGGGGGCGGGCAGCCGTTTCGAGGCGGGGTACCGGGCCGCCAAGCGTGGCTGGATCTGACAGCCGGGCCCCCGGGGCCGTGGAGGGGCGCGGCGCCCGGCGGCCCCGGCCGTCCCCCTCCCGCTCCCGCTCCCGGGGCGGCGGCAGCTTTCTCCCGCTGAGTTGCCGGTGTGCTGCCTGGCCCGGCCCGTGACGCATCGACCAGCATGCTCACGAGATCCAGGGCACCGGCCCGGACGAGCCGAACCACGAATGGGCAGGGGCGAATGGCGATGGCGCAATCACGTCCCGAGGAGACGGAGAGCGCTCCCGCGGAGCAGCACCCGTCCCTGTGGCGCAATCGCGACTACATGTACTGGTGGTCGGGTGACGGCCTGTCCTCCCTGGGCACCACCGTGTCGATGCTCGCCTTCCCGCTGCTCATGCTCCACACGACCGGGTCGGCGACGCAGGCCGGCACCATCACCGTCCTGCACATGCTCGGCAAGCTCGCCACCCTCGCGCTGGGCGGAGCACTCGCCGACCGCGTCTCCCGTCGCGCCATCCTGTGCCTGGCCCCGCTGGCCGAGGCGCTGTCGATGGGCGCCGTCGCCCTGCTGGTGTACCGGGGCGATCCCTCGATCCTCGCGCTCGACGCCCTGGCCCTGGTCAGCGGGCTCGCGGCCGGACTGAAGGCCGGCGTCTCGATGTCGGTGCTGCGGCGGATCGTCCCCAAGGAGCAGGTGCCGGACGCCACCGCGCAGATCATGGGCCGTGACATGGTCGCCCAGCTCGTCGGCGCGCCCCTCGGCGGCCTGCTGTACTCCATGGCCCGCTGGGTGCCGTTCCTCTTCGACGCCGCCTCCTTCCTCTTCATCACTCTGAGCTCGCTGCTCATCAGGCGGCCGCTCGGCCCCGACCGGCGCGACGCGGAACAGCGGCCCGGTCTGATCGCGGACATGGGCGACGGACTGCGCATGATCAGGCGCAGCGACTACCTCAGGTTCACGATCGTCTGGGGTGCTCTGCTCAACACCGTCGCGCAGGGCTTCACCCTGCTCTTCATCGTGCTCGTGCAGCATCGGGGCGGCGGACCGACGGCGGTGGGCGTGGTGTCCTCGCTCGCCGTCGCGGGCGGCGTCGTCGGAGCGGTCGCCGGACCGTGGCTGATGCGGAAGCTGGGCGCGCGGCGCGTTCTCCTGCTGTCCGCGTGGATGTTCGTGGCGTCCTTCGCCGTCGTGGCGGTGGTCCCCCGGCCGTGGCAGATCGGCCTGGTGATGATGGTCGGCATGACCAGCATGGTGCCGATGAACGTCGTCACCGAGTCGTACGAGGTGCGGCTGGTCCCCGACGCGTATCTGGGCCGGGTCGCCGCGACGGGCCAGTTCTGCTTCCAGTCGGTGCAGTGGATCGGTCCGCTGGCGGCGGGTGTCCTCGCCGACGTCGCCGGAGTGGAGGAGGCCGTTCTGATCCTCGCCGCCGCCATGGCCGTGCTGGCGGTCGCGCTGCACATCGCCCGGCGGCAGCTCCGGATCCTGGACACCCCGCTGGCCGAGGTGGAGGAACTTCCGGCCCTGTCGGCGGCTCCCGGGCAGCCGTCGGCGCCCGCCCCCGCCGACGAGAGCCGGCACAGCACGACATCACCGTAGGAGCGAAGGGACAACAGGTGGTCACCTCGGTGGAGATGGGCATTGTCACGACCGGCATGGCCTTCGGTGAACGGCGCGGCGTGGCCGAGACAGCGGGCGAGTACGTCACCGATCCCGAGGTCGTCGGCGGCCTGGGGTACGAGAGTTACCACCGGGCGCCGGCCGGGGTCACGGCGACCGACCTCGCGGCGGAGGCGGCCCGCGAGGCCCTGGAGAACGCGGACCTCGGCATCGCCGACGTGGACCTGATCATCGTCGGACACTCCGACGTCCCCGACTACCTGGGCTGGGACCCCTCGGCGGCCGTCGCCAGGGCCCTGGGGGCGCACGGCACTCCCACCGTGCTCGTCACCCAGGCCTGCGCCGCCTGGTCGGTTGCGCTCGACCACGCGGCAGGCGCCATGGCCCTCGGGCCCGGCACCGACACCGTGCTGGTGGCCCTGGTCAACGTGCACAGCGAGGCGCACACCAACCGCATGGACTTCAACGGCGTCGTGGCCAGTGACGGCGCCGTCGCGGCCGTCCTGCGGCGCGGCCACCCGCGTCTGCGGCGGCTGTCCTCCGCGCACTTCACGAACCCCGAGTACGCGGACCTGTTCCGCATCGAGTTCGGCGGCGCCGCCTCCCCCGTGGCACCCGCGGGCCGGAGCAATCTGGACGTGGACCCGATGGCCGCGGTCTACCGCCACTTCGACCGGGACCCGGTGCGCTTCCAGGGATTCATGGAGGAGATCCGGCAGCGGCTCGCGGACGTGGTCGACGAGGCTCTCGCCCGCGCCGGAAGAGACCGCGGCGACCTCGTCCGGATCATCCACCTCAACGACAGCCGGCAGGCGATACACGAGGCCGCCCATGCGATCGGCGTCCCTGTCGAGCGCACCAACGCCGCACTCGCCGCCGCACTCGGCCACATGGGCGCGGCCGACCAACTGGTCTGCCTCTGGCGGCACATCGAGGCCGGCGACCTGGCGCTGGGAGACCTCGTGGCACTCGTGGGCGTGGCGGCGCCGGGCATGCACTGGTTCTGCACGCTCATCGAGGTCTGAGGACGTCAAGAACCCCTGGAAGGGAAGCACATGACCGCCGAGCCCGACACCGTACCGGAGACGGCACCGGCCGTGTCCGAGGACGACATCACCCGCTTCGTCGTCGAGCGATTCCTGCCCGGCGTCGACGCCGGCGACCTCGACGCGGAGTACGACCTGCTGGCCACCGCCGTCATCGACAGTCTCGGTGTGCTGCACATCGCCGCCTGGATGGAGAAGCGGTACGGCATCGCGCTGCCCGACCACGAGCTGGCGGGCCGCAACTTCCGCTCGGTGCGCGCCATCCGGGCCACGGCCGAGCGCGCGGCGGCCGGGGAGGGACGGGCGTGAACCGTTCCCTCGCGACCGCGTTCGCCGACCGGGCGGCCGCCCACCCGTCCGCGCCCGCGCTGATATGGGAGGACCGCCCGGTCAGCTACGCCGAGCTGTACGCCATGGCCTGCCGGGCCCGCACCGTGGTGGAGAGCGCCGCTCCGGACACCGGCCGTCCGGTGGGTCTGCGCGTGCGGAAGTCGCCCGAGGCGGTGGCCCTGGTACTGGGCTGCCTGATGGCCGGCCGCAGCTTCCTGCTGCCTTCGCACGAACTGCCCGACGCACCGCTCAAGGAGCTGTACCAGCAGGGCGGATGTGCCGTGGTGCTGGGCCTGGCCGACGGTCCGCTCGTCGACCGCGTGGTGTACCTGTCCGCGGCTTCCGGCGGTGCGCAGGAGCAGCGGCCGCCGGTGACCGTCGACGACGACGCCGTCGGTTTCCTGCTCACCACGTCGGGCTCGACCGGCCTGCCCAAGATCGTTCCGATCTCCTCCGGCGCGGTCACCCGGTTCACCGCGTGGGCGTCCGAGACCTTCGGGATCACGACGGGCACCACCGTCCTCAACTACGCCCCGCTCAACTTCGACCTGTGCATGCTGGACGTGTGGACCACGCTCGCGTACGGCGGCACCGTCGTCCTGGCCGACCCCGACCGGGGCACCGTGGCCGGCTATCTGCGCGACCTGGTCGTGGACCACCGGGTCACGGTGATCCAGGGCGTCCCGCTCCTCTTCCAGCTGCTCGTGGAGGCGACCGCCGGCCGAGAGCCGCTGGTCACGCCCGAGCACCTCGTCTTCGCCGGGGACAGCATGCCCGCGCGGGTGCTGGAGGGGCTGCCCGCGGCCTTCCCCACGGCACGCTGGTACAACAACTACGGCTGCACGGAGACGAACAACAGCTTCCTCCACGAGGTGGACCGTGACCGGCCCGTCCGCACGCCACTGCCCATCGGGCGGCCCCTGCCCGGTGTGAGCTGGCTGATCACCGGCGACGACGGGCGGGCGCTGACCGGTCCCGGACAGGGCGAGCTGCTCGTCAACACGCCCTTCCAGACCTCCGGTTACGTGAACGTGCCGAGCGACGCCAAGTTCGGCAGGCATCCCGACGGCGTGCCCGGCCTCGTCTACTACCGCAGCGGCGACATCGCCACCCGCCACGCGGACGGGTCCCTCAGCGTGCTCGGACGCACCGACTTCCTGGTGAAGGTACGGGGATTCCAGGTCAGCACCCAGAGCGTCGAGGCCGTCCTGCTGGAACACCCGGCGGTCGCCGAGGCCGCCGTCGTCGCGCTCCCCGACCCCGTCGCAGGCCACCGCCTGCACGCCCGGCTGCGCCTGAACAAACCCGGGGCCGTGGGTGTCCTGGCGCTGCGTCAGCACTGCGCGGAGCGCACGGTCCGCGCCGCCGTACCCGGCGTGATCGAGACGGTGACCGACCCGCTGCCCAGGACCTCGACCGGCAAGATCGACCGGACCCGGATCAGGGAGTCGCTGCTCGCGTCCGACTGACGTCCCCGCACGGGACCGAGGGAACGGTGAAGGGGCTGCCCGGCCGGGCAGCCCCTTCACCGTTCCCTCG
>NZ_JBSFUR010000078.1:0-18984 GCF_053591895.1 Streptomyces sp. NPDC002867 | reverse complement strand
CGGTGGCCGTTCTTGTATCCGGACACTCACTCCGACGCCAGGACAAACGCCCGGATCAGGTGGGAGCCCGTACACCACCTCTCAGGACGCAACCCACCCCAGGCTGCATCCATGCCCCACCCCCAGAGAATCGGCGTGTGCCTGACGATACGGACAACCCGGCGCTGCACGTATGGATTCGGAGACGTAAACACGCTCAGCCCTCCACGCCATGACACGCAGCGAGTCGGTCCTGAACCGGACGTGCAGCCAGACGCGGGGCTTCGCTCAGAGCTACAGGGCAGGGCCGCCAGGGCCCGAACAGGACAAGCGAGCCGGGAGCCTGTCGGCCCTCGAGCGGCGCCAGGTCCGGGGCGGGAGCCCGCGCGGGCCAGCTCATCGGCCCCGGCACCGATGCGGCAGGGACGAGGCGCAGCACGGCAGGCACGGTCCCAACCGCCATCCCGGAGCAGCACCCGACCAGGGGCAGGACAGGACCGGCTGAGTGCGCGACGGCACTGGCGAGGGGACGAGCGGTGGGCCGAGGGGAACGGCAGCGCGGAGCGAGGAAGCACGGACCGGCGGACCCTGAGCACCCCCGATGACCGACCGCGGCCCCGGTGCATGAGAGCACGCAGCGCCCGAACCGCAGCACAGCAGAGCACCCCCACACAGCTAGCGGGAAGCAAAGCGCCCCGCCACCACCCGGCGACGCGGACGGCGCAGCGTCCCACCCTCCAGGGAGAGAACGGGCGCCCCCACGGTGCTGCACCCGACCGGACCGCTGTGCCCGGGCCGCCGGGCTGTGACGCGGAGCCGGCGGCCTCGGCCGTGTTCCAGCCAGCTGGACATGCCTGAGCAGTACGGGCCCTGGTCCACCGTCTACGGGCGGTTCCATCTGTGGGCAGGGTCCGGAGTCTTCCAGACCCTGATGGAAGCGGTGATCGCCGAGGCCGCCGCGCGCGGCCAGGTGAACCTCGGCCTGGTCAGCGTGGACTCCACCTCGGCCCGGGCCCATCACCACGCCGCCGGGATGGCCGTCGACCCAAAACTGCTCGAGACCCTGGAGAAGGCGGCTGCCGAGGAAAAGGCGTTTCGCCAAAGGGGCGAAACGCCCCGGTAGGCGACCGGAACGAGCCGCCCGACGCGGCCCGTGAGGAACAGCGGCGGATGCGCCGACGGCGCAAGGCCTGCCTTCGCGTCGCTGAGTTGGGCCGCTCACGCGGAGGACTGACCGGCAAGGTGCACCTGGCGGCGGGCCACCGCTGCCGCCCGCTGTCCCTCGTGCTCACCCCCGGCCAGGCCGCTGGCAGCCCCCGCTTCACCGCCGTCCTGGAGCACATGAAGGTCCGCGGTCCGGTCGGCCGGCCCCGGCCCCGCCCTGACACCGTGGCCGCCGACAAGACCTCCCACGCGGATAAGCGTCAAGCTGCTGCAGCAGTCAGTTGTGCTGTCTGCTGGTTCGGGAAGGCGGTCGTCTCGTCGGAGATCCGGCCGTTCTGGAGGCAGCGGAAGAGCAGCGCTCGCGAAGCGGGTTCGGTCGTCGCCGACCTCCGCCAGGGTGGCCGTGCGCGATGACAGGCGCTTCCGCCAGGGCCTGCGGCTGAGGAGGCTCCCGCACCACAAGACGCTGGACGAGTACGACTTTTCGTTCGCGGCCCTGCTCGGGCCGACCGGGGTCGGCAGGATAGGTGTACGTAAACTCTCCAACAGCCAAGTGCGGTACGCGCGGGGGGACGTGATGGTGTGGGCGGCATGACTCCGCTGGTGAGCCGGGCGGCAGAGCTGTCGCGCCTGGAGGCGGTGCTCGACCGGGTGCCCGGGAGTGGCGGCGGGCCGTCGCTGGTGGACCTCACGGGGGCTGCGGGGATCGGCAAGAGCCGACTCATGGCCGAGTTCTGCCGGCGGGCCGAGGACCGGGGCATGACAGTGCTGCGCGGCCGGGCCACGGAGTACGAGCGGCACATCCCCTATCAGCCGTTCACCGACGCCCTCGCCGAACTCGACCTCGGCGTCGGCCTCGATGATGGGCTCAGCGTCGGTGACCGGTTCGAGCTGCACCGGTCGGTCGCGAAGCTCCTCGTACGGATCGCCGGGACCGGCCCCGGGCTCGTCGTCGCCCTGGACGACCTGCACTGGGCGGATCCGGCCTCCCTGGAACTGCTGGACCACCTCGTCCGGCATCCTCCGTCCACCTCCGTCGTGGTCGTCGTGGCCCGGCGCGACCGCCAGACCACGGCCTCCCTGAGCGCCGCGCTCACCCGGGGCATCGACACGGGCACGGTGCTCCGGCTGGGCCTCGGGCCGCTCACCGAGCGCGCGTGCGTCGAGGAACTGGCGCCTGGTCTCGCCCCCGGCCTGCCGCCCGGCCGTGCCGCCGAGCTGTACACCGCCAGCGACGGCAATCCGCTGTACTTCCTCGCCCTCCTCCAGGCCCGGCATGCCGACGGGCTCGGCGCCCTTCTGCTGGACGAGCTGACACCGCTGACCGCCGCGCAGCGCCGTACCGTCGAGGCGGTGGCCGTCCTCGGTCACCATGCCACTTCCGCCCTGCTCGCCGTAGTGACCGGCCGGGACGAGTCCGACGCCGACGGACTTGACGCCGACCTGACGGCGCTGGCCGGCCGCGATCTGCTGCGCCCCGGCCACGGCGGGCGGTGGACGCTGCGCCACCCGGTGCTGCGGGCCGTTGTGCACGAGAGCATGGACCCCGGCCTGCGGACCCGGATGCACCGCCACGCCGCGGCCGGACTGGCCGAAGCCGGGGCGTCCGCCGCCGAACGCGCCCACCACGTCGAGCGGTCGCTGACCGGATGGGACCCGGAGGCCGTAGCCGTACTGGCCGAGGCGGCCGACAGATCCGCCGCCACCGCCCCCGCGAGTTGCGCCCACTGGCTGAAGGTGGCGCTCCGGCATCTGCCGGACACGCCGGAGTACGCCGCGCGGCGGCGTGAGCTGATGCTGTGGAGGGCGCGTGCGCTGGGCGTCTGCGGAGGCCTGCGCGAAAGCCGGGACCTGCTGCACGAGGTGATTGTCATGTCACCGCCGGGCGACGCGGCTGCTGCCGGTTTACGGGCCTCCGCCGTGACGCTCTGCGCTGTGATGGAGCGTCATCTCGGCCGGTACACAGAGGCGGTCGCGCTGCTCCGCCGCGAACTCTCCCGTACGCCCGGTCCATCCCCGGCCCAGGCCATCGAACTCGGTCTTGAACTGGGCTCCTCCGCGCCGCACGCCACCGACTACAGGGAGGTGCGTCCCGACCTGTTCCGCGCCCTCGAGCTGGCCAGGTCGCTGGGCGACGAGGTTGCTGAGGCGGGCGCCCTCGCGGTCGCGGCCCTCGGGGAGGCGCACGAAGGCATCATGCCGGCCGCCCGGGACGTCACCGATCGCGCGGCGGCGCTCGTGGACGCACTGACCGACCACGATCTCGCGGGCCTGTGCGAGCCACTGGCCCGCCTCGGCTGGGCGGAGACCTTCCTGGAGCGGTACGCCGACGCGGAACGGCACGCCGACAGAGGCCTGGCCATCGCCCGGCGCGGTGGCCAACTCCACGTCCTGCCGCACCTGCTGCTGTGCAAGGCGCATGTCCACATCCAGACCCTCCGACTCACCTCGGCGGTAGAACTCACAGACGAGGCCGAGACCATCGCCCGTGGCATCGGCAGCGACGAACTGCTGGCACTGGTCCTGTCCAAGAAAGCCCATGCCCTGGTCCACACCCTCCCGCCCGGCGACCGGGCAGGACTGGCGGTGGCCGAGGAAGCGGTTGCGGCGGCCGGAACGAGCACCAGTTGGTGGGCGTCCATCGCCTGGTGCCTGCTCGGCTACGCGGCGATCCACGTCGGCGAGCCCGCGCGCACACGGGCGGCCCTGCTGCGTGCGGGCGGCGACGACCTGAACGGACTCCAGCCGTCCATGCGACCGCTGTTCATCGAGGCGTTGGTGGCCTCCACGGTCGCCTTGGGTGACCCGGCCGCAGCCGTGCCCTGGGCGGAACGTGCCCGGAAGGAGGCCGAGCAGTTGGGACTGCCTGCGCAGCGAGCCTCCGCCCTGCGCAGCGCCGCCCATATCGCGCTCGGCCACGGTGACACGGCGGCGGCGGCCGAGTTGGCCGACCTCGCGGTGGCCGAGACGGCCCGTGGCGGTTCGGCGCTCTGGGAAGCGCGCACCCTGCTGCTCGCCGCCCCCCTGGCAGCGGCCACCGGCCACCCGGAGCGCGCCCGCGTCATGTGGGAGCGCGCCCGGCACCTTGCCGTGGCAGGCGGTGCCCATCAGCTGGTCAACCTGGCGGACGAGGTCAGCGCCGCCATGTCCGCCGCCGCAGGCGACCGGCCGGGCGTCGTGTCCCTGTCGCCGCGCGAACGCGAGATCACCGCCATGGTCACCGAAGGCCTCACCACTCCCGCCATCGCCACCAGGCTCTATCTCAGCCCCCGTACGGTCGAGACTCATCTCGCCCGCATCTACCGCAAGACCGGTGTCGCGTCCCGGGCCGCCCTCGCCGCTCTCCACGCCCGCGCCGAACTCCGCGACGAGATTACGTAGTCTCACCGATACCCCCACGACTCCCCGCCCGGAAAGATCGAACCAACGAATGCCGAGAGCTGGGAGTCAGCAAGTGCGGGTCAAGGCGACGATGTCAGTGCTCTTCACAGCGGCTCTCCTGACCGGTTGCGGCAGCGGCGGGACCAGCAACGGCGGCACCGGTGCGAAGAGCAGCCCTTCCTCCCCGCAGGCATCCGCGACGACCAAGCAAACTCAGACCCAGGCCCCCGCCGACGCCCTCAGCACCGACCGGTTGAAGTCCGCCGCGCTGTCCGGCGCTGACGCGGACGGCTTCCAGATCACCGACTGGCCGCCCGCGAAGCCCGACGGCGGCTCCATCGCTGAGCCTGCCGCCTGCCAGCCGGTCGAGAACGTTCGTGTCGCCGACCTCGACCCGTCTCCCCAAGCCGTTGTCGGCAAGCTGGCCTACGCAACCTCCGGCCCCTCGGCCGGCTCCGCCACCACCATTGGCCTCATGGCCTACGAGCAGTCCGACGCCGAGCGCATTCTCTCCGACCTCCGTACCTCTCTCGAAAAGTGCACCTCCTACGACGGCGGTGTGCCCGCCCACACCGCCGTCAAAGCCATCACCGCCCCCGACGCGGGCGACGACGCGGTGGCCTTCCAGCTGACAACCAAGGGCGAATCGCCGGAACCCATCGCGGTCGTACGCAGCGGTGCCACCATCGTGCTGTTCATCACCGCCAGTGGCACCGGGGCGTCCGTCGAGTTGCCGGACAGCCTGGCGACCGAGCAGATCAATAAGCTGGAGAAGGTCTCCGGGGAATGACCGCCAGAGGACTGATCACCGCCGTTTGCGGCTGGGTCGGGCCGGGGCGCGGTAGTGGCCTTGCGGCCAGCCCGTTTCCCCGGCCCGCCCGCCGCACCCGCCGTGCGTGTCTCCACGCAACGGGCGCTCCACGTGCCTTGGCCGGTGGTCAGCCGCTGGTGCTGGCGACTGCCGGTCGTGGTGTCCACGGGGTCGGAATGTTGCTGCCGCGGTAGCGGTGGCGGATCACTTTGACGCTGGACGCGCCGGTGAACTCGACTCCGTCGCAGATGAGCTTCCAACGGCCCGGCCGGCAGAACCGACGGCGCAGTTCCCTCCAGCTGAGCCGGGAGTGCTTGTGGAAGATCCAGCGGACGATGCGATGCCACGCGTGGTCATCGACCGTGCCGAATACCGCCCTCGACACCTCGTGCCGGAAGTAGTTCGCCCACCCGCGCAGGGTGCGGTTGAGACTGGCCAGCAGCTCGTCCACGACCCTGTGCAGGTCTGATCTGCGTGTTCTGCCTTTCACCTTGTCCTTGATCGACTGGATCGCCTTCTTGGACGGCTTGGTGTAGACGTAATGCTTCTGTGTTCCTCGTTTCCGCTCCCTGCGGATGTGGGAGCCGAGGAAGTCGAAGCCCTCGTCGATATGGACCACTTGGGTCTTCTCCGGTGCCAGACGCAGCCCCACTGGGGCGAGCACGCCGGCCACCTTTTCGCGCAGGGCCTCGGCATGGCGGCGTTCCCCGGAGACCATCAGTACGCAGTCGTCCGAAACGGATCAGCCGCCAGTTGCCCAGGCCGTGCCTCCTGCGCGTGACCCGCCGCTTGTAGCTGCCCATCTCCTGCTGCCACTGCCGGGCGAAGTGCTCGAAACGCCGGGTCGTAGACGAGGTTGAACAGGTCACCGAACCGTCGCTCCGAGTACTACGACGGCTCCGCCCCGCTCACCCCCATCGGCAGGCATCGCGCCTATCCCCGCTGTCCGGCCCGGCTGACCCGGTCGCGGGGAGCGGCCACGAGCGGTTCCCACGTTCACTGCTGTTCGGTTGACGGGTTAGGCACCCGGCTCTGCCCCTGCGACCTCGCCACGGCTACGCCGTAGACCTTCGTCGTGGCCTCCCAGCCCAAGCAGTCAACACCGGACCGGGAGTTCCCCGCCCTTCCGGGCGGTTGCGCACCGCTGACCAGCCCATATCCACTGGATTGGAGCTGGCAAGAACTCAAGAGGCGTAATGACGCCGGTTCCTCGCGTATACCTTCCCGTCTCGCTCACCGGGCCCGACCCATCCGGCACTGCTGGGCCGACCCGACTTTGTCGAGGCTGCTCTTGCCCTCCCCGGCGATCCCCGGTTCGGGCTGCCTCCAGCTTCACCTCGCCGCTACGACGGCGAGGCGACCGGCCGTTAACCCGGCCGGAGACACTCAGTGCACATGACGCTGGAGGGAGACCAGGATGGCTCCTGCCGCGAAGAGCCCGAAGGACCACTGAACTCTCAGTCGACGCCTCGTCATCTCTTGACACGACTGCGCACGGCAAGAACCGCAAGCCCGAGCAGAGCCGGCTCGACGAGGCGGGCGGTCATCTCGACGTACGTTCCGGCGGCGGTCAGGTCCTGTCCGGAGGCACGGAAGATCACCGAATTGGCCACCACCCTCAAGGACTTCTCGAACCGCGCAGTCGACAGACGCCGACGGTACGGCCCTTCCGGGTTGGCCGGGTCGGGCTTCTTCGTGGTGAGGGTCACGCTGCGGCCGTCGATCCTGCCCTTGCTCACCAGGTCCGGATCGTCCTGCGGCAGACCCCACAGCATCATGGCCAGCACGGTGGCCGTCATGGCCAGACCCAGCCACGCCAGAGCACGGGCGGCCCGCAGACCATACCCGGACACCGCCCAGTACAGCCCCAGGATCATCCGTTCGCCACGGGGCGCCTCGAGGTCGTGCCGGCGCATTTCCATCTCGCCGTAGTAGAAGTCGGCCGCGCCCGGCTCGTTCTTGCCGTCCTCCAGCGCCTTGCGCAGCTGCCGGTAGACCGGTGCGAGAACGGTGGGCTCGTGCGTCTCGACGCCCTGTGGGGCAGGCGTCCACCCGACCGTGCCGTACCGGGTCGCACGCCAGTGGTGCTCCTCAGCCAAGGTCCGGCGACGCGTCCATCGCACCGGGAACCAGCCCCGCCGGGACACTCCCTCAGGCGGCAGCGGCAGAACACACCGGCCCTCGAGCCTCAGCTGGTCCAGGTGGACCGTCTCCACGAAGCGACAGCCCGTCAGATCGATGTCGGCCAGCACCAGGTGTGCGACGTCCACACCGCTCACCGACATCACGCGCACCCGGGCGTCGGTCAGGCCCGGCTCGTCGATCTGCTCGTCCAGGGGGGAGACGAACGGGCTTGACCTACCCGCGACGGTCACCGGGAACTCAAGTACGGCGTCGCTGATGTCGACAGCGGCATGACGCAGCCGAAGCGCGGCGGTGGACGCCCAACGCGTCCGCCGGCAGCGAAGATCACCCGCGGCGACCTCCAACGTCACCGCGGATTCAAACACCGCGTCGGACAGGTCCACCAGCCCCGGGCAGACCAGAGGGCCGATCATGGCCGTGCCGCGGAATACCGCTCTCCGAAAGCTCACGTCACCCTCCAGGCGGGCCTGGCAGAACGACACATCGCCGCCGACCTTCGCCCCGGCGAAAGTGGCCCCCGTCTGGAAATGAGCCTCGGAGAACAGGACCTCCTCACCCAACTCCGCTCCGTCAAAGCACGCTCTACTCCGGTGGAAGTGCGTCCCGTCGAAACAGGCAGGGCCGGCGATCACCGCCTTTTCGAAATCTGCGCCGTCCTCGAAGAAGGCGCCGTCGAAGTACGCACTGCCATGGACGACGACTCCGTCGAAGCGCGCGACACCCAAGAAGCGCACTCCCGTGAAGTGGGCCTCCCCTGTGGTGACGCCTTTGAACATCGCACTGCCGCCGACGCGGTCGACGCAGAACCGAAGTACACCCTCTATGCGGGCTCCGTAGAACCAGGCATCGGCGTCTATGGTGGTGGCTTCGAGCCACAGTTCGTCGGCGACTCTCGTGTTCCCGAACCTGAGGTCCTGTGCGAAATGCGTATCGCGGAAATAAGCGCTCCCATCAAACTCCGCCGTACCGAAGGAGCAGAAGCCGGAGAAGTCGATCTGCTCGAACGTCACATCGCCGGCGAACCGGGCCCCGTCGAACTCCACCTGCCCGAGCAGAGCGCGTCCCGTTGTCGGCTCCCGGAGCCGGGTGAGCACTTCATCCAGAAGACCCTGTGTGAGGAGAGTGCCACGGTGGTCGATGTCGGCGCCAGGAGCCAGACCGGCAAGATGCGCAGCCCGCTCACCGGCGTCCAGATGCGCCAGGCAGGCCGCGTAGGTCCCGACCCTGCGACCTCGGCAGCGCTTGCCGGCGTCACTGTGCCCGCACTGCGGCCAGTCAGGAGCGTCGTGCGCGTCGGCCTCGGACGGAGATGTGATGGCTTACTCCCTTCCCTGTCTCACGCGGCGAAGACTGTGACGTCCTTCCGGTCGAAGCGCTTCGGGCTGTCGACCACCGCCTCGACCCACCAGCGGCCGGGTGCCGCTTCCAGTTCCGCCCGGTACCGGTCGGTTCCGTGTTCCTCGAAGACGACGGGCTGCTTGGCCGTCCTGCCCGACCGCCACATGAATGTCCGCAGATTGCGCCCGTGAAGGTTGTGTCCCAGCAGTTCGACCGCAAACGGCTGGCCGGCGACGACGGCGGGGGCAGGGAAGTGCAGAGCGATGCCCTCGTCCCCGGCGAGCATGCTGCCCGGAGGGCTTCCCCTGCGGACCGCGATGAGCACGTCCCGCAGAGCGGCGGGGCTCGCCATGTCCGCGTTCCGGAAACCGGTCCAGAGCATCGGGCTCTGATCCCCGACGGCCCAGTCCGCGAGGGCGGACAGTCGCGGCACCGTTCCGTCCCCCGGCCCCAGGGGGGTGTTGTCGCCGGAGGTGACGTATGACCCGTCGCAGGAGAGCGTGATGGCCTCGGGCGTCGGATAGTCACCGCTGCCCAGGCAGTGCACCGTGTACGGCAGTCGGCCGTCGGGGTCGGTGCGACGGTGCCCGTCCCTTGCCGACCTGAACTTCTCGTGGAAGCCCAGGGCATCACGGACCGCGGCGGCAGGCAGGCCGGGAACCGGATACCGGTGGTCGGCGACCGTCCGCGGCCGGCTCTTCCCCTCGGGCCGGACGGCGGCGTACACCGGCAGCATCTCGGCAACCGCGGGCAGGTCGAGGGCCCAGTCGCGCAGTACCTCGTTCAGCCTGGCACATGCGCCGGCCCCCGGACCGTTGGTGCCGGGAATCGCGTGACCGGCCAGAAGACGGGCGGCTTGCGCCAGACCCTTCTGGGGAGTGCCGAGAGTGACCAGGGCTCGGGCGGTCTTACGGCCGTCCTCGCACTCGAGGTAGTGACGCCCGATCAGGCCACCCGTCGAGTGGCATACCAGAATGACTCCCGGATCGTCGGGACGGTCCGGGTAATGCGCGTCGACCTGCTCGCTCCACCGGTCGAGTTCCTTCGCCACCCGTGTCCTCAGCTGCCTGGCGGCCAGTCGGTGGGAGAGTCGCCAGTCATAGGTGAAGGAAACAAACTGCGCCGTGAGCGGGTCGCCGAGCGCGGCACGGATGTCGGGATAACCCGTACAGGACATCAGCCCGGGCACCGAATCCGGAGAAGTGAGCAGTTCACCGGCGTCCAGACGGAAACGGTCCTCGGGCAGCGCGTCGCCGAGTCCCGGTGGCAGGGCCACCCCGGCCAGCGTCCCGGCCGTGGGCGACGAATGGATCAGGGATTCACTGCATCTCGCCCAGACGTCCTGGCCGTCGCGGCACAGTCGGGTGCCGAGAAAACCGGGTACGAAGACCACAAGGTCATGTTCCACTCCGCTCTCTCCTTCGCCAGTTCCTGCGTTGTCGCACGGCTGCCACTCGGTCCACGGTCACCGCGCATCGGCCGAGAAGAAGGTGCGCGGCAGTCGGATCAGGTCGCATCGGTCGTTGCCCTGCAGCGCCACCACCAGACCCTCCGGGTCGGGAGCGGTGTCGACGGCCTGGACGTCATAGCCGCGCGAAGGGATCCCGGGACCGTCCAGCCATCTCTTGGACCAGACGTCCCACGCGGGTGAGAACGTCCGCTCGGTGCAGAGCAGGAGCACGGGCCGCTCCACGGGACCTGCGAACACGAGCGAGGTCACTTGGGGGAAGAATCCCTCGAGTCGTTCCGGAGGGTGGAGGCCCTCACCGGAGCAGTCCTTCACATAGACGCTGCCGCTGTCCGCCCAGGCCAGCAGGGGCAGGGATTCGGCGTCCTCCTCGTCGTACAGCTCCCCCAGGGCAAGACAGGTGGGAGTGGCGCCCATACGGATGCTCTGCTCCACGCCTTCCTCGTGCTCCCGCCACACCCTCAGCTGGTCTCCGAGGTCTCCGGCAAGCCAGTACGTGCCGTCCCTCATGATCCTGGCGTCGATGCCGCAGAAGCCGGAGTCGGTTCTGATCTCGCCCGTCGTAGTCTCGGCAGACGGGTCGCCGACCGGGATCTCGTAGCGGGTCAGGCGCCGGCCGTCCGGTACGCACAGACGCAGCGTCGCCCGGGAGCGGTCTGCGACAAGGCTCAGCGCGCGAGCCGGCTGCCCGGCATCACCGCCCAGCGCGATGTCCTGATGGGCCACCACGGACAAGTCCTCGTCGAGCCGCCACAGTCGTACGGTTCGTCCCGCCGCGGCGGCCACCGCCCAACCGTCCGCCACCCGTACCGCGTCCACTGCTGTCACCATTCTTTCGTGGGTGAGCTCGGTGGCAGGGTGGCCGGCCGGGGCTCCCCGCTCGGGGCGGGACACGCGAACCCGGTCGCCCCAGGTCCGGCACAGCAGGGGCGGCCCACTGGGCGCCGGGGCGAGGGCGACCGCGGGGCGCTCGTTGCTCGGCCGCCGAAGAGTCTCGTGGCCTGCTTCCAGGGCCGGAACCACGTCCACGAAGCGGATGTCCGGGCCGTCGGCCACCGCAAGCAGCCCGTGTCCGCGGGGCTCGAAGGCCATGGCGCCCTGCCGGGGTGCGTCCAGCTGGAAAGCCGCCTCACGTCCGGGTTCCTCGACGGACCAGATCCGTACGACGACTTCTTCGTAGCCGGCGAGCAGCAGTTCGTCGCCGTGACGGCCGAAGGCCAGCCCTTGTGCCTTGGAACGGAATTGCGCCACGCGTCGCACGGTTGGTGGAGCGCCGTGGACGGCGTTGCCGGTCTCGCAGCACCAGACGCGCACCTGGTGTCCGTCGGACACGGCGAGCCAGCCTCGCTCCGGAGTCGTACCGCGGCGTGGTGTGCGGGCCGCGGCCGCAGCCAGAGCGGGATAGTCGAGTGCACCGAGTTCCACCTGCTCGGCGCGTAGACCGCCGACTCTGTTGACAGGTCGGTCCACCTCGAACAGTTCGGCACGTTCCCCCGCGGCCAGAACGAACAGGCGTGTCCCCATGGTCAGAGCGGCGAGATGCCGCACGTCCACCGTGCGGATGTCCGCCAGGTGGGTGCCCAACTGCTGCATGCCGCTCTTCCAGAACCACACCCAGATGCGGGACCCGTCGGCCGCCAGCGCGATCGTCTCCGTGGCCATCTCAGCTGTGGCCAGGGCACGTACGGTGCCGCCCCACCGGTATTCCTGATCAGGGACGCGGGCACCGGCGCGCCAGAAGTACACGGCCTGGTCGTCACGGGCGACGGTGGCCCAGCGGGGCCCGGTGCCCACCTCCCGCACTTCGCTGAGAATGCTTCCGCGTTCGCCTCCGGACCGGGGAAGCCGGCGGGTCAGCAGCCGGGCGCCCGACTCCGGATGCAGGACCTGGATCTCCCCCAGTCCGCCGGCAGTCAGCGTGTCCGCGGGGGGCAGCGCCGCCACTGCGGTCCCCGCACGCCAGCTCAGCGCTCTTGCTCCTCCCACAGGCGCCGCACGACGCCATTCCGGAGGGGCCGGCCGCACGTCGGTCCAGTACTCCTGCCAGGGCAGGAAGCCGTCAATGCGCTGCAGTGCCCGGTAGGTCGCGTCCCGGTGGCTGACGAAGGCCGTGGCACTGGTCAGAGCCTTCCGTGCGAGCAGGGCCGGCAGCGGCAACGGGGAGGGCGTGCGGGGAAACGAACCCGCGACCCGGCCGTACAGCGCGGCCCCGTCACAGTTCCGGGCGAGGCCTGCTGCGAGCGGCAGCATGACATCGGGGTTCGTCCTCATGAGAAAGTGCACGTCCTGGAAGAGTTCTCGCAGGACGGCCGGCCCGACCTGGGCGGCATGGGCACCCAGGTACTCGAAGGTGTAGTCGTCGGCCTCGCTCCAGTCGGTCCCGGCCTGGGCGCGCAGGGTTTCGACCACCCTGCGGTGTGCCTCTTGTGTGCTCAGTCCGGCATCGGAGAGAAAGAAATCGCCGTAACTGGGATGGGCCAGCTGGTGGCGGACACGGTTCGCCGCCTCCCGTCCGCCGTCCTTCCGCGTAGCGACGATACCGCCGTCGGCGTTCCGGCAGACCTGCCGCAAGTCCTCGAGGGTGAGCTCGGGTGTGCCGTCGTCGCGCAGCGCGTTGGACAGTGTGAGCCAGGTCGAATCCGGTGTCAGCCCGGGTCCCTGGATCACCGCCAGCGCCCGCAATACCTCACGGGCGCGCTGCGCACCCGGCTGCCTCTCAAGATGTCCTGTCTCCTCCGCGAGCCGCCTGCGCAGGTCCATGCCGCCGTTGCGTATCCACGACAGGAGATCGGCTTCGGTGGCGACCTGGGTCCGACGGGAGAGTTCGGTCGCGACCAGGCGGGCCACCAGGAACGATCCCTGACTTTGCGCTGCGATGGTCTCGGCCGTCCAGTCACGGTCCTCCTTCCCCCGCCCGTTCCCCCGGTACGGAGAGTGCTCCGCGTCCAGGACCGACATCGCCATACCGGTGATACTCGCGCGCGCCTCCGCGTCGTCTGCCAGCACCACGGGTTCGACGCTCTGCTCGAGTGTGTCCAGGAGCGACTCCTCCTCCGTGGGCGCGGTGGTACGTCTGCGGGGCTGGGCGCGTGTACCGACGATCACGCGGACGCCCGGCAGCCCGGACAGCGGGTTGAGCAGGTGACGAGCGATGTCGTGTGCCTGGTCCGGGAGAGCCTCGTCCAGTGCGTCGAAGAGCAGGTTCACCGAACCGGCCCGGTCGACCAGCTCCTTGAAGGCGTCGGTGTACGTCTTCGATGTCACCCGTTCCCCCGGCAGGAGTGGCGCTCCGTCGACGTGCGCCAGCACCTCGCGAAGGGACGCGGCCAGCGAATGGGCGGACTGCCCCCTGCAGCTCAGCGCCGCGTG
Source organism: Streptomyces sp. NPDC002867 (assembly GCF_053591895.1). Classification (NCBI taxonomy): domain Bacteria; kingdom Bacillati; phylum Actinomycetota; class Actinomycetes; order Kitasatosporales; family Streptomycetaceae; genus Streptomyces; species Streptomyces sp. NPDC002867. Next base: position 5,329 of record NZ_JBSFUR010000078.1, on the reverse strand, counting down.
CACGGTTCCTGCTCGGGGTAACGTCGCGGGATCGAGCTTCGGACCGAGTGTCTCCCGCCAGCTCTGCAGGGAGGTGAGGGCCAGGCGGCCGAGCAGTGCCGTCTTCCCCGTCCCCGCCAGGCCGGTTACCGCGAGAAGCCCTTTCGGGTGAGTCTCCATCCATCGCACGATCCTGCTCAGAGCGTCCCGTCTGCCTGCGAAGTGGCGGCTGAGGTGGCTTCCTTCCTCCAGGCCGAACTGCTCGGCCTCGATCCACGGCTTCCGTCGTGTCATCACAGCCGGCCTGTACTCCGGACGGTCCGACGCATGGAAATACGGGTTGTCCAGGAAGTTGTTCGGCAGCGCGCGTACCTCGATGTAACCCGGTCGCTGTGCGGGGTCGTCGAGACCGGCGGCCGCGGCCTCCGCGTCCACGGCGTCCCGCAGGTAGGGCAGGGGAAGGTAGAGGGCGGACGGTTCGAACGGGCGCGCGTGGTCGGGCGCCACGAAGTCCGGTTTGGCCAGTGCTTCCTCCAGCCATTGAACCCAGCGACCCTCGGGTACCTGCGCATCGGCCCCTGACGTGCCGATGACGGCGAAACCCGCCCGCCGGGTTTCCCTCGCCCTGTACACCTCCGTATTCCGCTCCAGGTCCAGGGCGTGGCGCAGCGCCTCGTTGAGGGAGTTGTAGCCGTGCGAGGAGCATGCGTCGACGATCAGAAGGGTGTCGGTCTCGTACTCGGGCCGAAGGAGACGGCCCACGAGCTCGACCAGGGAGACGGCTCGCTCGGGTTGAAAGTCGCCTGACTGCCAGGAGTCGGCGCAGGCGAGGAAGTAGCCCTCGTCTCCTCGCTGGACGCCGTGGCCCGTCCAGTAGAGGATCTTGCGTTCGGCGCTGTCGGCCAGGAACTCCTCCAGACCGGCCCACAGTTGCCGCCGGGTGGAACCGCCCCGGTCGACGGGGAGGCTCTCCCCGAACCCCAGTTCCTCGCGCAGGGTCTGCGTGAACCGGCGCCGTACCTGAGCCAGCCGTGGCCGGCGCAGCCGCTGCCGCGTGCCGTCGTCGGGATGCGTGTAGTCGGATACCGCGATGGTGCCCACCAGGGAAGAGGAGCGCCGCTCGGTCTTCAGAAGCGTCAGCTGATCGCCCACATCGCTCCGTATCATGCGGTCGACGACATCCCCATCATTCCATCCAACCCTACTTCCAGCGGAGTTGACGATGCGTGACAGATTCACCGTGGTCGGCCGGGCGACAGGCTGTCACCTCTTCGAGGGGGACGGGACGCGGCCCATCCACGAGGAGAACGTCCGCGTCCGGTACACCCCGGAGCGGGTGGAGTTCCCGGAGGAGATCGGGGCCTGGCGGCGTTCCATCGAGGCGGAGGAGGAGCGCAAGGAGGCCAGTGGCCTGCCGCACCGCTGGAACAACGAGCGCTTCGCGGTCGACCGGGTCGTGGTGACTCGCACTCACCTGGCCGAGGAGCCCGTGGTCTCCCTTTCCCTGCGGGACGCCGACTACTTCGACTTCCTCACCACGTCGCTGAATCTGGAGCGGCAGCAGGAAAACGGTCTCACGCTGCGCAAGCAGTATCTCGAGGACAAAGATCCGGCCGAGGCCCCGGCTTGGATGAACTGCAGTTTCGGTGTCAATGTGGCCGTGGAGACGGGCAAGGACGGCAAGATTCTGTTCTCCCGGCGCAGCGCCCAGGTGGCTGGGCCGAACAGCGCGCGGTGGAACTCCTCGGCCAACGAAGGCCTGGCCCGCGAGCACGACCTGCCCAAGGACGGCAGCCCGATCAGCCTGCACGCGGTGGCCCGCCGCGCTCTGCACGAGGAACTCGCCGTTCACAGCACGGACAAGCTTCGTCTGGAGCTTCTCGGTTTTGGGCTCGACCTGGTCAACCACCAGTGGGCGGGCTTTTTCCGAGCGGTCCTGACCGATCTGGACGAACCGACGCTGCGCCTTCGCTGGACGCGAGGCGTCACCGACAAATGGGAACACGACCGCTTCGAATTCGTGGACGCAGACCCGGAGTCGGTGCTCGGCTTCATCGCGGACAGGCCAGAGGACAGGTGGACGCCCTGTGCACCGACCCTCTTCTACCTCGCCCTCGTACGCGGTGCCGTGGAGCGCCACAACGGTGACCCGTCCGGCCGGTTCGACGTGGAGCAGGCCGAACAGAGCGTCATGTCGGCCAGAGGCCTCTGAACCGAGGGGCCGGGCCGAGACGTCTCAACGGATTGCCCACCCAGACCTCCCCCGAGGGACGTAGCCGAGGACGAGTGACCCCATACCAACGGCGGACCACGGGCCCACGGCGGCGTACGTGGAGTTCCAGGTTCCGTCGTTGCCGTGCCCGCCTGACGCCTACGGTGGGCACGGCCGGGCGACGGTCCGGCATGACGGTGGGGGTGCCGCCGCGCTCTGCGAGGGCGACGTGCGGGCGGACGAGCCGCTCGCGGGTGGCCAGTTTGGGCTTCGACCAGACCGAGGGGATGGTGAACCTCGGCGGGCTGTTCCAGCGCATTGTTCCGACTCCTCACAGAAGGCGCGGCGCGCGCCGATGGGAGTGCGGACCGGCGCGGGTCGGCTTTCCTGCGACGGCGCCAGATCCGGCCCGGCCGGTAGACAGAGGTGGCGCGCTTCGCGACGACGCCCTGCTTTCCTGCGCCTGCAGGCTCTCGTACCAGAGCATGGCGGTGTCGTAGTCGCCCGTGTCGCCTGGCTGTATTGATGCCGATCGCTGTTGATGCGGTAGCTCTATGGGCGTCTCCGGGACCGCTGTTCGGTGAGTCGGCGCTGTCTGGAGACCGACCGGGGGCACAGTCCCGGTATGAGCGCTGAGCGGGCTGACGATTCCAACGAGCCAGCAACGGTCCTTGGCAAGCCGTACGGTGATGCGGCAGCCGGTCTGGTGGCGGAGGTGATGGCCGAGGCCATGATCTTGCTTCGCAAGCAGGCGGTCTGGAGGCCTGCGGACCTGCCTGCCATTGACGAGGCGGCTCGCTGAGCACGCCTCGTCGGATCCGGCACACCGTAGCCAGGTAGCCGTGCGTACCGCCGCAGTGGACCGCGCCAGTTGGCTCCGTCAACCCGAAGTCGCTGGTTACGGGGCTGTCGCTGTGAGGCCCACTGGTCGGATGACAGCCGTAGCGGCGAGCCTCCGGTGTCGCGGAGGGCCGGCCGCAGTTGTGGTGGGTGATTCGGTTCCCACGTCGTCAGGCGGGCGGTACGCAACGTAGGTTGCGTGCCGCCCGCCTGTCCTAGGGTGTCAGCTCGCCGAGGTGACCTTCACCGGCTCGGTGCCTGTTTCGCTGTGCCGCTCGGCCCAGTTCTCCAGCGCCGTGCGGCAGGCGTGGTCGAGGTGGTGCAGCCCGGACAGGTCCAGCTCGACCGGCCGGTCCTGGGGCAGTGCCTCCAGGCTGTCGAGGATCTTCGGCAGCCGCAGGAAGGTGGCGTTGCCCGAGAGGTGCGCCTGGATCGGGCCGGCGCCCTTGTCTATGACCTCGAGCTTGACGTGCGAGGCATCCCAGGCGGCCTTGGCGACCGACAGCGCCAGACCGATCAGCACGCCCTCGAACATGTTGACCGCGACGATGGACGCCGATGTAACCACCAGGATCAGCGCCTCACCGCGGTGCGTCCGCCACAGCGGCACGATCTGCCGGAACGGGATGAGCTTCCAGCCCGCGTGCACGAGGATGCCGGCGAGGGCGGGAATCGGGATCAGCGCCAGGGCGGCCGGCAGCATGGCCGCGAACAGCAGCAGCCACACGCCGTGCAGAACGCGGGAGGCCTTGGTCTTCGCGCCCGCGTTGACGTTGGCGGAGCTGCGCACGATCACGGCGGTCATCGGCAGCGCGCCGAGCAGCCCGCACACGGCATTGCCCGTGCCCTGCGCCATGAGCTCCTTGTCGTACTCGGTCCGCGGCCCGTCGTGCAGCCGGTCCACGGCCGCCGCGCTGAACAGGCTCTCCGCCGAGGCGATCAGCGCGAAGGCGAGGATGGTGCCGAAGATGGCCGGGTCGGCCAGCTCGCCGAAGGCGTCGGCCCCGGGCGGCTGGATCGCGCCGAGGAGTCCCTGCACCTCGACCGTGGCGACCGGCAGGCCGAACGCCAGCGAGGCGAGCGTGGCGAGCGCGACCGCCGCGAGCGCGCCCGGCACCGCCTGGGCCCGCTTGGGCATCCGCTTCCACAGCACCATCACGGCGATGGTGCCCGCGCCGAGCCCGAGCGAGGCGAGGGCCTCGGTGCTGCCAAGGGCGCGGACGAGCGCCTCCGGCAACCCTACGATCTTGTCGATGCCGGACGCCGGGGCCTTCAGGCCCGCCGCCGCGTACAGCTGGCCCGCGATGATCACGAGCCCGATGCCGGCCAGCATGCCCTCGACCACCGAGACCGAGATGGCCCTGAACCAGCGGCCCAGCTTCAGTGCGCCCATGAGCAGCTGGAGCAGCCCGGTGGCCAGCACGATGACGCCGAGGGCGGGCAGCCCGAACTCGCGGACGGCTTCGAAGACCAGGACGGTCAGACCTGCGGCCGGCCCGGACACCTGCAGGCTGCTGCCGGGCATCAGACCCGTGAGGATGCCGCCCACGATGCCGGTGACCAGGCCGAGTTCTGCCGGGACGCCGGAGGCGACGGCCACGCCGACGCACAGCGGCAGCGCGACCAGGAAGACGACGAGGGAGGCGGCGAAGTCCTGCTTGAGGTAGGGGAACTTGGTCGTCGCAGCCATGGCACCGCTCACAGGGACTCGAAGGTGTCGGTGTCCGCGCGGTGTTCGCGTACGGTCCCGGTGTGCACTTCGTAGTACCAGCCGCGCACCCGCACCCGCCCCTCGGCCAATCCCTTTTCCACACAGGGGTAGGAGCGCAGGCGGAGCAACTGGGCGAGCACGTGGTGCTGCACGGCTGCGGCGACCGCCGGGTCGCCCGGGTCGGCCGACGCCGGCTTGTCCGCGGCATGCGCGAGCCAGTCGCGTACGGCGGGCACGGCGTCGAGGTCGTCGCCGCGCACCAGCGCGCCGACGGCACCGCAGTGCGAGTGGCCGCATACGACGATGTCCGAGACGCCGAGCACCTGCACGGCGTACTCGATGGTGGCGGCCTCGGCGGTGGGGCGCTCGGAGACGTACGGGGGGACGATGTTGCCCGCGGTGCGCAGCTCGAAGAGCTCGCCGGGGCGGGCGCCCGTGATCAGGGCTGGTACGACTCGGGAGTCCGAGCAGGTGATGAACAGAACCTGCGGGGACTGGCCCTCGGCGAGCTTGGCGAACTCCTCAGGGCGCTGTCCGAACGTACGGGCGTTGTCGATGAGGGGCTGCATGCGTGGTGATTCCTCCTG
>NZ_JBSFUR010000077.1:0-19009 GCF_053591895.1 Streptomyces sp. NPDC002867 | reverse complement strand
CGGCGCTGGTGTGGGACGAGCGGTACGGATGGCGCACAGCGACCAGCCGGCGCCACCCGATCGGCAAGGACACCGGCACGCCCCCGGAAGGCGAGGGCATCCGCTACCTCGGCAGTGGCACCCGGCCGGAGCCGGCCGAGCTGCTCGAGGCGCTTGCCGACGGCCGCAAGGGCTCCAAGCGCCCCAAGGTCTAACCCTGCTGAGAGGTTCAGCCGGCCTGCGGGTAGCTCGCCGCGGGGCCCACGGTGCCGGAGCCGAAGCGGGCGTTGAGCGCGTCGATGGCCTGCTCGGCGCGCAGCCGGTGCTCCCGGTCGGCGTCGAAGGAGAGCTGCTCGCTGGCCGCGGCCGCGTCCACGAGCTGATCGCAGCGCAAGGCGACCGCCCGCACCCGGGCACGCTGCAGCCCCAGGGCCCGATACATGTCGTACGCCACGTCACGCAAATCGTCGGTGTGCGCGGACGGCCCGCCGGGCAGCTGGCGGCTGCGGTGGATCTGGGTGCGGTCGGCGAAGGTCACCGTCATGGTCACGGCCTTCGCCGCCTGCCGGCGCGTTCGCAGCCGCTCGCCGAGCTCGACCGCCAGCGACAGCAGCGCGGAGCGCACCAGCTCCGGAGCCAGGGTGTCGGTGGGGAAGCGGCGCTGAGCGGCCGCGCTGTGCGGCAGCTCGGCCGGCACCACCCTGCGGCGGTCAACTCCGCGGGCACGCTCGCGCAGCAGCCGGCCCGCCTTCCCGCCCAGCACCCGCTGCACCGTCGACTCCGGCAGATTCGCCAGCAGCCCGATCGTGTGCACCCCGTACGTCGTCAGCGTCCGCTCCTGAGCGCTGCCGATGCCATGAAGCTCACCGACCGGCCGCGGGTGAAGGAACGCGGCTACCACCTCGGGGCTGGAGCCGACCGCACGCACACCGCCCCGCCCTGGCTCCCGGGACGCCATCGCCGCGACCGTCCAGTTCGGCCCCACCCCGATCGCCACGGGCAAGCCGTACAGCGCCAGCGCCCGCGCCCGGATCATCCGGGCCAGCTCTGCCGGATCGCGATCGAAGAACCGCACGCTGCCGGAGACGTCCGCCACAGCAGCGGACGGCGGCAAGGCCTGCACCACCGGCGTCACATCCGCCACCAGGCCGAGCAGCAGCCGGTACAGGTCAGGATCCACATCCCGCGGGCAGCGCAGATGGAGGATCGGCGAACCGGCCCTCACGGCCTGGTCGTGCTGCTCATCCATGGCGACACCTCCGACCCTCACGGATCGAACGCACATTGTTCGGGGCGCCCCGGCCAGGGCTTGCCCGCCTACTGTGGTCGGGTAGCCGGATCACGTTGCCGTGACCCGGCTACCCGACCACGCGCGTGACTGAGCACTGAAGATGGCGGATGTGCACTGAACCTTGCGGGTCGTGCATTCGAGTTGGCGGGGCAGGGTGCCTCAAGGAGTTGACCTGGGCGTTTTCTCTGGATGGTCGGGCGCAGGGGCAGGTGTGGCCCGGGCCGCCACGCATGCGAGCCTGCGGCTGCTGTGGCGCGGACCAGGCAGAACGGTTCAAGGCCCGGCCGGCCCGGGCCAGAGTGATGGCGTCCGGCGGCGGGGCCGTCGGCTGACCACCGTCGGGCTGTGCCCGTCGCCGACCGGCCGCAGGGCCGCCACCCGGAGGTGGGGCCCTGCGTCATGTCCGGTCCGGGCCGGGTGTCAGTTCACCACCCGCACGGAGTCGCAGCCCAGATAGGTGTACACCTGGCCGCCCGGGGCCCGGTACTTACCCTTCAGACAGGCGCGGGTCGAGTCGGGGGTCAGCCCCGATTCGCTGGGCTTGAAGTGCATAACGTTGTCGGTGTCGCCGTCGCGGGTGCGCTCGTCCAGCTCGTAGGAGTCACCGGGGTGGCCCCTGCCGTGGACCTCCCGGGCGCCGGCCGGGGTGGCGGTGTTGAACAGCAGCTCCCGCAGGCCCCAGTATGTCTGGGACACGTCGATCGCCGTCGCGTCGAAGGCCAGTGGCAGGCCGTACTCGCCAACCCGGGTGGTCAGCGCGGCCACGGTGGCGTCGGTGTTGAGGTTGACGGAGTTCGGGAAGCCGCCTGGCCGGACGTTGATCGCGACGGGCACCACGCAGTCGATCCGGAACGAGGTGGAGGCGGTGTTGTTGCTCGGGTCCGGGTCGACGTCCTCCGCGTTCTTCAGCGCCAGGCGGGAGTCCAGGTGTACCTGCTTCAGGCCCGGCGCGGTGCACGCGAGCCGCACCTCGTACGTGGCCTTCTGCGGCGTGCCCACGCGCAGCGCCGTCTGCTGAGCGGTCTGCGTCGCGGGTGTGACGGTGACGCCGGCGTCCGCGCCGGCCGTGGTGGTCAGCAGGGTGTCGATCGGGCTGGACGGGCCGGCGTTGGCGACGGTGACCTCCAGCGAGGCGGTGGCGGGCTCGCCGATGAGCACCTCCAGCGGGCTGGTGGCCCGGGCGTCGGTGATCCGTACGTCCGCCTTTGCGATGACCCTGGTGTCGGAGGTGGCGGTGTTGTCGGCCGGCCGCGCGTCCGGGCCGGCGAGGTTAGCCACCGTCGAGGTGGCGGTGACCGTCTTCGGGCCGCCGTTGCGGTAGACCAGGTCGGCCGGGACCTGGGCGCTGATCGTGTACTGGCGGTGCGCGCCCTGCGGCACCTCGCTGAGGTTGCAGGTGACCGTCCGGCCGGAGACCAGGCAGGGGCCGGTGGTGGTCGGGTCGGTGACGTCGGCGGGCAGCTCGGTGGTGATCTGCGTGGACGTGGAGGAGTTCGGACCGTTGTTGGTGACGCCGACCGTCCATGTCAGGCGCTCGCCGGCGGCGACCGGGTCGGGGGCGTCGGTGAGTGTCAGGGTGAGGTCGGTGGTGTTGCGGAGTCCGCGGATCCGCGCGGATTCCTCCGCCGTCGGGAGGGGCGGGTCCTCACTCACGGGCGGCGCGCCGCCGGCCACCGGGAAGCGGTTCGGCATGTAGGTCTGGACGCGGGCCCAGTCGTCGTGGCCCTGGAGCTTCTCGTCGGTGCTGGTGTTCTTGCAGTCGTCCGGGCCGGTCGCGTCGATGTTGACGATCTGCTTTGCATCGCCGTCGTCGCCGGGGCTCGTCGGGTTGTCGCCGTTCCAGTCGGGGTTCTGGTTCAGGGGGACGGTGCGCACGGCACCCGCGCCGTCCGAGAAGACGAACTGGTTCACGGTGTCGCGCGGGTCGAGCACCCGGTTCTCGCGGAGGTCGTCCTCCTTCAGCTCGGGCAGCACCGCCTGGGACCGGCCCGGCTCGGTCGGGCTGGGCGGCCGGCCGAACAGCGTGATGCGGGCGGGGGAGAAGTCGACGATCGTTCCGCCGCCCACGCGCGGGATGCCGTCCGGCATGGAGTAGCTCATGACGCTCACGTAATTGGGCTTGCAGTTGGGCTTCGCGTCCGTGCCCGCGTGGTGCAGCCCGAGGTTGTGGCCGAGCTCGTGCATCAGGGATCCGGCGTCGGTGCGGTAGAGGATGATGTCCGTACCGGCGCCGTAGCCTCCGCTGTTGCAGCCGGTGTCGGGGCCGGCGCCGTCGGTGTCGACGTCCTGGGTGGTGTAGAGGACGTAGTTGAACACCTTCTGGCGCAGCAGCTGGAAATTGCGCGCCTTCGTGTTGCGGTAGTCCGTGTCGAGGTTGCAGTTGGCCAGCGGGAATGCGATCGGGTTGCCGCCGCCCAGGTCGTCGCCGACGATGCAGTCCGGGTCCTGGTCGTCCGGCCTGCGGTCTGTGTCGTCGTCGATGCCGTTGTCGCAGGTGGCCGGCTTGAAGTCCTCGACGCCCAGTTCGCGGTCGTTGCAGTTCGGATCGGCACCGTCCACGCCGTCCTTGCCGTCGTTGTCCAGTCCGTCGGTGCAGGTGCCTTCCGGTGGGCCCTCCATGGCCGTCTTGTCGTGCAGGCCGCCGGAGTCGACGTGCAGGGTGATGCCGTCCGCGCCGTCCGGGTTTGACAGCGGGGCCGCCGCGAAGGCGTGCTCGACCGCCTGGATCGCCTCGTGGGACGGCTGGGAGCCGTCCGAGTAGTCGAGTTCGACGAAGATGTCCTTGTGCAGCGGGTCCGCCTGGAGGGCCGGCAGGTCGACGGCGATCGAGTTGTCCGGGTTGCGCACGCCGAAGCGCTCGTACCGGTCGGCGATGCCGTCCTGGTCGGCGTCGCTGTGCTTGCTGGTGGTGATGGTCACGCCGACCGCGGCGCGCTTACCGTCCCCGGCGTTGGGGAAGTTCGGGTCGCCGTCGCCGATGGCGCACACCTGGCCCTGCGGGTTCCCGGCGCGGTCGGTGCACGGCGGGTCCGGCGGGATGAACCCGTACGCGAGCGAGTCGCCGGTCCAGGTGTCGTTGAGGGCGTTGTACGTGAGGTTGAGGTCGATGTCCTGGTTCTGCGGGCTGATGTCCATCCGGTCGTCCGCGAAGTTCGTTCCGCCGTCCTCGTCCTTGATCTGGATGCCGACGGGGAACGTGGTCTGGCTGCCGGAGAGGGTGACCTGCTGCGTGAAGACCCACGGGTTGGGGATGGTGCTGGCGTGGAAGGCGTCGTCGGAGACGATCCGGCCCGTCTGGAGCGCGTTGTCCCCGATCTTCACCTCCGGATAGAACTCGCCCTCCTCGTCGATGCCGTCGTCCGGGACCTCGAAGCGCTCGAACCAGTCCAGGCTCACGGTGACGGTCATGGCCAGCGGTGGTGGGTCGGCGGCCGCGGCCGGGGCCGGTAGCCCAGGCATCAGCCACAGGCCGGGCAGGAGCAGGGCGGTCGCCGTCGCGGCCACGGCCAGGCGCCGTCCGAGACGAGTCCGGGCGGACCGCCGGGATGACGGCGGAGCGGCCGGTGGAGCGGCCGGGCCCGTGGAAGGTGGCGTGGAGGATGGTGGGGTGGAACTCGGCATTTCTGCCTCCCGTGTGGGTGTGAATCCCCTAATTGGCACACGAACCGGGCGAGTGCGGAGCAAGGGATCATTCGCTGACGCATCGTGTCAGCGGGTACGGCGCCCGTCCGCACATTGGACTTGGGTTCCGCCCGAAGGGACGAAGCCGAAACGTTTCCCGACCCGGCGCGAAGGCGCTGAGCCGGGGGTGAGCGTGAAGGCTCGACCATCAGCAAGCGGCCGCTGCAGGGGTCCCGTCGCCGGCCGCCGCGATCGTCTACCGTGAGGCCGCCCCTCGGCGGCGACGACTACGGCGTCGACGTGACCAGCTACCCGGCGGGCTGGTCGGTGGCCGCCGCCCCAGCCGCGATCACAATCGAAACCCCCACGCTCCTGCCTCTCCTCAACGACTCCGACCCCACCATCCGCATCGACGCCTCCTACGCCACCGCCGCCGACCCCGACCACACGGTCCGAACCGCCTTCGCCACCCGGCTCACCACGGAGCTGGACCCCATGGCCCGCGCCGCCCTGATTCTCGCCACCGCGGAGACGACTCGTGTCCACCCGCACCCGCCGACAACCGCGTGGATCCGCGAGCTGTGGCAGGACCGGAGGCTTGCCCAGCCCCCTGACTAGCAGCAACGCATCGGGTACGTACCGGTATGGGACGCCTCCACTGGCCCGCCATCGTCGACCGCGCCCAAGACCGCACACTCTCGGCGCCGCGACCCCCCCCGCTGGCCGGTCTTCGCGGGACGGTACGGCTTCGACGTCGACCGGCCCGTCCAGCGGGAGGTCGAAGCCCTCGAACCGGCCGAGCTCCAGCGCCTGGTCCTCGAAGCGGTGGAGTCCCATATCGACCGCTCCCAGCTCGCCCGGCAGCTCGCCGAAGAGCAGCGCCAGCGCCGGCAGCTGGCCGACTTCCTGCGCCAGTTCGACGGCTCGGGCGGTCTGTGAGGTCTGGGCAAGCCTGCCGGCGCGCCGCCGGAAGAGGGTTGCACCGACAGTTGTCTGCACAGTTGTCTGCACAGGCGGACCCAAAGTTGCGCCGGAGGTATTACCGGAGGTGTGAACCCCCCTTTCGTGATCTTGAATGTTTTCCCTGGTCAGACCCCCTGGGCAAGCCCATTTCCTACGCCGACACCTCTTTCTCCGCGATAGTCGGAGGAAGAGGCTTGCTGTTCTGACGGCCCGGCGCGGCCTGCTCGCTCCGTCGTCCCTCCTCTTGTCCCTCTTCGACTCCCGCATCGCGTCGGCGCCTCGTCCGCCGGCCCCGACTTCCCGGCTCCGCTCGTCCGCCGTGCCAGGCTCGCCAGCGTGCGGCGAGCCAAGCGGCATAACGGGCGCTCGTAGCGCTCTCCTGCCACACTGAATGCACCCCGCCGCCTCCCCCGTCGGCGGGGTTCTTGCGTATCTGGCCGCCGCTCATCCCGCGCTGCTGGCAGAACGCGAACGGCCCCGCCGGGGCGGGGCCGTTTCGTCGGGCCGACTCAGTGTGCGTCCCAGTCGATGCGGCGGCGCTGGGGGCGGGGCGGCTCGCTGCCGGTGCGCAGCGCCCGCTTGAGCGCCGCACGGTCCCGCTTGTGCGCCGCCCTCTGAAGCCACGTCCGGCTGCCGTCCTTCAGGAAGGGGGTCAGCCAGGGCCGCTCCTCGTACTGGAGGTGCGCGGGGCGGTCGTGGAAAGTACGGGCCATCTCGGGGGCTCCTGTCCGCTGTTGACTTGTTGAGGTGCGTGTTTCTCGGTCGCCGCCCGGCTGCCACTGCCTGGCGACTGAGACAACTATATCCACTACATGTCACGAGGTCAACAAGGTGGGCGCGTCGATATTGCGGCGGGGGAGGATGGCCCGAGGGGTGGTCGCCGGGGCGGGTGGGGCTTCCGGGAAAAGTTGAGATCGGGGTTGTGTTCGCTTCCCTTTGTGATGCATACGGGATATAGTTGTCTTGTTGGTCGGCGGTGGCAGTCGGCCAACACCGAAGACACACCACGTCGCTGGGAGATCCCGATGTTCAACACGATGAAGCGCACCGCCCGTCAGACCTCCACCCGCACCCTGGCCGACCTGATCCGCGCGATGGACGGCAAGCGGGCCGTGACCATCACCTACATCGACAGCGACGGCGAAGAGTCGGTGCGCACCATCGAGATCCACGACATCCGCACCACCAGCAAGGGCCGCATCATCGTCCGGGCCATGTGCCGGATGCGCGGCGAGATGCGCACCTTCCATCCCGAGCAGATCGTCTCCTACACGATCCACCGGATGCGCTTCGTGCTGGACGCCCCGACCGGCGAGACCCGCTTCACCCACGCTGCGCAGACCGAGGCAGAGCTGATCTCCCTGGAGATGGACCGCGATTACCCGGACCTGAAGCCGCTGGTGCTGGCCGCGTAGGCCGCGCGGGCCCGCCCCCCTGGGCGGGCCCACCGCCCCGGCCCACCCCTTCAGCACTGCGCGGCGGCGCGGAGCGCACCTCCCGCGCCGCCGCTCCCCGAACTCCCGGAGTCACGCGCATGTCCGTCCACGCCCCGGCGTCCCAGCTCGCCCCCGCCCGCACCGCTCCCGCGACACCTGCCACGTTCCACCCCAGGCGCCCCACCGTCCTGTCCTACGGGCTGGGCGCGGACAGTACGGCCATCCTGCTGATGTTCCTGGCCGATCCGGCCGCGCACGGCCTGGAGCCGGACCTGTCGGACCTGATCGTCGTTCACGCCATCACCGGTGATGAGTTCGTCGACTCACTCGACTACGTCAACCGCCTCGTCCTGCCGCTGCTACGGGCTCGCTCGGTGCGCCTGGTTCAGGTCTGCCGGGGCGGCAAGAGCGACACCGACGGCGTCCTGGTCCTCGACGACTCCCGCGCGCCGTGCCGCATCGGCATGCCCCGCTGGCGCGCCCGCCACGTTCTGGAAGCGGAAGCTGGCGCCCTGGCTCGCTGGGGCATCCACACCGGAGCGCAGCTGGCCATTGACTAGCGCCGTCGGCAAGAGCCTCTTGGCGCAGCTCGACTTCGGCGGTCGCATGGATCACCTCAGCCGGTACGAGCCCTTCGCCCTGACCGGCAGAACCATTACCGACCCCCAGCAGCTCTTCGCCGCACTGGACGGACACGGGTCCCAGCCCTGCCAGTTCGATCTGCTCGAATACTCCATGGGCGAAGTCTGCGCCGCCGTACCCCTCTCACTGCCTAGGGCCGCCGAATCAGCCCCCACACCGGCGGCCTGATGGCCTGTGACCATGCCGGTCTGTCCTTCGGCCAGGTCACTGAGACGTCCAAGGATCTTCAACATGCCTGTCAGCCTATGAGCTCACAACCGCGCGGTCGGCACCATTAACGGCCTGATAGGCATGAAGACATGACACATTGGAAAGACGACCGCATCGGCTCCGCCGAGCGGGGCGAGAACCCCACCGTCCTGGCCCGCATGCGTACTGGCTGGGCCGTGATCGGCGATACCCAGCACCTCCAGGGCTACTGCTTGCTGCTGTACGCGGGCAAAGCCAACCATCTGACCGATCTACCTCGCGACGAGCGAGCCCTCTTCCTGCTCGACCTCTCACTGCTCGGGGAGGCCGTCGAGCAAGCGTGCCGCAAGCACGACACGGGATATCGGCGCCTGAACTATGAAGTGCTGGGCAACTCCTGGGAGCACCTCCATGGCCATATCCACCCGCGCTACCACTGGGAACCGGAGGAGTTCCGGCACGGCCCGGTATGGCGCTACGGGCCTCAGCGGCTGGCCCCTGAGCACGTTCTCGGGCCACGACACGACGCACTGCGGAACGACATCGTGCAAGCACTGAAGGACATCCTCGCCGAGAGCTCCGGCCCTTGACGCCCATCTGGACGCCAGGGTTGGCCCTGTTGGTTCTAACAGGGCCAACCCTGTCTCCGGCCGACGGAGGCTTAACGCCGGCTTCCGATGTTCCTCAACCGTCTAGCCCTTGCCGTGGGCCCTGACGTTCGGGGCCGCCACGACGCGGTCCTTCGACGCGTGAGGCTGTCTTGGGCGGCTGCTGGGCCGCTGCGATCTTCTGGACATGCCGCCGGGCGCGATCTTCGTGTCGGCGTTGCTCGGGGCTCAGGCTGGCGCGGCGTTGCGTCTCCTGACCAATAGCCTCCACAAGCTCCTTCGCACTCGTGGTGCGGCGGCCCAGTTCGAAGTTGGTGATGACGGTGCCCCAGCGTTCCTGATGCATGCGGTCACGGGCGTGGCGGACTTCTTGGGGCGGTGTCCCGGAAGCTTCGAGTTCTTCGATACGGGCCGCGTTGGCCCCGCCCCGGTGTTGCTCGAGAAGGTGCTTGCCTCGGCCTTCTGCGGCCTCAAGTTCGCGCTCCGCCTGCCGCAGCAGCCGTTCGGATTCAGTGCGGCGTGCTGCCAGCTGTGCGTCGTCGTGCACGGCGAGCGGGGTGATGACGGGGATGGCCCGGCGGTCAATGCTGTCGAGCAGCGGTGCCCACTCGGCGCTCATCTCGACCCGCAGCTGCCCCTGTGTCCGGAGAAACTGAGCGCTCTCTTCCCCGGACCAGGGCCGGTTGCGCTCGGCCTCGATGAACTGGCGCGTCGCGCCGCCGAGCATCCAGGTGCCGGAGGAATCAAGCTGATTGGAATAGACGAGCGTGCCGTCGCGGCGGGCCACGTACACCGTGTCGGCTGCAGCGAGGGTGTCGATCCGGTCGGCTGTGTCCAGGACGCCGGCGTAGGCGGCATCGTGCCACTGAGGGGGGACGCAGCGGCCGTAGCCGATCTCCTGCCGGGCTCGGTGGTACCGAGCGACGACGCCCTGCAGGCTCTGTGCCTCGTGCGTGGCCACGAAGGCCACGCCCACCTCGCCGTAGTCGGCCTTCCGGAAATCTGCAAACCGGGCAAGTGCCCAGTCCGGGCCGGCAAGCGGAGCGCTGATCACCATATTCAGATGCTGTGCACGCAGCAGTCTGGCCGCACGGGTCCACCAGCGGCCCTTGAGGTCCTCGGAGACCAGGAAGGCCGCGGTGAGGTCGTTATCCCGGCTCAGTGCCGCGTGGCTGGGATGGAAGCTGAGCAGATCGTCGCCGTCGAGCGGAAAGGCTTCCGGTCTCCCAAGGCGCTGGAGCAACTTGGTCTGAACAGTGGACTTACCCGCACCTGGTGGGCCTGCCACGAAGAGGACCGTGGGACTTTCACGCGGTGTGCCGGTGAGAGTGGGACGGACCAGCTGGTTGAACAACTTGGCGTTGTCCCGATCCGGCATGGGGGCCGGGTACAGAGGTGCGTCGCTCATGCCGACTCGCCCCTCAGCCGACGCAGCAGTCCGGGGTAGTCCCCGCGTATGCGCGCCACGGCCTCGTGGTCCGTCGCTGTCAGCTGGCGGCGCTCGGTGACGTACCTCCGCTGCTCGCCCAGCAGCTGCTCTGTCTCTTCTGTGGATGTGGCCGCTGAGATACGACCGCTGTACGCGGCAATGACGGCGCTGAGCAGCTCTCGCGCCGTGCTGAACTCGATGGCCTGCTCGGCTGTCCAGCTGTCGGAGCTGCCGAGGTTGCTGAGCGATGGATCGTTCATCGGATCCCCCTCCGGTCGTTTTCTGTCGTTGGGCGCGGTACAACCGCACGAGTTGTTGTGGGGTGTTCGCGTGGATCGGACTCCTGATGTCGTCAGACTGGGACGGAAGCCCGCACGCGCCAAGGAGGACCCGCGAGATGCAACCGATCACCCCATGGCACAAGAGCTCCTACAGCCTCAATGAGGACAACTTCTGCGTGGAAACGGCTCAGTTCCCAGGTGACCGCACGGGTGTCCGTGACTCCAAGGTCACCTGCGGCCCTGTGCTGCTCATGCCGACCGCACGGTGGACTGTGTTCGTCCAACACATCAAGAACGCCTGACCCCACGGAAAGGCCGCCCAGGGCCCGCCAGCAGTGCGAGGCGATGCGGGAGCTCGAACTCCCGGTGCGGAGGCCGCGAGGCCGGAGTCTGCAGCTGGCACACCGCAGGGAGATCACCACCGCCTGGCCGTCGCCGCCCTGCGCCGGAGAGCTGAGTTGGAAGTGTTGGTTCTAACAGGGCCAACCCCTGGCTACCAGCAGCGGCCGGAGTGCTCGGTCATCGTCTCCTCCATCGGTCGGAGAGGGGCGGGGCGCGGACAGGAGCGGTCGGTACCTCGGTGGCCCGCCGGAGGCCAGCGTCGAGCGCCGGGATGTCGGTCGCCGGCGCGGTCTCATCTGTTTGCGCCGATGAGCGTCAGGCGGACATCTCCCCGGCTCCTGAGTCGTCTGTGGTTGTCTCTTCACACCTGGCGGAGCGACATTAGACCCGTTGGACCCGGCCGAGCTGCGTGCATCGCTCTCCCTCTGACTGCCCACCGCTACCCCACAGCTCTTGGAGACAGCCCACACCCTCAGCCAACACTCCGCCGGCATCCTCCTGGCCCTACTCCTCGCCGGCCAAGGACCCTGAATCCGGCGGCCTGCCGAGTCCCGCCTCCACGATCGGTCGTCGCTGGCTGCGGTCGAACTGTCACCTGCGACGATTCGACCGTGAGCTACGACCTTGCTGTGTGGGACGGTAAGCCCCCACTCGACAACCACCAAGCGGGCTTTGTCTACGACGAGCTCTATCAGCGCTTCCTTGAGTCGGACGACGTCGTCATGCCCCCGGCACCGCGCATCGTGGCTTATGTCGAAGCGCTCGTGGATCGATACCCCGTAGGCGGCGTCGGCGCTGCATTGCTGTGTGGTCAGGGTTAACGAAGCCGGTCTCGATCGAAGGTGTGGAGGCAGGGCGCCGGCGTGGACACAGGGCATTCCGGCAGAACCCGTGGGCCAGCCGTCCGCGCGTGGCCTTGTCACCGGGGGTGAATACTGTAGGGGGCGCATGGGGGAAGGCGAGGACGAGCTGCCGATCCGCCCGAGTCTTGTGAGATCACCGCCGAGGAGCATACGTAGTCATGACCGACCCGATCGCTGCGCATTTCGGTGCTGGCGGCGTCCGACGATTCCCCGCCGTATCGCTCCACGGTGCTCCTGTGCCTGACGATGTGGTCCGCACGCTCCGGGACCGGGGCGTTCCGGTCGCTGTCGCGCCCTACTTTCGCGCGGCGGCAACCAGCGAGGCCGCCCAGCTCGGGGCTTATGCCTCTCAGCAGGGGCACCAGGCGCCGCCCGGTGCGCTCAGCCGCTGGCTGCGTCTGGGCACAGATGGAGGCGCTGAGCTGTGCGTAAGGCCGGATGGAGCCGTCCAGGCCGTCTTCTTGCCCGAGGTAGTCCCGGACATGTACGTCAGCGCAAGCGTGGAACTGTTCAACGAGGCGCTTGTACTGCTCGACCGCGACCTGCCCCGCCTCGCCGCCGCAGACGGCCTTGAGGACGCACTTCCTGTCCTCCATGGCCTCATGACAGGACTCAAAGACCTCGATCCCCTGGCCTTCGTCGAACGGGAAAGCTGGTGGCCACGAGTCCTGGACGACGTACGGCACACGCTGAACTTCCCGTTCTCGGCTTCCTTCGAGTTCAAGCTGCCGGACGGCCGCAAGGAGATTGTCACCGACAGCACAGGTCCCGGCAGACTCCATCCCGAAGAGCGCATCTGGCAGCGCCTGTCGTCGTCGGGGGTGCGGCCGGAAGACGTTAGCCGGGTGTACTGCGAACTCGAACCCTGCCTCATGCCGGGTCACTACTGCGCGCATTGGATGCAACGGCTCTTTCCCAACGCCCAGTTCACGCACAGTTTCGACTACGGCGTGACAGCAGAATCGAGAGAGGAAGGGCTGAAGGAGGCGATCGTCTACGCTGCTCAGCAGGCTCGCCGACACCAGTAGCCGCGGACGGGGGGAAGTGCAGTGTCCGACACAAAAGGTCTGCGCCTGCGCAAGCCGGGCGCCGGCAGGGAACCCGCAGCGTCGGCGCTGCTCGGATGGCTCGCCGACGCGCATGCCCCCCGGCTGTGCGTGCTGACCGGGCCCTCGAACGCAGGTAAGTCCCACCTGCTGGCATGGCTCGTCGAGCACGGAGACACACCCTCTGAGGACACCAGTGACCGGCGCGTCCACGCGGTGGCCCCGCTGGCCGACGTAGGCCTCCGCGGCGCGACCTGGCTCCTGGCAGACCATCTGAGGCTGGCGGCACGGGCCCCCAGCGAACTGTGCACGGCCGTAGCCACGGACAAGCGGCGCACCGTTCTCATCCTGTGCGACCTGCACCACTCTCGCGCACCCGACGCCATCGTCGACCAGCTGATCAGGCCATTCCTGCAGAGCAGCCACGTGAAGCTGGTCGTCGAGTCCCGCACCGGAGCACCGTGCACCGAGCAACTGCTGGGCCAAGCTCAGCAGTCGGCGGTCATGGACCTCAGCCAGCCCCGCTGGACCGACCACGACAGCTTCCGCCAGTGGGCCCTGGCAATCAATCCCGCTGCCGAGCCCGAGCGCCTCTACCCGCTGCCCGGCTTGCTCGTACAACCCGAGCAGAAGCCAGCCACCCCGCCCGACGACGACACGCTGTCCTTCACCGCCGAGTCCGTCGTCCGAGCCGACCCTCACGCCGTCACCGCGTGGCTGGACCAACAGCCCATCTCCGCGGAACGAGCAAGTGACCTCGGGCGCGCCTGGCTCCGCGCAGGCCAGTCCCTGTGCGCCGCCGACACGACCTCGACCCGTGCGCTGACGCTGCTCGCAGCACTCGACAGCAACACTGCAGCCGACGTCCGCCGCGCCCTGCACGACATGGCGCAACCCGAGCCGTGGCGTGTCGCACACACCTCCACCCGGGAGGGCACAAGCTCAGGCTGGCCCGGCCCGGTCACCGCGCTCTGCGCCGGCGCAGCCCGGCACGCAGGGCAGGTGCTGTGCGCCGGCCACCTCGGCGATGTGCGACTTCTCGACCATGCCAGCAGCACGATCACCGGCCGCCTGACGACGAGCCATAATCGCCCGCCCACAGCCATTTTCTGCCTCGCTGACGGAACGGTCGCCGCTGTCGACGACTTCGGCGAGGTCAGCCTCGTCGGGGAGGCGCCGCGGAACAGAGAAGGACTGCAAGCCCTACTGGAACCTGACACAGACCTCTGGACACAACTGCGCCGAGCGGCACTGACCCTCCCGGAGCGCATAGCCGCAGCCACCCTCACCACCGCCGCGTCACTACCAGACGGTGCAGCCTTCGGCGACAACAGCGGCCACGTCCACGTCCTGTCCTTGAAGGGAGACAACGTCGAACTGACCTCCCGCATGCTCCACGACGGGCCGGTGACAGCTCTTACGGGACTCGCGCTCGAAGGAGCCGGCCCAACGCTCCTCTACTCCGGCGGAGTCGACGGCCGCGTCCGGGTGTGGAGTCCAGACGCGCCACCGATGCCCGAACCGCTGTTCCACCGGCCGAGCCCCGTCGTCGATCTCAGCGCGAGCACCAGCGAAGGGCATGCGGCAGAGCTTGCTGTGGCATGGGCCGACGGTTTGGTCCAGTACGTGGACCTGGACAGCGGAGTCACCCTGCCCTTCCGCCCCGGCCCACCAGTCCGGGCCGTCTGCTGCGTCCGTACCAGCGCGGGTGAGCCCCGCATCGTGATCGGCATGGACGACTGCGTCACGACACTCATTCCGCACCCCCGACCCGCCCACAACGACCGATAACGGCAGGTCACTTCACGCATGGTCCCCTCTAGAGTGGATCACAGCTGAAGACCAGGCCGAGCTGAGCACGGGGGTGTGACGGGGTGGGCATACAGCTGCCTGAAGACCTGCGCGACATCATGGAGATGGTCGGCGTCGACTGGCCCGACATCGACGAGGACGACCTCAAGGACACAGCCCGCGAGTACCGCGAGTTCGCTGAGGAACTACGCGATACCATCCGCGACGCCAACAAGGCTTGCAGCAACATTCTGGCCGGCCGCAGCAAAGGCATGGCGGTGGACGCCTTCAGACAGCGCTGGGGCAAGGTCTCCGGTCAGGACATGAAGCACCTCGCCGACGCCATGGACGTGCTGGCCAGCGCGATGGACACCGGTGCCGGCTACGTCACCACCTGCAAGGTTGCTGTCATCGCCGACCTCAGTACTGCGGCCGCCGCCGTCGCAGGAGGCCTCATCGGCGCCATCTTCACCGGCGGTCTCTCCGCTCTACTGGGAGCCGGAGCAGCCCTCGCCCTGAAGATCGCTGTCCGGGAAGCCATCGACCTACTCGTCTCCCAACTCATCGATCTCGCCGTCGAAAAGATCGAAGGCGAGGTCCTCTCGAAACTCGAGGGGCTGTTCGACGACACGACCTCCTCCGGGGGGCACGACAAGAACGGCGCGCTCCTGCCGGAAGGACTTGACTCAGTCGGACAGGATCTCTGGATCGAGTTTGCCGAGTTCGTCGACGCCATCGACCAACTCGGCCGAGAACAAGGAAGACTCCAGGACAAGAAGAAGAACTTCGGCGACAAACGAGCGAAGCGCAGCCTCGTCACAAAGAAGGACGACCGCTTCGCCAAATTCGGTGCCGCCATCGACAAGGCCGAGGACAAGGTCGAGTCCACCGCGCACAAGATGCACAAGGAGATCGAAAAGAACGTCGACGGCCTCGACAAGACCAAGCGAAGCAACGGCGACATCGACAAAGGTGTCAAAGACAAGGTCGACGGCTGCAGTCCCGGCAAGAAAGACGGCGACGGCAAAGACGTCCCCATGTACCTCCTGTCCAAAGACGGCACAGTCCAGCAACTGCTTCCCGATGGAACGCTGAAGCCTGTCGACAAGAACGACACGTCAGGAATTCACGACCTCCTCGAGTCCAACGGCAAAGCATGGCGACCAGAAAGCAGAGCCGAAAAAAGAGATGTCGGCGTTCAGGACGACGAAACCAAAGTGGTCAAATCGAGCCGCGTCGACCCGTACAAGGACCCGCTGGGCCAGGCAACGCAACTCGCCCGCTACGCCAACAACGACTACGAGACCAAGCACAACTACGCCGCAGGGCGATACATCGACCCCTCTGACAAGAATAAGGAACTCATCCTCATCGGCCGAAGCGACCGAGGTATGCACTCGGAACGCGTCATAGGCTACTCTCTCATCCGTAAAGGAAAGCAAGACGGGCTTGACGAAGTATTCACCGAACGGGCGCCATGCCAAAAACGCAACAGCCGCTGCGACGCATGGCTTGCCAAACACTTCGGTGAAGACACCAAAGTCACCGAGGCCGTGCCCTATGATCAACTCAATGGAAAGCGAGAGGAAGGGAATGCGCAACACGAAGCTTACGTGAATGCATTGAAGAAGGCGCACGGCCGCTAACGTCAAGCACGAGTAAGGTCACCCATGAGTTACTCCGTCAGTTCAGACGAGATCATCCGCCTGTTCGGAATCCAAGGAATCGTCCTGTTCCCCCAAGAAGCGCAACACAACCCCGCCGAACTGTCACGCTCGATGCGCATTCTTCATGAAGTGGGACTCCCGCACGACGACCTCTTCCTGTCACGCATGGACGTCACGAACCCCGGCCAGGATTCAATGTACCTCGGCGAGTTCCTCGAACCCACTGGACGTACTTACCCCACCGAGGCGCAAAAATGGCTCGTCCTCGGCTACTTCAACGACTCAACCCTGGCCCTCGACCCCGACACCGAGAACATCTACGCCTTCCCGGAAGGCACTTCCCGGCATCTGCTCATGCACCGCGACGTCGAGTCCCTGATCTACAGCCTCTGTGCCCTGCAGGCTTACCACGCTGAGCGTGACTCCGCCGATGACGAGGAGGCGCTCGCACAGCAAACACGCTCCAAGATCGAGCAGTTCGACAGCACCCCCTTCGAGGACCCCATCTCGGAATGGAACATCATCTTCGAAGAAATCCTAGAGGGAACCTGGTAGTCCTCGGTTCGTAACAGCGAACTCCAGGGATGATCCATCCACGCTGGATGCTGTCACTACGCGTGCGGGTGCTGGATGGGAATGCCAGGATGGGCGAGTGCGCGACCGAGGTCGGCTGCTGGAGAGCGCGCGCGACGCCAAGGGTACGACCACCTACCTCCGCGCCCCACTATTGGCCGCCCGAGCCGGATGGCGACGCCGGTCGTACGGCAGTCCTGCTCACCGCAGCCACCGCCAGCAGGCACGACAGGCCTTGATAGAACGGCCTCATGAGTTCGAACGACGACCAGATCGCGCAGGCTGAGCGCCGCTTCAAAGTCCGATTTCCCGAGGACTACCGACACTTCCTGGCCACAGAAGGGAGCATCGCCCGGTTCGTTCCTCCTGCGGACGACTTCCTGATGATCAATGCCATTGCGGAGCTCATCGAAGTCAATGAGGCTGGCGACTTCCAGGAACGTTTCCCTGGGAGCATCGTCATCGGCGGGGACGGAAGCCGCGAAATGCTCACCTACGACTTTCGGCAGGAACCTCCGCCTCTGGTCCTGCTCGACGTCTCCGCTCAGGACTGGTCGTCGGCCATCCACCAGGCAACTTCGTTCTCTGCACTGCTCGAGCAGTTCCCCGAAACCGGATGGAAGTGGGACGAATCTGAGCCCTCGCCTTTCTGACGGGCCTCGTCACGGAGTGTGCGCCCTCGTAGCGCAGTGCTTGCCGGGCTCCGGCGCTACGCCCGTTCGTGGTGACCCGTCGCAGGCTGCGCCAGCGCCTGCCCGGTTGCCGGCGAGGCTGGGAATCACTTGCTCCCATGGGACGCTTCCTGTTCACCGGCTGCCTGGTGCTCGCCACCGGTCTCCTGCACCGATGACCGCTGCCCCGTCGCGCATCTTGCAGGTCTGCCGCTGCCGTCCAACAGAACAAGGGGTTGGACCCTGGCTGACGGAGCAGCGCCCGTGTCTGGCTGCTGCGGTGCAAGCATGGCGCCGTCGTGGAGGCTCGGGACGGGGAGGCCCAGTTCATGTGGGTGGCGGAGGAGTTCGAGGAGCAGCACGTCGGGTATGCGGGCGCGGTGCTGGCCGACGGCAGTGAGCCGCGCCTGGTGTATCTGGATCTGGGCAGCGGGGCGTCGATGCAGAGCACCCGTGAGTGGTGGGCCTACACCGGCCGCTTTGGGCGGCCGAAGGCGGCCGGCTTCCGCGGCGCGTGCGCCTGCGGCTGGCGCGGCCCCGACTATCCGATCGACTGGGACCGTCTCGGCGACGAGGACGACCTGGACGATGCGGACCTGTCGGGCCCCTACCGGGACTGGGCCGCCCACATCGACGCCGTCGAACAGCAGACGGTGCCGCTGCCCGCGGACGTCACCGACCTGATCGACCTTCTCCACACCCGCCTGGGCATGCTCGCTGACGACCACCCCGCCGCGGCCCTGCGCGCCGTAGCCGCACTCGAGCGCTTGGCCCGCAACGCCGGCCGCACTGCCGCGTACCGGATCGACCCGAGCGCAGATCACTGGGCGGACGAGCTCGCCCGCCATCTCGGCACCACCCCGGACCGTGCCCGGTCCCGGGTCCAGCGGCACCTTCTCGGTCCCTGACCCGGGCGGCGCGTGGTCATCCGCGGGGCCGCCGCGTTGGCCCAGTAGGCCGGAACGGATTCCTCGACTCGAGAGTTTCACCATCCACCGCAACGGCCAGACGGCCACCGTCGACCTGGACCCTGACTACCTCGATCCGTCCGGTGGCGGCGTTCCGGACGTCGCCCTCGCTGCCTGACGACGCCCCCTGCGCCCCGGTGCGCTCCGCGCCGTGCCGGGGCGCAGCTGTCTCCCCGTGCCGCCGCCCACAGCCGGCCGCTCACGGCCCCCTGGCGACGGCACGTCGATGCGCCGTCGGGTGCGCGACGGTACCGGGGCGGCTGCTTGCCGCGCGTGCCCGGCCGCGTCCTGTTCGCTGCCTCGGGCACGGTTCGAGGTCTGGCTAGTGCCACTGAATGTCGGCGAGGCTGTCCAGTGGCTCTCGCTCTGCCAGTGTTTCGGGCACGACGAGTGTGTCTGCCTTGCGCAGGGGGGCGGGGAAGCGGAGGTGGCCGCGTTCTTCGATCTCGCTCAGGCTGACCTGGAAGACGCGGAACTCGTCGAGCTCCAGGGCTTCGAGCTGGTTGAGGTTCTGTGTGAGCAGGAAGCCTTTGGCCTTGAGTTCACCGTTTTCTGAGAATGCGATGACTTTCCAGTACTCGCGGGGGATCTGGACGTCGCGGAAGAAGCGGTCGTCCTCTTGGAAGACCGGACCGCCGAACGCGCTCAC